>NZ_JAEMRD010000210.1 GCF_016463485.1 Brevundimonas sp.
TCCGGTCCCCGGCCATGGCGTCGTCGATCATGTTCAGATAGCGCGGCTCGAAGATATTCAGCGGCAGTTGGCCGCGCGGCAGCAGTATCGCCCCCGGCAGGGGGAAGACCGGAATGACCTGCGGCAGGTCCGACGCCTTCACATAGCCCTGGGCCATCGTCGGCTTCCTCATGCGAACAGGATGGAGGACAGGCGACGACGGCCGTCCTTCGAGACGTCGCTGGCCAGTCCGGCCGCCTCGAACACCACCAGCAACTGCTTCCTGGCCTGCTGCTCGTTCCATTCGCGATCGGCGGCGACGATGGCCAGAAGACTGTCCACGGCACCCTTCAGGTCACCTTCGGCGGCCTGTGCGAGCGACAGGTCATAGCGGGCCTGGTGATCGGTCGGATCGGCGGCGACGCGGGCCTTCAGGGCCTCGGCCTCGCCGCCGGGAGCGGCCGCCATCAGGGCCAGCTGGGCGCGGACGCTCTGCACCGCCGGGTCGGACGACCCTTCCGGTGCCATGGCGATGGTCTGGGCCGCCTGTTCCGCATCACCCGACGCCAGATAGACCCGGGCCATGCCGGCGATGGCCTTGAGGTTCTCGGGGTCGAGGGTCAGAACCTGGGCGAAGGCCTGGGCGGCACCGCCGAAGTCCTCGAGTCCCAGCGATTCCTCGCCCAGCGACAACAGCTGCTCGACATCGGCGTTCTCGCCGCTCCCGCCGGTCAGTTTGTCGATGAAGGCCCTGATCTGGCTTTCGGGCACCGCGCCCTGGAAACCGTCGACCGGCTGGCCGTTGACGAAGGCATAGACGGTGGGGATCGACTGGACCCGCAGCTGGCCCGCATAGGCGGGGTTCTTGTCGACGTCGATCTTGACCAGACGGACCTTGCCGCCGGCCGCGCGTACGGCCTTTTCAAGCGCCGGGGTCAGCTGGCGACAGGGCCCGCACCAGGTGGCCCAGAAATCGACGATGACCGGCACGCTTTTGGAGGTCTCGATAACGTCGGACATGAAGCCGGCGTCCGACCCCTCCATGATCACGTCCTCGTGATCGGAGCCTGTGGAAGTCGATTTCGGGTCGGCGAAGGTCATTGCAGGGCCTGCTTCGTGACGAGTCTTGGTGAACGCGGGAGGCATCAGATGGTCTCCCAGGGGAACAATCTCAAGGAATTCTCCAAAGCGTTGGTGTCACTCTCCTGCAACGCGAAAAAAATCATTGGTTTGCGTCTCGTTGGGTGCAAGCCAAACCGTTGCCGTTCATGCTTCAGTAAGGTTCAGGTGACTGGGGAGACATCAAAGTGAAATCAGTTCTGATCATGGCGCTGGGCGCCACAATGGCAACGGCGGCCGGCTCGGCCTTCGCTGCAGACGAAGCGGCCACGGGCTCTTCCGCGGTTGCGACCCCGACGCAGGTTTCCTTCGTCGAGGGCGAACGCTGGGGCGGCGGTGGCGCGACCATCTACGACCGCAACTGCGAATGCAACGTGCCGGTGATCAACGTGCCGTTCTACACGGTCCGTCCGCCCGCACCGCCGATCCGGGTCCGCGCCCCCGGCCTGCGCATCTCTTCGGCTCCGGTGTTCGCACCGTCGCCGGCCATCTACATCCAGGGCCCGCCGATCTACGTCGACGCCCCGCCGGTTCAGGTCGCGCCCGCCCAGGTCTATCTGGAAGCGCCCGACGTCCACGTCCGTCCGTCGGAAGTGTCCGTGGCCCCGCCGGAAATCCACTTCACGCCCGCCGGTCCCGATCATCCGGACGAGCACTGCTGCGACGTGGCCTCGCCGCCCGCCTATTCGGGCGACATGGCTCCGCCCGCCGACACCGGCTACCTGGCTCCGGCCGTGCCTGCCGACAACGGCTACTCGGCTCCGGCCAGCTATCCCGCCGCTCCGACCTACTCCGCTCCTGCGGCGACCGGTTCGAGCTCGGGCTACGCTCAAGAGCCCGGCGAACGCGGCTAAGACTTGCCGAGGGGGCCTTGCGGGGCCTCCGAGGGTACCGAACTGGGGCGGTCCGTCGAAAGACGGGCCGCTCTTTTCGTTTGGGCCCGAGGTTTCAGGGGCGGGCGATCCGCAGGATCGCGGCATTGCGGTCGTCGACGACCCAGATCGAGCCGTCGCGCGCCACCGCCATTCCGACGGGTGCGCCCATCGGGTGGGAGCCCGCCACCGCATTCCAGCCCGGCGTCAGGACCCGGGCCCGGGGCGCGGGCGCGCTGGACGGATAGGCCAGGGCACCACGTGGATAGACGGCATAGAGGGCACGGGTTTCGGTCAGGGGCGCGCCGTTCGCATCGGTCTCGATGGCCACGATCCGGCCGGCCGCCTGGCGATGGCCGTGCCAGCTCATCAGCATCCGTCCGCGCAGTTCGGGGAACATCGCCCCGTCGTAGTAGAGCATGGCCAGAGGGGCTGCATGAGGCGGCAGAAGTGAGACGGGCGGGGTCCTCTGGCCGCACCGCGCCTGTCGCGTCGTCCAGCCGGGCAGGGCGGTGGCCATGTCGGTGCAGTAGGGCCAGCCGTAGTGGGCCCCCGTCGTCAGCCGGTTGATCTCGTCGAACGGCCGGTTGGCGGTGGTCAGATCGACCGAGTTCTCGCCCTGATAGATCGCCCCCGACCGATGCCGGACCATGGCCACGGAGTTGCGCAGGCCGGTGGAATAGGCGGTCCAGGTCGCGCTCCACCGCCCCGCCCCGGTCATGGCGTATCGCCGCACCATGGCCTGTTCCGCCCCTTGCGCACACTGGCCCGACGGATCGGCGATGGGCCGGCCGGCGGGGGTCAGGCAGCGATCCGACGGTGCCCCGACATTGACCAGCAGGGCCCCGTCCCCGTCGAAGATGAAGCTGGACAGCGGATGGCGGTTCTCGTGCAGCCGGTTGTCGGGCAGGCTATCGACCACCGCGACCGCCGCCTCGGGTCGGTCCGCATCGAAGGCGAGGATACGGCTCATCTCGGCCAGATAGATGCGGCCGTCCGGCCCGCGCGCGATCGTGTGCGGCATGGACAGGCCGCGCATCAGCCGGGTCCAGACCACGGCCTCGCCCCGGACGCTCATCCGCCACAGCGCGCCTCGCCCTGCGTCCCAGGTGCCCAGGTCGGTGATCAGCCAGTCGGTATCCGACAGTTGCAACAGGCCGCGCGGCATCCGTGGGCCGTCGCCGCCCGTTCGCTGCCAGACCCGGCCGAGGCAATAGTTCTCGGCCATCCGCACGGTCGTCGCGCGAACGCCACCGCATGATCCCTGAACCGCATAGGGCCGTCCCGGGGCCTGGGCCTGGGTGGTCGCCGGGCAACAGGCCAGGGCGAGCGCGGCGACGGAGACGAGCGACCGGATCATGCCGCGACCCTATCAGACCCCTGTTCGCCGGAAAGGGTCTCGCCGCCGCCGGAAATATCCGCCACCTTGCGCCGGTGGGGAGCCGGGCTCCCCTGTTCAGTCTGTCCCTCCCGGAGTTCGTCCATGTCCGCCCGCATTCTCGCCGCCGTCGCCGTTCTGGCCATGGCCGCTCCCGCCTTCGCCCAGACCGCTCCTGCCCCGACCACACCCGCCGCCCCTGCCGCCGCGCCGACCGAGGCCGACCTCCAGACGGCGGGCGAGGCGTTCGGTGCCGACATGCAGGCCATGAGCGCAGAGCTGACGGCCGCCAAGACCGCCGCCGGCGCGGATACGGCAAAGGCCAATGCCGACGCCGACGCCATCGTCGCCAAATCTCAGCCCAAGGCCGACGCCTTCGCGACTCTCGTCTCAGCCTTCGTGGCGACCCAGCCGCTGCCGCCCGAAGCCCAGGCC
>NZ_JAEMRD010000085.1 GCF_016463485.1 Brevundimonas sp.
AGGGAGACGGTTGACCCGCAGCCCCGCCCGTGGTCCCTCCCGCGTCCCATGTTGAGCCCCGCTACACGATCCGCGACGAAAGACCTGCTGCATCTCGCTTGGCCGGTGATCCTGGCGCGGCTGGGGATCATGACCATGGGGCTGACCGACGTGATCGTGGTCGGAAACTGGTCCAGCGAGGAGCTGGCCTATTCGTCCCTGGCCCTGGCCCCCATGAGCATCGTCGTGACCACGGCGGTCGGCCTGATGATGGGGGTGCAGGTGATGACCGCCCGGATGCTGGGCGAGGGGCGTCGGGCCGAGGTCGGGGCGGTGCTGAGGCGGGGCCTGGTCTATTCGCTGCAACTCGGCGTCGGGGCGATGATCGTGCTGTGGCTGCTGGGGCCGCTGGGGCTGAGGCACGCGGGGCTGGCGGATGGTCTCGCTGAGGGGTCTTCGCCGGCCCTGCGCATCTTCGCCCTGTCGATGCCCGGCTATCTGGTCAGTGTGGCGGCGCAGTTCTTCTTGGAGGCCCTGCACAAGCCCAAGCCGGGGATGTGGGCGATGTGGATCGCCAACGGGGTCAATCTGGCGCTCAACCTGTTGCTGGTGCCGGATGTGCTGGGGCTCGGGATCGACGGAGCGGCGGCCTCGGCCTGGGCGACGTTTGCGGCGCGGACGTCGCTGGCGGTGTTCCTGGTGGTCTATATCGTGCGGCTGCCCGAGGCGCGGGCGTTGGGGGTGTTTGCCAAACCGGTAGGCGATATCGCCGCCGAGCGTGAGCAGAGGAAGGTCGGATACGGAGCCGGATCGAGCTATTTCATCGAGGTCGGGGCGTTCGCGGCCATGACCTTCATCGCGGGCCAGCTGGGGGCGATCGAGACCTCGGCCTGGGCCATCGTGCTGAATGTGTCGGCGATCGTCTTCATGGTGCCCATGGGGATGTCGGCGGCGACGGCGGTGCTGGTCGGGCGGGCTTACGGGGCAGGGGACGGGCCGGGCGTGCTGCGGGCCGGGCTGGTCGGACTGGGCGTTGTCAGCCTGTTGACGGTGCTGGTCGCGCTGGGACTGTGGGCGACGGCTCCGTGGGTGGCCAGCGCCTATAATCGCGATCCGCTGCTGCTGGCGGTGGTGACCCCGGCGCTGGTGCTGGCGACGCTGTTCTTCGTGGCGGACGGGATCCAGGTGGTGTCGGCCTCGGCCAACCGGGCGGCGGGCGATGTCTGGTGGCCCACGATCATGCATTTCGGGGCCTATACCCTGGTGATGATGCCGCTGGGCTGGGTGCTGGGGCACAGGCTGGGCGTGGACGGCCTGGTCTGGGCGGTGATCATCGCCAGTCTGGTATCGTCGGTCCTGCTGACCGGGCGGTTCGTGCGGGTCGCGCGGCGGATCGGCTGAGGCACGGCCGGGAGCGACCGGCCGCCCTTCGCCGGAGCCGACCCCGTGGCGGCTGGCGGTCCAGAAACAGGCCGCCAAACCGCCAAACCGCCATTGGGTCGCAAGTCGAACGCTGCGAAATCAACAGGTTACCGGATCGGCGTGGCGGCGCCCGCCACATTATCGGAAATCTCCCTTGGCAAGCGGACGCGGGCACCTGGCGTCAGGACGTGAAAACTCGACAGCACAGGTGGGGAGGGCAGGCATCTATTCAAGGGTCGAAGAAGAAATAATTCCTACCAAAAGATCTAGAGTTTTATAGGCATCATCTCGTTCGTCATCCTCGGGCTCGTCCCGAGGATCCAGACTCACGCTGGTGCCATGAGGCGGTGTTTTTGATACAAGACGTCGGCAGCTCCAGTCATGGCTGACGACGGCGTTTCCGGATCCTCGGGACGAGCCCGAGGATGACGAAAATTCGAGCCGGTGAAACTGAGTACAGACCCTAAATCGCGTCGTTGCCCGTGTGCAGATCCCGGGTCTAGTCCGCGTCACTCATCAAGGTAGACGACGCCGCCCTTCATCACGAAGTCCATGTCTTCCAGCGCGGTGACGTCGCTGAGCGGGTCACCCGACACGGCGACGATGTCGGCGGGCATTCCGACGGCGATGCGGCCGGCCTGATCCGAAATCCTCAGGTGTGCCGCCGCCCCGACGGTGGCGGACTGGATGGCCTCAAGCGGGGTCATTCCGGCGCGGACCAGAAGGGCGAATTCCTGGGCGTTGTCGCCGTGCGCCGAGACGCCGGTGTCGGTGCCGAAGGCGATGCGGACGCCGCCGTCATGGGCGCGGCGGGCCATGTCCAGCATCTTTGGCCCAGCTTCGAGCGCCTTGGCGGTCTGGGCCGGGGTGAAGAAATTGGTCGGCCCCGAGGCGATCCGGGCCACGAAGTCGCCGGCCAGCAGGGTGGGCACCAGATACGTCCCTTCGCGCCGGAACAGGCGGATCGATTCGTCGTCCAGATAGGTACCGTGCTCAATCGAGTCGCCGCCGGCCCGCAGGAACGCGTTGATGCCGTCGACGCCGTGGGCGTGGGCGGTCACCTGTCGGCCCATGCGGTGCGCGGCGCCGACGATGGCGGCCAGTTCCTCGTCGGAGAACTGCTGTGACAGGCCCGCGGCGGTGTTGGACAGGACGCCGCCGGTCGCGGTGATCTTGATGATGTCGGCGCCCGAACGGACCTGAAGCCGGACCGCACGCATGCAGTCGTCGGCTCCGGAGCAGACGCTTTCGGGCGACAAGAGATGCATGACGTCTTCGCGGAAGCCGTTGATGTCTCCATGACCGCCGTGGATCGAGACGGACGATCCGGCGGCGATGATGCGGGGACCGGCCACGTCGCCGCGCCGGACCGCGTCACGCAGGGCGAAGATGGCCTCGTTGGACGCGCCCAGGTCCGCCACGGTGGTGAAGCCGGCCATCAGGGTCTTGCGGGCATAGCCGGCCCCGACCATCGCCTGTTCGGCGTTCGACTGGGTGACCTCTTCCAGACGGCCGTTAGGGTTCTGCTGGCTGGTCAGGTGGACGTGGCTGTCGATCAGGCCGGGCAGGACGAAATCGTCCCTCAGATCGACGACATTGCCCTGTCCGACGAAGCCGTCGCGGATTTCGACGATGCGGTTGCCGGCGATCACGAGAGTTTTATCGCGCTGCACAACACCCGTCGCGGGGTCGGCCAGAAGTCGCCCCACTTGCACGAACGTCGTTCCCGCATCGGGTGAAACCGTCGGCGAGGCGGGCGTTTGCGCGGCCACCCCTGTCGCCAGAACCAGCCACAATGCCGGCACCGCCACGTTAAGCTTGATCATCATTTTCTCCCGAAACCCGGATTTCACCATAGATGGGAAGGGCCGCGCGCCAAGGCGCAGGTTGTGTAAAACCTGATCTTCGGTGACAAACAGCCACTTGGATCAACCGCGCGAGGGGCGTCGCATGCGGCTATCAAGGCGAGGACTTGTGTTGGGCGGTTCGGCGATGCTCGCCGGCTGTGCCACCAATCAAGCCGTTCAGGCTCCGGTTCAACTCGCCCAGGCTGTTCCGGTTCCCGCGCCCGTCGCCCCGCCCGCGCCGCGCATCGTCTATGAGCGCGCCGCCCCGCCGCCGCTGGATCCCTATCGCCGGGTCCGCCCCGAACTGATGCAGCGCGCCATGCAGGCGCTGGACGTGCATCACCGCCGCATTCCCCTGCGCGACCGGATGTATCTGGTCGATTTCCAGAAATTCTCGGGCGAAGAGCGGTTCTACGAGGTCGATCTGTATTCGGGTCAGGTCACGGCCTTCCGCACCTGCCACGGCCGGGGCTCGGACCCGGAGCATTCGGGATACGCCCGCACCTTCTCCAACACCCCCGAAAGCTTCATGTCCTCGGTCGGCGCCTATTCGACCGCCGGCGCGGGCTGGGGCTCGCAACAGGGGCCCAATGTCCTGCTGGACGGGCTGGAATATTCCAACAACATGGCCCGCGAGCGGGCCATCATCATCCACGGCGCCGACTACGCCGACCCCGACTTCCTGGCCCGCGAAGGCAAGCTGGGGCGGTCGTACGGGTGTTTCTCTGTGGCCCACACCGACCTGCCGGCCCTGCGCGAGCGGATGGGCGAGGGTCGGCTGCTGTTCGCGCAGGCTTAACGGGGCCTCCTTCTGCTTCCGTCATTTCGGGCGAAGGCGAGCGCAGCGAGCCGTAGATCCGGAACGAGGCGGCGCGCGAAAGCGCGAACCTGTCACGAACGCATCTGTATCCAGCATTTGGCGCTACGCGCCGCCCTTCGGGTCGCCTTCGCTTGGCTAAGCCGCCGCTTGGTTCCGGGTCTCCGCTGCGCGGCGCCCGGAATGACGAAAGTGGGGAGATGACCGATAGCGACCCGTGGAGGAACCATAGGCTGGTCACCGCAAGTCAGACATTCTGCCTCACCGACTTACTGTGAGCGGGAGAGCCGCGCCGGGGACAACGAAAATCTGATCAGCGTGGACAACGGTGACGTGGGTTTGAAAATAGAACTGACCGGTAGGTTGGCCATTTGCCAAGACATTGATGCGAACACGACGGGCGACGCCATTGACCACGATAGTCCTGCCGATAAGGCGACGCTCTGGCGGACCTTCAAGTTGGTTCGCCACGGAGGAGGCGACAGGCCCGCTCAACGCGACCGTCAGCGTATCGACATCTCGATAGTCGAGAGCAGAATTAAGGAAAACACGTTCACCATCTCGTCCACCGCCCTTGACGACGAAGGCGAACTGGCCGGGAAGACCCGACGGCCCAGCTTCGTTTACGTCACGGACGGCTTCTGCAGCGGAGTAGACCCGTGGCTCCGCGTACTCCGGACGTGCCGCCTGTTGATCAATCTGTGAGCTTGCCGACGTCGCCACAAGAGCGGCAGTGATCACCGCCCCGACAACGCTGATTGTGCGGACTGTTGCTCTCATACTGTGCTCCGTGGGGTGCGCCCCTAAATGCTCTAACTACCACAAGGTGTTAACACCTGCATGTCTGCTGATCCTGCTTCTGTGACACCGCAAGTTCTTACTTTCGAGCAAGGCCGCACAGCCGCAATCCGCCCATCCCACCCATCAGCATTTTGAGCAACCGGCCACCCGCTCTATATGCGTCCGCTCCCTTCGCTTCCGGATTCCCATGGCCCGCATCCTGATCACCTCGGCCCTGCCGTACATCAACGGCATCAAGCATCTGGGCAATCTGGCCGGATCGATGCTGCCGGCCGACGTCTGGGCGCGGTTCAAGCGGGGGCAGGGCCATGAGGTCCTGTATATCTGCGCCACCGACGAGCATGGCACGCCGGCCGAGCTGGCCGCTGCCGCCGCCGGCCAGGACGTGCGCACCTATTGCGACGAACAGCACCAGATCCAGAAGGCGGCGGGCGAGGCGTTCGGCCTGAGCTATGACTGGTTCGGCCGGTCGTCGAATGCGCCGAACCACCGCCTGACCCAGCATTTCGCGCACGCGCTGGAGGCCAACGGCCTGATCGAGGAGCGGGTGGACCAGATGGTCTATTCGGTCGATGACGCGCGGTTCCTGCCCGACCGCTATGTCGAGGGGACGTGCCCGCACTGCGCCTATCCCAAGGCGCGCGGGGATCAGTGTGACAACTGCGGGCGGTTGCTGGACCCGACCGACCTGATCGATCCCTATTCATCGGTCTCCGGCAGCCGGAACATCGAGGTGCGCGATACGCGACACCTGTATCTCTTGCAGACGAAGATCGAGCCCCAGATCCGGGCCTGGGTCGACGGCAAGACCGGCTGGCAGCCCCTGGCCAAGTCGATCGCCTACAAGCATCTGGACGAAGGCCTGATCGACCGGGGCATCACCCGCGACCTGGCCTGGGGCGTGCCGGTCGTGGGCCCCGACGGCGGGCCGCGACCGGGCATGGAGGGCAAGGTCTTCTACGTCTGGTTCGACGCCCCGATCGAATACATCGGCGCGACCGAGGAATGGGCCGAGGCCAATGGGGGGACCTGGCGCGACTGGTGGCGGACCGACGAGGGCGCGGACGACGTCCGCTACGTCCAGTTCATGGGCAAGGACAACGTCGCCTTCCACACCGTCAGCTTCCCGGCCACCATCATCGGTTCGGGCGAGCCGTGGAAGACGGTGGATCAGCTCAAGGCCTTCAACTGGCTGAACTGGTACGGCGGCAAGTTCTCGACGTCCGGCAAGCGCGGGGTCTTCATGGATCAGGCGCTGGAGCTGCTGCCCGCCGACTACTGGCGCTGGCACCTGACGGCCTATGGACCCGAGGGGTCGGACGCGGCCTTCACCTGGGAACAGTTCCAGTCGACGACGAACAAGGACCTGGCTGACGTCCTGGGCAATTTCGTCAACCGGATCGTCAAGTTCACGGAATCCAAGTTCGGCGGGGTCTTGCCGGATGGCGGTGAGCCCGGCCCGGTCGAGGCTAAGCTGATAGCCGATGTCGAGGCGGGGCTGGCCGAAGCGACCGCCGCCTTGGAGGCCATGGAGTTCAGGAAGGCCTGTCAGGCCATCCGTGCCGTCTGGGTTCTGGGCAACGAATATCTGCAGGTCGCCGCGCCCTGGACCGCGTTCAAGACCGATCCGGCGCAGGCGGCGGTGGGGGTGCGGATGGGGCTGAACCTCGTCGCCCTGTTCGGGCGGTTGGCGGCGCCGGTGATGCCGTTCTCGGCGGTGAAGATCGCGGCGAGCGTCGGCGCGACCGACCTGTCATGGCCCGCGCCGGGCGAGGACTGGACGCAGGCCCTGCCGGTCGGCCGGCCGGTCCAGGCCGCCGAGGTGCTGTTCAAGAAGATCGAGGACGCGCAGGTCGCCGAATGGACCGAGCGGTTTGGCGGGGCGGAGGCGGCTTAAAGGTCGCCGCCTTCGGCCTCTTCCATGCCGACGAGGGCCGGGCTGACGCCGTACTGCCGGGGCCAGGCGACGGCGGGGACGTCGGTGGGTCCCACGGCCATTTCCGCAATGGCCCAGACCCCGGCGGTGCGCTTCAGCAAGGCGACGACGGTGGTCCCGTCCATCATGCCTTCCTCGGCCGCCCGCGCCATGTTGGTCTTCGACAGGTCGAGCTCGGCGCCGTCCGCCGCCACGGCGGGGCCCGAGACATAGGCCCAGTCGCCCTCGGCCCGCGCGATCTCGACATTGACCCTGGCCGGTACGCCCAGCGATCGCGCCACCGCCGCATCCAGCGCCGCCACGATCGGGGCGCGGGCGGGATCGGTCTCCGCGAGGTCGGTCAGGACAGCGGGTGTCGGAGCCGGTTCCGGGGTGGTTACAACAGGGGGCGCGACCTCGGGCACCGAAGCCGGTTCCGGCGCGGGCTCGTCACAGGCCGCGACCAACAGACAGGCGACGGCGATCAGTCGGAAATGGCTCATGGTCTTCCCCCCCGGGACAGGATTACGGCTTGGCGATCGCCTTCTGAGCCAGACAGATCGTCAGCTTTTCGCCCACCTCGGGCCGGCAGGATTTCTGGACCTCTTCGGCCGAGATATCGAGGAAGGCCGGGGCGCTCGCATTGTGCGACTGCACGGCGAGGGCCCGCACCACGGTGGAGCGATAGCCGTCCCAGATCATGTGCACGGCGACGTACAGCACGATGACCAGACCGACATAGCCGATCCAGCGGTACTTGCTCAGCAGCTTGGCGATGTAGGTCGCCGCCACGCCCATCAGGCCGATCGACAGCACCAGGCCGAACACCATGATCCAAGGATGGTCATGCGCGGCGCCCGCGACGGCCAGCACATTGTCCAGCGACATGGTCACGTCGGCGATCAGGATCTGGACCAGGGCCGCGCCGAAGGTCTTGCGCTTCAGGCCCATTTCCTCAGGGGACGGCCCCTTGCCGTGCTCTATGGCCAGGGCCAGCTCGAGTTCGGCTTCCGCCTCGGCCTGGTCGTGGGTGCGCGCTTCCTGAAGCTCGCGCCACATCTTCCAGCACACCCACAGCAGCAGCACGCCGCCCGCGATCAGCAGGCCGATGATGGCCAGAAGCTGCACGGTGACCAGGGCGAACACGATCCGCAGCACCACGGCGGCGGCCAGGCCGATCAGGATGGCCTTGCGGCGCAGCTCCTGGGGCAGGGCGGCTGCGGCCAGGCCGACAGCGACGGCATTGTCGCCGGCCAGGACCAGATCGATGGCGAGCACCTTGCCGAGAGCCGACAACTGGCTGGCGAGTTCGGGGGACGAGAGAAATTCCATCGCGGCTCTCTAGCGGCTGGGCGTCGATGCGCCAAGTCTCCTCCCGTCGGTGCGCCGACGGGGAGGATAGGGTGTCAGCCGCGCTGCTTGCGGGTGGCCTCGTACAGGGCGACGGCCGCCGCATTGGACACGTTCAGGCTCTCGAAACCGCCGGGCATCGGGATCTTGGCCAGCACGTCGCAGTGTTCGGCGACCAGCCTGCGGATGCCGTCGCCTTCGGAGCCCATGACCAGCACCGTCGGGCGGTCGTCCAGCGCGGTCTCCAGCGTCTCCTCGGATGATCCGTCCAGCCCTACGGCGCGCCAGCCCAGGTCCGCCAGCCGTTCCAGCGCACGCGACAGGTTGGTCACCCGTGCGCAGGCCAACCGCTCGGTCGCCCCGGCAGAGGCCTTGGCGAGGGCTCCGGCCAGCGCAGGCGAGTGCCGATCCTGAACCACGATGCCGCGTGCGCCGAACGCGAGCGCCGAGCGGAAGATGGCTCCGACGTTCTGGGGGTCGGTCAGCTGATCCAGCATGACGATGATTCCCTCGGCCGGATCGGCGATGTCGTCCAGCGACACCCCTTCCAGCGCCGCCACCTTGAACACCATGCCCTGATGCACGGCCCCGGCCGGAAGCATCCGGTCCAGCAGCTGGGCGTCCATGACCTCGACCTTGTGACCGTGCAGGGCCAGTCCGTCTCGTTCGATCTCGGTCGCGCGATCGGCCGTGGCCAGCAGGCGACCCATGCCCTTGCGCGCCGGGTTGGCCAGCGCCGCCACCACCGGATGGCGGCCCCACAGGAAGTTGTCGGCGTCCGGCCCCGCACGTTGCGGCCGGGGTGCGCGCTGGCTTTCGGCAAAGGTCTTCTCGCGCGGATTGGGGTTCCACCCACCCCCCTGGCCACCGCGGTCGCCACCGCCCGATCCTGAGCCGGGCCCGGCCTTTTTCGGACCGTCGCCACCGCGCGGAGCCTTGCCGGAAAAGGGCGCCGATTTGCCCGATTTCCGGTCGTTGCGTTCTGGATTTCTCGCCACTATAAGACGCCCTCCGATTTGGAGCCCTTGGGCTTTCGGGTCTGGCGCTCCCTCTATCTCAGGCGTGTCAGGATACCGAAGGCTTTTGTCACGACGGCGGTGGAAACATCATCGTTGCGGTGTCCGATAGGTATCGAAAACGCGCTGGGGGAATGTCCCGAGCGGCAAAGGGGGGGGACTGTAAATCCCCTGCGTAAGCTTCGCAGGTTCGAGTCCTGCTTCCCCCACCACGCGTTTTCGATCCTGACGACCGGGTGTTCGATAAGGATCGGCAGCGGCAGTTTCCCTGAGAAAACATAAAACTACCGTAATTTCCTTGCGGGAGTTCGACACGGGTTGCGCAGCCGCCGCTCAAGCGGATCCGCAGAGTCTCAATGTGCCTCTGACAGCACGCCTCACAAGATCACTGTCTGTGCCTTGACGGGTCGGCATCGAATCCCAAGACGTCGGATCAGAACAAGTCTGGCTTCGGCATCCGGTCGGGGTCCGCTCGACGACCTGAATCGCCATACGCCTTTGGGGCGACAACGCGTGTGCGAACCACACGGTGGCGTTCGGTGGAATCTGGGGTGGGCTGGACGGTGGACTGATCCAAGAGGTTCCCGACAGACCGGGTTGGATCAGAACATCACAGCGTCTGATGGTGCGGTCGAGAAGACTCGAACTTCCACGGGTTGCCCCACAGCGACCTCAACGCTGCGCGTCTACCAATTCCGCCACGACCGCTCGCATCGGAGGCGGGGCAATAGCGGAGGTCGCGCCGGAAGGGAAGGGGGTTCAGGCGGCTCCGGCCATGAAGTCATAGACGTCCGCCGCCCGCGTCACGGTGATCGCGATGCGGTCGTCGCGGATTTCGATCTCGCCGCGCGCGACGGGGTGGTTGTTGGCCAGGATCCAGACCTCGTCGTGTTCGGAGGCATCCAGCGGGATCACCGCGCCGCGACCCATCCTCAACAGCTGAGACATCGGCAGGACCGATCGGCCCAGCACGACGGAAATCTCGACATCGACGGCGTCAATCTGGCTCAAGGCGTACTCGGTTCATGCAAGGGGCCGCGCAAGCGACAGCCCTTGCGCAGGGGCCCCCGACGCCACATTGAGTCCTCATGCTTGCCGACCCGTTAAGCCCCGCCGGAATTCGGCTACACCGCGACGACGACCGACCCGTAGAATGGGCCGTCTCGACCGGTCTCGTCGGCTATGACGACGCCGTCGCCGCCATGGAGGCGCGGGCCGCGGCGATATCGGCAGGCGAGGCGTCGGAACTGATCTGGCTGCTGGAGCATCCCCCGCTCTATTCGGGTGGGGTGTCGGCGAAGGCCGACGATCTGCTCGATGTCGCGCGGTTCCCGGTCCACCGCTCGGGGCGCGGTGGACAATATACCTATCACGGGCCGGGCCAGCGGGTGGCCTATGTGATGCTGGACCTGAACGCCCGTGGTCGCGACGTCCGCCGGCTGGTGCGCGCCCTGGAACAATGGCTGATCGACAGCCTGGCGACCTTCGGCGTCGAGGCCGGGGTGCGTGACGGCCGGGTCGGGGTCTGGGTCGAGCGCAAAGGGGCCGGATGGTCGCGCGAGGACAAGATCGCCGCCATCGGCGTGAAGGTCAGGAAATGGGTCACCTTCCACGGCATCAGCCTGAACGTGGAGCCCGACCTCGACCATTTTGGCGGCATCGTGCCGTGCGGGATCACCGAGCACGGGGTGACCAGTCTGGTCGATCTCGGGGTCCTGGCCACGATGGACGAAGCCGATGCGGCGTTGAAGGGTGCGTTCGTCACGATCTTCGGACCCGTGACACCGGCCATGCCGCCGGTTTGACCCGTCACGCCCCTTTGTCGCCGTGATCTTCGCGACAAATCGGCTCCTGGGGTCGCTTCGCGGGGGATCGGGCTTGGCAAGTCCGGCGCGGATCGCTTTAACCCTCTCATCCCTTCGTGACCGGCTCTGGAGCCTGCTTTCATGCATCGACTGTTTACCGCCGCCGCCGCCTTTGCGGCGCTCGCCATGGCCGCAGGGGCCGCGACCGCCCAGGATTTCCGGGCCTTTGCGCGTCAGGATCTTCAGGCCGCGCACGATGAGCTGCGCGCCAATCACCCGGCGGCTGTCGTCGGCGGCGCCGCGGCCCAGACCTTCAATGGCTGGATCGACGCAGGCCTGGCCGACTCCCTGGCCAAGGTGGCCCAGGTCAACTCGGGCGACAGCCACGCCTATCTGATGCGCTACTATGCGCGCGGCTTCCGCGATTCCAACATCGCCATGACGCCCAGCTTCGAGGGCCTGAGCCCCTATTTCGCGATCCAGTGGCCGGGCTTCACGACCGGCTGGCGCGGCGGCAAATATGTGGTGACCTATATCAAGCCCGGCGTTCGCGGCACGCCGCCCCTGGGTGCCGTCCTCGTCGACTGCGGCGGCAAGACCGCCGAACAGATGGCTCAGGACAAGCTGGATCGCTGGGAAGGCGACTTGACCAGTGAGGCCGGCCGGATCAACACCGCCCCCTTCCTGCTGTGGAACCGCAACAACCCCTTCACGACCGGCACGCCGGGGGCCTGCAACTTCCAGGTGGGTGGCCGTGGTCGTCCGCGTGAGTTCCGCCTGATGCCGCAGCCGCCGCTGATCGCGGATCTGGAAGCGGCCTATCGCTCGACCGTCTATCAGCCCGGCCCGACCCCGCTGGGCATCGAGACGGTCAACGGCCGTCCGTGGCTGCACGTCCATTCGTTTGCCGACACCGCCGGCTGGGACGCCTTCAACGCGGCGGTCCAGGCGCAAGGGCCCGCCCTGCGCAACGGCTTCGTGCTGGATCTGCGCGGCGCGCGGGGCCAATCCTACACCTCGACGGCGCGCGGCTATGGCTTGGCCAACCGCATCTGGACGCCCGAGTTCACCGTCAGCCGCCAGCCCGCCGCCGGCGAGATCACCTATCGCGCCACCCCCGGCAACCGTGCCTGGTACGCCGCCACCCTGGGCCGGATGCAGGCCGACCCGCGCTTCGTCCAGGAAAGCGCGCCGGTGATCGAGGAAACCCAGGCCATCGTCGCCGCCTTTGACGCGGCCATCGCCTCGGGGCAGCGGAGCTTCACCCTGGCCGGCCGTCCCGCCACGCCGGACACCGGTGCCGCCAACCCGATCGCCGGACCGGTGGTCGTGCTGGTCGACAGCGGCTGTTCGGGCGGTTGCCTCGATACGCTGGATCTGCTGACGCGCCTGCCGAACGTCAGACTGGCCGGGTCGGTCACGGCGACCGACTCGATCTTCATCGAACAGACGACGATGCGCCTGCCGTCCAACTATTCGGACCTCAGCTTCGGCCACAAGGCCTGGACCTCGCGTCAGCGCGCCAACAACACCCCGTTCACGCCCCAGCCGGCCCTGACCTACGCGGGTAACCCGTCGGACGAGGCGGCGGTGCGCGCCTGGGTGGCGACGCTGATGCAATAAGCAGGGGCGCTATCGCGCGGCTCGCGGAGCCGCGCTGCTTGAGCGCGTCGGAAACTTTGGGCCGGTCGGGGTGCAACCTCGGCCGGCCTTTCCTATTTTGAACCCATGACCGACACATCGACCGTTCCGACTCCGCTGCGTTCCGCCTCCGGCTATGACCTGACCCCGCCGTCGGAGGGCCAGCGGGTTGCGCTGGAAGCCGACCTGAACGCCGAGGAAAAGCGGGTGCTTTTGTCCCACGGGACCGAGGCGCCCTTCTGTGGCGTGCTGCTGGGTGAGAAACGTCCTGGCGTCTTCTGCTGCCGCGAATGCGGCCTGCCGCTGTTCAAGGCCACGACCAAGTTCGAGAGCGGCACCGGCTGGCCCAGCTTCACCCAGCCCGTGGACGAGGCGCACGTCACCGCCATCGTCGATCGTTCGTACGGCATGACCCGGACCGAGACGACCTGCGCCCGCTGCGGCAGCCATCAAGGCCACGTGTTTCCCGACGGCCCGCCGCCGACCGGCTTGCGCTACTGCATCAACTCCGTCGCCCTGACCTTTGTCGAGGAGGGCCGGCCCTTACCCGATCCGTTGCGCCGCGGAGATGGAAACGCCTGACCTTGGCCGCATTGTTCGCTAGGGTAGCCTCCAGTCATTGGGTTGGGTCGCTGGAGTTCGCCGCATGTTGATCGCCATCCTCGCCGCCGCCGCCCTGTCGGGCGCGAACGATCCCGAGGCCGTGGTCGCGACCGCACCGAGAGGCCGGCAGTCGGTCGCCACGGACGCCGTCGCGCCCGTCGCCGGCGAAATCCCTCCGGCCTCCAGCCAGACCATCACGCCCCACGGCCTGACCACAGCGCAGCAGATCGACGGCTGGATCGGGCAGGGCAGGGCGAACACCAAGCCGTTCGCCGATGATGCCCTGGGCCGCGATCCCTGGGACCAGCCCAACGACCGCAAGATGCATGGCGAGGTTTTCGCCGCCGTCGGGTCGGGCGACTACACATCCTTCGGCGGCCGGGTCTCGATCCCGATCGGCGAGACTGGCCGCGTCGATCTCAGCTACAGCGAATCGAAGAACAGCCCCTGGGGCTATGGCTACGGATACGGCTATCCCGGCCGTGGCCCGGATGCCCTGCTGTACGGCCCCGGCTATCGCGGGGCCTATGATCCGTTCTTCCTGGGCAGCGGCATCGTCTATCCGGGCAGAAGCACCAGCTTCGGCCTGCGTTACGAGAGCGACGCCGGCGAAAAGCCCAAGGACGACTGATCCCGTCGGCATGGCCTCCCGAATGGGTCGGCCGGTGCATCATTTGCCCCCGATCGGGGTGAATTTCGCAATTTCGACGGCGGGTTTGTCGGGCTAGGATGACGAGACACTCTCGCATCAGGCCTGTTCATGAGCATTCCCTTCGCGCCCCAATCCATGGAGTTCGGCCTCGGCGAGAACGCCGACATGATCCGGGAGACGACGGCCCGCTGGGCGGCCGACCGGCTGGCGCCGCGCGCCGCCGAGATCGACGAGACCAACACCTTCGCCCGCGACCTGTGGCCCGAGATGGGCGAGCTGGGTCTGCACGGCATCACGGTCGAGGAAGAGTATGGCGGGCTGGGGATGGGGTATCTCGAGCACGTGGTGGCGATGGAGGAGGTGTCGCGCGCCTCGGCCTCGATCGGCCTGAGCTACGGGGCCCACTCCAACCTGTGCGTCAACCAGATCCGCCGCTGGGGCAATGAAGAGCAGAAGGCGAAATATCTGCCCAAGCTGATCTCGGGCGAACACCTGGGGTCGCTCGCCATGTCGGAGGCGGGTTCGGGCTCCGACGTCATGTCGATGCGGACGAAGGCCGATGCGCGGGGCGATCGCTACATCCTGAACGGCACCAAGTTCTGGATCACCAACTCGCCGACGGCCGATACCTTGGTCGTCTACGCCCGCACCGGGGACGGCAACGGCGGCGTGACCGCCTTCCTGATCGAGAAGGGGATGAAGGGCTTCAGCGTCTCCAGAAAGCTGGACAAGATGGGCATGCGCGGCTCCGACACCGCCGAACTGGTGTTCGAGGATTGCGAGGTCCCGGCCGAGAACGTGATGGGGGCCCCCGGTCAGGGCGCGGCGATCCTGATGAGCGGGCTGGACTATGAGCGGGCGGTTCTGTCGGGCGGGCCGCTGGGGATCATGCAGGCGGCGCTGGATGTGGTTCTGCCCTACCTGCGGGACAGGAAACAGTTCGGCAAACCCATCGGCTCCTTCCAGCTGATGCAGGCCAAGGTCGCCG
>NZ_JAEMRD010000211.1 GCF_016463485.1 Brevundimonas sp.
TGACCACGCCGCCCTCGGTCGTCTTGCCGATCAGCCCCTCGATCGACGGATAGACGTAGAAGGCCCCTTCCGGATTGGGACAGCGGATGCCCGTCGCCTGGTTCAGCATCGACACCACCAGATCGCGGCGCATCTCGAACGCCTTGCCGCGCTCGGCGATGAAGTCCTGCGGCCCGTTCAGCGCTTCGACCGCGGCCCACTGGCTGATGGAGGAGGGATTGGACGTCGTCTGTCCCGCCACCTTGCGCATCAGGTCGATCAGCGGCTTGGGCCCGCCCGCATAGCCGATGCGCCAGCCCGTCATGGCATAGGCCTTGGACACGCCGTTGATGGTCAGGGTCCGGTCGTACAGGTCCGGTGCGACCTGGGCGATCGTGGTGTAGTCGAAATCGCCGTAGATCAGGTGTTCGTACATGTCGTCGGTCATCACCCAGACCTGCGGGTGACGACGCAGCACCTCGGCCAGGGCCTCCAGCTCGGCCCGCGTATAGGCCGCGCCGGTCGGGTTCGACGGGCTGTTCAGGATCAGCCATTTGGTCCGCGGCGTGATCGCGGCCTCCAGCGCGGAGGGCTTCAGCTTGAAGCCATCGGCCTCATGCCCCACCACGACCACCGGCTCGCCCCCGGCCAGCAGGACCATGTCGGGATAAGATACCCAGTAGGGCGCGGGCACGATCACCTCGTCGCCCGGCGACAGGGTTGCGACCAGGGCATTGTACAGCACCGCCTTGCCGCCCGGCGCGACGTGGATCTGGGCCGGCGTATAGGTCAGGCCGTTCTCGCGCGCGAACTTGGCCACCACAGCGGCCTTCAGCTCCGGCATGCCGTCGACGTCGGTGTATTTGGTCTCGCCGCGCTGGATGGCGGCGATGGCGGCGGCCTTGATGTTCTCCGGCGTGTCGAAATCCGGCTCTCCGGCTCCCAGGCCGATCACATCGCGCCCCTCGGCCTTCAGCGCACGCGCCTGTGCGGTCACGGCCAGGGTGGCGGACGGCTTGACGCGGGCAAGGGCGGACGACTGCAGGCTGGACATGGCAAATCTCGGAGATGTCGGGAGCCGGGGAGGGCCTCGCCTGTTTACGGGCAGGGTCGGGCCGGTGCAAATGGTGAAGCCGTGGGAGGGAGTTGGCCATGAGTCTGATCGCTGTTGCAGTCGCCCTCCTGTTGGGGGGCCAAGACATTTCCGCCCGGCCAGCGGTGTGCGATCAGGACGATCAGTCCGTGGCCTGTGCAGTTGCGGAGCAGGCGAGATTGGAAGCACGCTACCGAGCGCCTTCGATACAAACTGAGTCAGCGACCGGAGCCCAGGTGTTCCGATCGTTTTTCTACGACGGATACGGCCGCGACATTCTCTTGGTCAGCTTCGAAATGCGACCGAATATGCCGCCGATGGTGGTTGTTCGCGGAAATGCGGAAGAGCGTATCGAAGCGCCTGTTGCCGCGTTGACATGGGACCGTGTTGAGAGGGAAGGCATCTTCGCTGACCGTGTGCTGATGCCGATGGCAGCTAGGTCCGGCAACGATGAGGTTCTCATCTGCATGCATGGATGGGGCGTCGTCGTCGAGATGGCCAATGCTGCAGATGACAGCGGCTATAGGCCTGCTGTGAGGCGTAAGGCTCAAAATACTTGCGACCACGATGGGATGGCGGGCAGTTTTGGCTTCTTGCTTGCCGATCAGGCTGTTCTGTCTATCGAAGCCTGTGAGCAGCTTGACGCTGACAAGCATCGTAACGCTGTCGCGAGGCTTCGCGCCTGCTTGGTTCTGCAGGGCAATACGCTCGCAGCTGCCAGTTTGATGAATGAGAAGGGGGAGCCGCCCGGACGCGATTATGCCGGAACTCCGACGCGCCAGGAATGGAGTGACTGGCTTTCGACGAATAGCACCAGCCGGATCGATTGGGCGGGAGTGGTATATCAGGAAATAAATATTTATCGGGCCGGGCAGAGCCAACCGGTTCGACTTTCTCAGCGGATGGTTGAGCTGACTGAAACGATGCCTGACTTGGCGATCTATCAGTCCCGCGTCGGCGCTCGCGACGATCGCAATGGCTGGATAGAGGGTGAAATCAGTTATCGGGTTTCCTCGGAGGATGATCCGGAACGGCTCATGGTCGCAAAATACCGGCAGGAATGGAGCAGAGGCGGCGGCTTCGGTTGGCGCATGGACAATTGGGTCGTCCAGCCTTTCCGTCCTTTGGAAACGCCTGAGTAGCCATGCGCCGCCTCCTCGACTTCATCCTGAACATGGAGGCCGCCCGCTGGCGGGCCTTACTGGCTACGGTGGTGTTGCTGGCCGCCGTCACCGGCCTGTTCCTGTTCGGCAAGCACCAGCTGGATCTGGGGGCCGAGAGTCAGCTTGAGGCCTGGATGAGCGGGTTCCGCGCCGGGCCGTGGGGCGTGTTTGTGGCCATTGCGGTGTTCACCCTGTCGGCCTTCCTGGGGGTGCCGCAGTTTCTGTTGATCGCCGCCTGCGTGGTCGCCTTCGGGCCGTGGTTCGGGTTTCTGTACAGCTGGATCGCCACGGTGGTGTCGGCGGGCGCAACCTACTGGCTGGGCCGCGGGCCGACGGCGCGGGCGCTGGAGCGGTTCGGGGGACGCACGACCGACCGCCTCAAAAGGTTCGTCGGCGACAATGCCTTCTATGCCAGCTTCATGATCCGCAACGTGCCCTCGGCCCCCTTCATCGTGGTCAACATGGCGTTCGGCGCGACGCGGGCGAACTTCTGGGGTTTTCTGACCGGCTGCGCCCTGGGCGTTCTGCCCAAGACCGTGCTGGTCGCCTTCTTCGGCGGGGCCGTGGTTTCGGCCGTCAGCGGGGACGGCATCTGGACGTCCCTGATCCTTGCGGGCGTCGCGGTGGTCTGGCTGGGCCTCATGCTCGGTGTCCGCGAGCTGGTCCGTCGGCGGGAGAGGGCGACGGAACGAGAATAATCAGGAACTGCTATTGTTACGGATAGGGCGCGCCTCTATCTGCGTTGTCTATCCAGTCCATTTCAGGAGATCGACATGCTCAAGCTCTATATCTCGCCCGGTGCCTGCGCCACCGCCTCGCATATCGCCCTGGAAGAGGCGGGAGCGGACTACCAAACGCAGGTCATCGACCTGAAGACCGGCCAGCAGAAGACGCCGGAGTATCTGGCCGTCAATCCAGCGGGTGTGACGCCGGCGCTGGAAACCGATCATGGTGTGATCACCCAGAATGCGGCTATTCTGGCCCTGGTCGCCCAGACCCATCCGGACCGCAATCTGGCCCCGATCGACGACCCCTATGCCTTCGCCGCCTTCAACGCCTTCAATGGCTTTCTGGCTTCGTCCCTGCACCCGGCCATCGGCAGGGTGCTGTTCAGCCGCCCGCCACTCGAAGGCGAGGTCAGGGATCAGGCGGTAGAACTGGCCCTTTCGAAATATCAGCTGGTCGAGGACCACTATCTGAAGGGTGACTACGTCCTAGGCGACACCTTCAGCCTGGCCGACGGCTACCTGCTGGTCTTCGAACGCTGGGCGCGTCAGGCGGGCTTGCTGGATGCGGCCCGGTTCCCGCGTCTGAACGCCCATCTGGATCGCATTCAAGCCCGGCCTGCAGTGCAGCGGGTTTTGGCCTCGGAGGGTCTCAGCGCAGTCTGATCTTCAGACCTTGGCAACATCTGTGGCGCAACCTCCGCTGGAGGCTGGAGGCTGGAGGCTGGAGGCTGGAGGCTGGAGGCTGGAGGCTGGAGG
>NZ_JAEMRD010000212.1 GCF_016463485.1 Brevundimonas sp.
GCCGTCGAGGGCTCCGGCCAGCGGCCCGACCAGGGCCTCGATCTCGTCGCGCGTCACTGCACCGGGCCTGAGCAAGGCCACCCGCCCGTCCAGAACCGAGACCACCGTGCTCTCCACCCCCACCGCGCAGGGTCCGCCGTCGATGGCGGCCGCCACCGCGAACCCCGTCTCCTCGACCGCATCGGCGAAGGTCGTCGGGCTGGGCCGGCCCGATCGGTTGGCGGACGGCGCGACCACTGCCCCGCCGAAGGCCGCGATCACCGCCCTCGCCTTCGCATGGCCGGGCACCCGCACCGCCACACTGTCCAGCCCCGCCCGCGCCAGGTCGCAGACCCGGTCGCCGGCCCGCACCGGCGCCACGATGGTCAGCGGGCCGGGCCAGAAGGCCTCGGCCAGTCGCCGCGCCGCCGCATCGAACATGGCGATCGCCTCAGCCGCCGCCGCATCTTCTACATGGGCGATCAGGGGGTTGAAACGCGGTCTTCCCTTGGCCTCGAAGATGGCTGCGACCGCCTCCGCATTCGCCGCATCGGCCGCCAGCCCATAGACCGTCTCGGTCGGCAGCAGGATCAGCCGCCCGTCCCGCAGCGCCTGCGCCGCCTGGACGGTGTCGCCCCCGGTCACGACGCCCGGCGCGTGGCCAGGGCCACATCGACCCTCACCTGTCTCGCCACCAGGGCGTTCATCGCCCCTTGCGTCCCGATGCCGTAGTCGGCGCGGTCCAGCACGAACCCGCCCCGCATCCGCGCTGTCCCACCGTCCACCGACAGGGTCACGGGAAAGGTCACCGGACGGGTCCGATCGCGCACCGTCACATCGGCCCGCGCCGTGTATCGCCCCGGCGCGGTCGGCTCCAACTCGCGCAACTGGAACCGGATCGTGGGATAGCGGTCGGCGTCCAGAAACCCGGGCCCGACGGCGCGCTGGGTCACCGCCGCCTGACGCATGGTCAGGCTGGCCGCCCGCACCGTGATCGCCACCTCTGCGTCTTCGGGCGCGTCGGGGTCAAAGCGGATGTCGCCGGTCCAGCGTCCGAACCGTCCTGTCTGGGTCACCCCCAGCGCCCGCACCGACATCGTGATGGCCGAGCTTTCGCCGATGACGGCCCAGCGATCCGCCACGGCACCCGCAGGCCCGGCGACAATGATCGCCATCAGCCCGGCACCCATCAAGGACGCGAACCGTCTCATCTCAGGGCCGACGCGGGATCAGCGGGATCATCCGGTGCAGGACATTGTCGCGATCCACGAAATGATGCTTCAGCGCCGCCACGACGTGCAGGGCCAGCAGTACGTAAAGGACCTTCACCCCCGCCTCATGCATGTCCATGAAGGTTCCTGCCAGCTCCCGGCTCTGTGGCAGGGGCAACAGCGGCCAGCTGAACAGGCCGAACCACTCGATCGCTCGCCCGGCCGCCGACGACGCCGCCCACCCGCCCAGCGGCAGGCCGATCAGCAGGACATAGAAAAGCACATGGGTCGCCTTCGCCGCGAAAGCCTGCCATTTCGGCGTCCCCGCCGGCATGGACAGGGCCGGGTTGGCGATCCGCCACCCGATCCGCGCGAGGGTCAGGACGAGGATGGTCAGGCCGAGCGCCTTGTGGATCTGGATGAACTCGCGCGACAGCGGTCCCTCGGTGGCTTCGTGCGCGGTGATCAGCAGCACCTGGGCCAGGATCATCAGCGCCAGCCCCCAGTGGAAGGCCAGCGACACGGCGGAATAGCGGTTTCTCGGCTCGGCCATGAAAGCTCCTATCGGAATCGACCGGCACACTGAAGCAGCCGATGCGGTTCGCCAAGACGCTTGCGTGTCCAAGAGTCTTGCCTGCCGTTGCGGCATGACGGCAAGAAGACGCGTTCCACAGGATGCCCGCCATGCCGTACCGTTCGCCCGTCCGTGACCTCGCCTTCAGCCTGACCGCCGTCGCCGGCATCGACCAGGTCGCCGCAACCGGGGCCTTTCCCGACTATGACGCCGATCTGATGGCGGCGGTGCTGGAGGCGGCCGGGTCGTTTTCGGACGAGGTTCTGGCCCCCATCAACCGGGCGGGTGATCAGAAGGGTGCGACCTATGCCAACGGTGCCGTGACCTGTGCCCCCGGATTCGCCGACGCCTATCGCCAGTTCGCCGAGGGCGGCTGGACCGGCCTGACGGCCTCGGCCGAAGCGGGTGGGCAGGCCCTGCCCAAAGCGCTTGAGCTCGCGGCCTATGAAACGGTCCAGGGTGCCAACATGGCCTTCGCCCTGTGCCCCATGCTGTCGCTGGGCACGATCGAGGCGCTGGAGACCCACGGCACCGAGCATCAGAAGGCCGCCTACCTTCCCCGGCTGGTTTCCGGCGAATGGACCGGGGCCATGTGCCTCACGGAACCCCAGGCCGGCTCTGACCTGGGCGCACTGACCACTACCGCGACGCCCAACGGCGACGGGACCTACAGCCTGACGGGTCAGAAGATCTACATCACCTGGGGCGACCATGACGCCACGGCCAACATCGTCCACATGGTGCTGGCCCGACTGCCCGACGCGCCTCCCGGTCCGAAGGGCATCAGCCTGTTCCTGACCAACAAGTTCGAGGTGAAGCCGGACGGCACGCTGGGCGGTCGCAACGGATTTCGCCCCGTCGGCATCGAGCACAAGCTGGGCATCCACGCCTCGCCGACCTGTGTGATGGCCTATGAAGGTGCCCGCGCCGAACTGGTGGGCCAGCCGAACCAGGGCCTGGCCCATATGTTCGTCATGATGAACAACGCCCGCGTCGCCGTCGGCGTCCAGGGGGTCGGGGTCGCCGAAGGTGCCTATCAGCACGCCCTGGCCTATGCGCTGGAGCGGCGTCAGGGGCGCTCGGTATGGACCGGAGAGGCCAACGCCCCGATCATCGACCATCCCGACATCCGCCGGATGCTGGGCGTGATGAAGTCCAGGATCGAGGCCGCGCGCGGGATATATCTGGCCACCGGCGTCGCCGCCGACCTGGCAAAACACGCCGCGACCGATGAAGAGCGCAAGGCCTGGAAGGGCCGCGAAGACCTGCTGACCCCCATCGCCAAGGCCTGGGGCACCGACGTCGGATGCGACGTCGCCTCCATGGGCGTCCAGATTCATGGCGGCATGGGCTATGTGGAAGAGACCGGGGCCGCCCAGTACTATCGCGACGCTCGCATTACCCCGATCTATGAAGGGACCAACGGCATCCAGGCCATGGACCTCGTGGGTCGCAAACTGTCGCAGGACGGCGGGGCCTCGGCCAAGGCCGTCATCGCCGAGATGCGGAATACCTTGACCGCGCTCGGCAAACTCTATTCCGGCAAGCCCGTCGAACGGTTCAAGACCGCCATAGAGGCCGTCGAGGACGCCACCCTGTGGCTGCTGGACGCCAAGGCCGATCCTGCGCGCGGTGCCGACGTCCTGGCCGCCGCCGACGCCTATCTGAAACTGCTGGGCGACGTCATCGGCGGCTGGATGCTGGCCAAGGGCGCGCTGGCCGCCAAGGCAAAAATCGACACCGGCGAGGGCGACGCGGAATGGCTGGAGGGCAAGATCGTCCTCTACGAAGTCTATGCCGCCAACGTCCTAGGCCACGTTTCCAGCCGCCTCGCCGCCGTCGGCCAGGGCGGACCGTTGCTGGAGCGGCTGAGCCGGGCTGCGCTGGGAGTCTGACGCCGCCCTAGGGGGCTGCGTCATTTCCGGACGCACCCCCTGCAC
>NZ_JAEMRD010000086.1 GCF_016463485.1 Brevundimonas sp.
GCCCCTGCCCGCCCCCGTCATACCCGGCCGTCCCGACCCGGCCAATGCGGGCATGGTCGCCGACTGGATCGAGTACGGCGTCAATCTGGCCCTGTCCGGACAGGCCTCGGGCCTCGTCACCGCCCCGATCGCCAAAGCCCCCCTCTATGCCGCCGGGTTCCGCTTTCCCGGCCATACCGAGTTCATCGCCGAACTGACCGCCGATACGCCCATGCCCGGCACGCGCGGCCCGGTCATGATGCTGACGGCCAGGGACCTGCGCGCCTGCCTGGTCACCATCCATGTCGCCCTGGATCAGGTGCCCGAGCTCGTCACCACCGAGCGCGTCACCCGCACCGCCCGCGTCGTGCACGAATCGATGAAGCGCGACTTCGGCCTGGTCTCGCCCCGCATCGCGCTCGCCGCACTCAACCCCCACGCGGGCGAGGGCGGCGCGCTCGGCCTTCAGGAGATCACCGTCCTGAGACCCGCCGTCGAGATCCTGCGCCGCGAAGGCATCGACATCACCGACCCCAAGCCCGCCGACAGCCTGTTCCACGACGAGGCCCGCGCCGGCTATGACGCCGTGGTCTGCCTTTACCACGACCAGGCCCTGATCCCGGTCAAGACGCTGGACTTCTGGGGCGGCGTCAATGCCACCCTGGGCCTGCCCATCGTCCGCACCTCCCCCGACCACGGCACCGGCTTCGACATCGCCGGCCAGGGCCTCGCCCGCCCCGACAGCCTGATCGCCGCCATCCGCTTGGCAACCGAGATGGCCGGAGCGCGCGCGAGGTGACTTTACCGAACCGTCCGTGTCATGATGCGCCATCATGACCGCCCTGGAATCCAACGCATTGCTGACCCGCTTCTCGCGAGGCGACATCTCGGCGATCGAGGTCCGAAAAACGCTAGGCGACGTGACCTATGGCGACCTCTTCCGAATGCTGGCCGACGCTCGCCTGGCTCCTCCCAGGCCCGCATCGACTGGCCGAGAGGAGCAATTGGCCAGGGCTCGGGCGTGGATGTTCCCTCGCCATGGCGAGTAAGCTCAAGATCTTCGTCGTCGACACCGGCCCACTAATCACCCTCGCCGCCGCCGGCTCGCTCGACTACCTCCTGTATGTGGACGGGGCGGAGATCGTGATCCCGGACGCCGTGCTTTATGAGGCGACTCACGATGCCTCGCGTCTTGGCGCTTCCGATATCCTGGCCTGGGCTCAGGATCATCGTGACCGCGTCGAGTTCGCGCCGACGCAGGCCTACCGGATCTTCGACGCCGCGCGGGCCAACGACCCTGGTGTTCGCCAGCCCAATCTCGGCGAGCAGGCTGCCGTTGAAATCATCGAACAACCCGGCCGACTGGGCCCCGACGAACAAGGTGTCCTCTTATGCGAGGAAAGCGCCGTCCTTCGGCGCATTACCGTCCTCGATCGCGACAGGATCGTCGAGATCAGCACCGTCGACTTCCTGAATATCCTTGAGCAGGAAGGTCGTATCCAGTCCGTTGATGCGGTTCTTGATCTCGCTCTGCAGGCCGGTCGAAAGCCAGGCTCAAAGCAACATCTGCCCGACAAGTCATCCGACCTCCAGAATGCGATCCAGAACCTGGTGCGGCGTCCGAGCGCAACGTGACCATGACCCCTGACGCCCTCCCCCCTCTGCGCGAATCCCTCGAGGCCCACGGCCTGCTGGCCAAGAAGAGCTTCGGCCAGCATTTCTTGCTGGACCTCAACATCACGCGAAAGATCGTCCGCCTCGCCGGGCCGTTCGACGGCCGCGCGGTGATCGAGGTCGGCCCGGGCCCCGGCGGCTTGACCCGCGCCATCCTCGAAAGCGATGCGGGCCCGGTCGTCCTGGTCGAAAAGGACCCCCGCTTCGTCCCCCTGCTGAGCGAACTCGACGACGGTTCGGGCCGCCTGACCATCATCCAGGCCGACGCGCTGAAGGTCACCGAGGCCGAGCTGACCACCGGCCCGACTCACCTCGTCTCCAACCTGCCCTACAACGTCGGCACGGCCCTGCTGATCAAATGGCTGACGGGCCCGTGGACGCCCTGCGCCCTGACCCTGATGTTCCAGAAGGAGGTCGCCGAGCGGATCGTCGCCGCGCCCGGAAACGGCGCCTACGGCCGCCTCGCCGTCATCTCCCAGGCCGTCGCCGAGGCCCGCATCGTCATGCATCTGCCGGCCGCCGCCTTCACCCCGCCGCCCAAGGTCGCCTCCGCCGTTGTCCACCTGATCCCCAGGGCCGACCGCCCGGACCGCGAGACCCTGAAACGGCTCGAGACCATCACCGCCGCCGCCTTCGGCCAGCGCCGCAAGATGCTGCGCTCCAGCCTCAAGACCCTGGGCGGCGCTGCCCTGTGCGAAGCCGCCGCCATCGACCCCGACGCCCGCGCCGAGACCATCGACCTGGCGGGTTTCCTGCGGCTGGCGGAGGCCGTCAAATGACCATCGAACCCTTCCGCGCCATCACCATCAGCCGCCTCGCTCACGCCCTGAAGGCCGAGGGGCGCAGCGTGATCCATATGGAGTTCGGCCAGCCCTCGACCGGTGCGCCCGCCGCCGCGATCGCCGAGGCTCACCGCGTTCTCGACGCCGACGCCATGGGCTATTGGGAGAGCGCCCCGCTCAAGGCGCGCATTGCGAAACTGCACCTCGACCGCTACAGCGTCTCCGTCGATCCCGACCGGCTGCTGCTGACCAACGGGGCCTCGCCCGCCCTGGTCCTGGCCCTGGCCTCGCGGTTCCAACCCGGCGACCGGATCGCCATGGCCCGGCCCGGCTATGTCGCCTATCGCAACACGGTCAAGGCGCTGAAGATGACGCCGGTCGAGATCGCCTGTGGTCCCGCGGAACACTATCAGCTGACGGCCGCCGCCCTGTCGGCCCTCGATCCCGCTCCCGCCGGGGTCATCATCGCCAGCCCCGCCAACCCGACCGGCTCTGTCATCGCGCCCGACGAAATGGCCGCCATCGCTGCCGTTTGCGCCGCCCGCGACATCGCCGTCATCTCCGACGAGATCTACCACGGCCTCAGCTACGTCGGGCCCCAACCCTCCATGCTGCAGTTCGCGCCCGACTCCATGGTGATCAACTCCTTCTCCAAATACTGGAGCATGGCGGGGTGGCGGCTCGGATGGCTGCTGGTCCCGGCCGATCATGTCGAGACCGCTCGCGCCTATATCGGCAACCTGTTCCTGACCCCGCCCTCGCTGAGCCAGCATGCCGGCCTGGTCGCCATGGACTGCGTCGACGAACTGGAAGGGCACATCGACACCTACCGCGCCAACCGCGCCCTGATTCTGGACGCCCTGCCGTCGCTGGGGCTGAAGACCATCGCCCCGCCCGACGGTGCCTTCTACATCTGGGCCGACATCGGCCATCTGACCGACGACAGCGTCGCCTTCTGCGAGCAGTTGCTGCGCGACACGGGCGTCGCCACCGCGCCGGGCGTGGACTTCGATCCGGTCGAGGGCCCCCATTTCATGCGCTTCAGCTTCGCCGTCTCGACGCCACAGATCGAGGAGGCGTTGAACCGTCTGCGCCCCTGGTTTGCCGCCCGCGCTCAGGAGGCCCAGGGTTAACGCCCTGACAACGTGCAACGTCCACTGTGGCGCGAACGCTCTTGCGAGCCCCGTGCGAACCGTGACCAAATCCGACGATGATTTCTGCGACGCCATACGATCGGCCAGAACGGGTGCGGACCTGACGCCGTGACCCAGTTCGTCCCGACCCGTCAGCTTCGCTTCTTCATGACCGCGGTCGCGCCCTGCCCCTATCTGCCGGGGATGACCGAACGCAAGGTGTTCGCCAACCTGCCGTTCAGCGACGGGGCGCATGTCAATGACGAGCTGACCCACGCGGGTTTCCGCCGCAGCCAGAACATCGCCTATCGCCCCGCCTGCGAGGGCTGCGACGCCTGTATCTCGGTCCGCCTGCCCGTGCCCGAGTTCGCGCCCACCCGGACCCAGCGCAGGATCGTGGCCCGGAACGCCGACCTGTCGCGCGACCTGGTCGAGGCCGAGGCGACGATGGAGCAGTTCGTCCTGCTGAAACGCTATCTGGCCACCCGCCATCCGGGCGGCGGAATGACTGACATGACCTGGGCCGACTATGTCGCCATGGTCGAGGATACGGCGGTCCGCACCCATCTGATCGAATACCGCCTGCCCTCCACCGACGGCGGCCCCGGCGATCTGGTCGCCGTCAGTCTGACCGACCTGCTCAGCGACGGCCTGTCGATGGTCTATTCCTTCTTCGATCCGGCGATGGAAAAGCGGTCCCTGGGCGTCTTCGCCATCCTGGATCACATCCGTCAGGCGGCAGCCGTGAACCTGCCCTTCGTCTACCTGGGCTACTGGGTCGAGGGCTCGACCAAGATGGAATACAAGGCCGGCTTCCGGCCGATGGAAGTGCTCAAGCCGCTGGGATGGACGCGGCTGGACGTCTAGGCTTTCCGCAGCCTGACGGGGGCCTTCGGTCCACGTACGATCAGACCCTTGGCCTCCAGGTCCAGCTGGACGCATTTGGCCCACCATCCGGCCGTGTCGCCGCCAGGAAAGAGCGCCTCGGGCAGTCTCGGCAAAAGTGCGCTCTTGATCTCAGCGGGCGTGGCACCCTCACCATCGGCAGGTAGGACTGCGAGGTAGGCGGCGCGCATCGCCAGATACTTGTCGGCGTCGACACGCTGCACGTGCCCCGGGCTGGTGAAATTCTCGACTTCGATCTTGTCTTTGGCCATCACGAACGCCTTCAGCTTGTCGGGACTGCGGTCCCATAGGTCGTGGTCGGAACCGCCGTCACGGATACGCCCGCCTCCAGCGCGTCGGGATCCCAGGGCCCCTGATCCCGCCCGCCCGCATACTCCACCAGCGCCGCGATCCGCTTCTCGATCGGAGGATGCGTCGCGAACATCTCGTCGACGAGGTTGCCCTTCTCGGGTTCGTTATCCAGGAACATCCCCTGAACGTCGTCTGGCGCGCGCACGTAGGAGCGGCCGGAGATCTTCCTCAGCGCCGAGATCATCGCATCCGGGTTCTTGGTCAGCTCGACCGAGCCCGCATCGGCGACGAACTCGCGCGTCCGCGACAGCATCAGCCGGATCACGATCGACAGTGCGAACCCGATCGCGGCGATGATCAGGCCGACGGCGATCAGCGCGCCTGCGTTCTTGTTCTTCCTGCCCCCGCCCCGGACATAGAACAGGCCGCGAAAGATCAGCTGGGCGATCACGCTGATGATGCCGGCGAAGATCGAGGCGATGACCATGGTCCGCACGTCCTTGTTCAGGATATGGGTCAGCTCGTGGGCCAGCACGGCCTCGATCTCGTCGCGGTCCAGCGCCTGCATCAGGCCGGAGGTCACGGTGACGCTGTAGTGACCCTCGGACAGGCCCGAGGCATAGGCGTTCATCGTGTCGGTCTCGATGATCCGCAGGGTCGGCGTCTTGATCCCGCGCGAGATGCACAGGTTTTCCAGCAGGTTGTAGAGCTCCGGCTGGTCCTGGCGCGTAACTTTCCGGGCCCCGGTCATGGCGTCGATCATGGCCTGGTTGCCGAACCAGGCGATGGCGAACCAGACGCCGGCGACCACGAGCGCCAAGGGAATCGTCCCGGCCAGCATCGACGCCGCCATCCCCATGTCGGCGCCCAGCGACTCGCCGGAGTTGGGCAGGAAGCCGAACCCCATCAGGATCAACTGCAACCCGTACAGGATCAGCACCAGCAGCACGGGGAACCCCGCCAGCAGCACGATCGACCGGGTGTTGTTGGCCCAGATGTGGGTCTTGAGCCCGACGGCGCCCATCGCGGATGAGCCCCTAGAACTTCACCGACGGCGGGGCGGCGGTCATGGCGGCGCGGTCTGCGGCATCCACCTCGAAGAAGGGCTTTTCGCTGCCGAAGCCGAACATCCCGGCGAACAGCACGGTCGGGAACTGGGCCCGCACCGCGTTGAACTCGCTGACTGCGTTGTTGAAGAACCGGCGCGCCGCCGCCAGCTTGTTCTCGATGTCCGACAGCTCGCGCTGCAGTTCCAGGAAGTTGGTGTTGGCCTTCAGGTCCGGATAGGCCTCGGCCACCGCGAACAGCTTGCCCAGGGCCGCGGTCATCATATTGTCCGTCGCGACCTTGTCGTTGACCGAGGTGGCACCGGCCGCCGCCGCCCGCGCCTGGGTCACGGCGGCCAGGGTCCCGGCCTCATGCGAGGCATAGCCTTTCACCGTCTCGACCAGGTTGGGGATCAGGTCGTTGCGCTGCTTCAGCTGCACGTCGATGTCGGCGAACGCCTGGTCCGCGCTCTGGTCCAGGGCGACCAGCCGGTTGTAGGCCCCGATCACCACGAAGGCGATTATGGCGATGATGACGACGACGACGATCAAGGCAATCATGACGACCCTCCAGTTAGATCCCGGGATTATCGCGCGAACACCGGCCGTCGAATAGCGAAATCGGCGTCAGATCGCGTCAGTGGCCTCGACGCGTCGATCGCGACAAACTGCCCCGATGATCGCCCTGACCCTCGCATCCGTCCTGGCCCTGACGTCCCAGTCGGCCGCCGACCGGGCCGACTACATGACCGCGCTGATGTGCGGCGGCGTCTTTCGCCACGCCGGCGAGGTCGTCGTCCGCTATGGCGGCGGCTCGGCCCAGCCGTCGAACGAGGCGGCCGACCTTTGGCGCGATCTGGCCTACATCTTCGGGCCTCCGGTCGGCTACGACCGCGCCGCGACCGACACCTCCCTGGCCAATCAACTCAGGCAGCAACGCCTGGCTTGGGACGTCCCGCTCGCCAATCCCGAAAGTCGACGCGCGACGCTGGACCATATGAACGGCGAGCAGAAGGGCTGCACCGACAGCCTTCGCGACATGGCCGCGCGTCGGGGCTTCGCACTGGAATGAGCCTTGTCGCCCTCCTGCTGTCGGCAACGGTCCAGGCGGCACCCGCCGCAGACCGGATCACCTATGAGCAGATGGTCGGCTGTGCCGCGACTTTTCGGATGGCCTCGGCGGCGGCGGGTCTGGCCGGTGATGCCGAGCTGCGTCAGGCGGGTGTGACGGCCGCCGTGGCCTACGACAACCTGGCCTATCTGTACGGCGAGCCGCTGGGCATCCTGAATGCCGACACCGACGCCGCCATCCGCACCGATGTCGATCGCCAGATCGCCCTCTATGGACCCGGGCTGAACCGTCGCGCGCCGATCATCCTCCAGGCCATGGACGGCGACCAGCGGGTGTGTCGCGCCCTGTCCGAGCGCATCGCCCGCGAAGCGACAGAGGCGGTCGAGGCTGCAACCCCCGCCGACTAGGCGACATACGCATGCGTGGAGTGCGTCGCGACGGCACGGGAAATGTCACCCGTGCCAAAAAAGACGTGACACAAGGGACATTACCAAACGTCCAAAATCATTTGAAATCAGTACGTTACAAAAACTTCGTTCCTGAACCGCGCCGGATTATGCGAAATTGGGACGGCTGACCTCGTAACGGCTCGCCTCGTCGCATTGTCAAAGACCTCGCGCCAAGATGGCGACAGTCATGGCGGATGGCAAGACCTTTTCGAGATTATATTCCTATAACGTCGCCGGCTCTGGATGCTGTTCTCTGGACGTCGATCGTCCCTAGCGGAACTTGCGCAATCCCCTGGGCCCCATCCGCCCCGTCTGCGCGCGCTTGCCCAGCCAGTCCTTCCAGTCCGGCCAGTTCCGCCTGCGGCCGCCACCGTCCGCCCATTCCGGTCCGGTCTCGGCGCTGAACACCGTGATGTCCTGCAAGCCGCCGCCCTTGTAGGCCTGTAGCTTGACCCCCTTGCCGCGTCCCATCTCGGGCAGTTCGGCGACCGGGAAGATCAGGGTCTTCAGATTGTCGCCCAGAACGGCGACCTGATCCGCCGCCCCGAGGCGCAGCAAGGCCTTCAGCTCGCCGTTCAGCACCTGTTTGCCGCCGCGCTTGGACGCGATCAGGTCGTCCTCGAGGGCCACGAACCCGTAGCCGTCGCGTGACGCCACCAGCACCTTCTGCCCCGGCTGATGGGCCATGACGGCGACGATCTCGGCCTTCTCTTCCAGCTCGATCATCAGCCGCAGCGGCTCGCCATGGCCGCGCCCGCCCGCCAGCTTGTCGGCCATCAGGGTAAAGACCCGCCCATCCGACGCCGCGACCAGGATCTTGTCGGTGGTGTACCCCGGCACCAGGAAGCCCAGGCTGTCGCCCTCCTTGAACTTCAGCTCGGACGGATCCTCGACCTTGCCCTTGGTCGCCCGGATCCAGCCCCGTTCCGACAGGATTACCGTGATGGCCTCGCGCGGAATATAGGCTTCGGGCGCTGTGAAGGCCGATGCATCCACGGCTTCCGCGATCGTCGTCCGACGCGGCGAGATCATCGCCTTTCGCACGTCCTGCAGGCCCACGATCATCAGCTTGTTCTGCTTGGCCGGCGACCCGATCATCGCCTTCAGCCCGGCCAGCTCGGCGGCCAGTTCGGCGTATTCCTTCTCGATCGCCATCTCCTCGATCCGCGCCAGCTGGCGCAGCCGGGTGTCGAGGACATAGTCGGCCTGCATCTCGCTCAGGCCGAAGCGCGCGATCAGCACCGCCTTGGGCTGCTCCTCCTCGCGCACGATGCGGATGACCTCGTCCAGGTTCAGGAAGACGATCCTGAGCCCTTCCAGCAGGTGCAGCCGCTTCTCGACCCGCTCGATCCGCCAGTTGGCCCGCCGGATCAGCACCACCCGCCGGTGATCCAGGAAGGCCTGGAGACACGGCTTCAGCCCCATCACGCGCGGCGTGCCCGTGGCGTCCAGCACGTTCATGTTGATCGGGAACCGCACCTCCAGGTCCGACAGCCGGAACAGGCTTTCCATCAGGGCCTCGGCCTCGATGGTGCGGCTCTTGGGTTCGAGCACCAGCCGGATGTCCTCGGCCGACTCGTCGCGCACATCGGCCAGCAACGGCGCCTTCTTCTGTTCGATCAGCTCGGCCAGTTGTTCGACCAGCTTGGACTTTCCGACCTGGTACGGCATCTCGGTGACCACGACCTGATAGCCGCCGCGCTCCAGCGGAACCCGCTCCCACCGCGCCCGCAGCCGTACCCCGCCCCGGCCCGTCTCATAGGCGTCCAGGATCGCCGCATGGCCCTCGACCGCCACCCCGCCGGTCGGGAAGTCCGGCCCCGGCACGATGGTCGCCAGCTCCGCCGTCGTCGTCTCGGGGTTCTCCAGCAGCACTAGGCACGCGTCGATCAGCTCGCCCACATTGTGCGGCGGAATGGAGGTCGCCATCCCCACCGCGATCCCCGACGAGCCGTTGGCCAGCAGGTTCGGGAACCCGGCCGGCAGCACCACCGGCTCCTCGTCCTGGTCGTCATAGGTGGGTTTGAAATCGACCGAGTCCTGGTCGATGCCGTCCATCAGCAGCACCGCCGCCGCCGTCAGCTTGCACTCGGTGTAGCGCATGGCCGCAGCGTTATCGCCGTCGATATTGCCGAAATTTCCCTGGCCGTCGACCAGCGGATACCGCTGCGAAAAGTCCTGCGCCAGCCGCACCAGCGCGTCATAGATCGAGGCGTCGCCGTGCGGGTGATAGCCGCCCATCACCTCGCCGACGACCTTGGCGCATTTCCTCGCCGCCGCCTGCGGGTTCAGCCGCATCTGGTGCATGGCGTACATGATCCGGCGGTGGACCGGCTTGAACCCGTCGCGCACGTCCGGCAGCGCCCGGTTGGTGATCGTAGACAGGGCATAGGCCAGATAGCGCCGGCTCAACGCCTCGCTCATCGGCTCATCGACGATACGTCCGCCTTCGGGGGGCGGTGGTGTGTGGATGGTCATGCGGTCAGCGAATCACTCAGTCGGATCGCTGAGTCTAGCGCGTTCTAGCCGACTACCGCCTGCATCCCGGCCAACAGACTGGCTGCGGTGATCGGTTTGGCGACGTGCAGGTCGGCGCCGGCCAGACGCGCGTCCTCCTGATGCTCGGCCATCGCGTTGGCGCTCAGCATGATGATCGGCGTCGGTGCCGACCGCTGCTCGGCCTCCAGCGCCCGGATCGCGCGCGTCGCGCTCAGCCCGTCCATCAGCGGCATCTGCATGTCCATCAGCACCAGGTCGAACCCGCCGCCGGCGAATACCGCCACCGCCTGGGCTCCGTCGTCCACGGTGACCAGGTCTACGTCCTGGTCCGACAGGATCATCTGCACCACCCGCTGATTGACCGGGTGATCCTCGGCCAGCAGCACCCTCAGCGGCCGGTCCGCCGGGCGGGCTGACAGCGTTTCGAGCCGGTTCAACCTCGCTGGCTCGGGCTCGGTCCGTTCCAGCGGCAGGCGAACCGTGAACCGGCTGCCCAGGTTCGGCGTCGAGGTCGCCGAAATCTCGCCGCCCATGATCTCGACCAGCGAGCGGCAGATCGACAGCCCCAGCCCGGTTCCGCCGAACCGGCGCGTGATCGAGCCGTCGGCCTGGCTGAACCGCTCGAACATCCGCTCGGCGTGTTCCGACGGGAAACCGACCCCGGTGTCGCGAACCTCCAGCGTCAGGGTGTGCCGCCCGTCGTCGCCCAGCGTGTCCTCGGTGACCTGGATGTGGACGCTCACCCCGCCCCGCGCCGTGAACTTCACGGCGTTCGACAACAGGTTGCCCAGCACCTGGCGGATGCGCGTGCTGTCGCCGACGAAGGCGCCGCGCGCGGCCTCGTGGCGCTCGATCTCGAAGGTCAGGCCCTTGTCCTCGGCCTTGGCCCGGTTGACGTCGATGCAGGCGGCGATGGCGTCGTCCAGGTCGAACGGCCGCGCCTCCAGCGTCAATTGCCCCGCCTCGATCTTGGACACGTCCAGGATGTCGGACACCAGCCGTTCCAGCGTCACCCCCGACGACTGCACCAGCCCGACCATCTCGCGCTGTTCCGGAGTCAACTCGGTGCGCGACAGGGCGTCGATGATGCCGATCACGCCGTTCAGGGGCGTGCGGATCTCGTGGCTCATATTGGCGAGGAAATCGGACTTGGCCACGCTTGCGGCCTCGGCGGCGGCCTTGGCCTCGATCAGTTCGCGCTCGGCGGCGACCCGGTCGGTGACGTCGCGCGCCACGCCATAGATCCGGTCACCCATTCGCTGCGCCCGCCATTCGAGCAACCGATAGTGGCCTTCGGCGTGACGATAGCGGTTGATGAAGCCCAGCACCGGGTCGCCCGCCTTGCGGTTCTCGACCTCTTCGACACTGCCCCGCGTTCCGGGCATGTCTTCGGGGTGGACAAGCCGCAGCAACGGCAGCCCCTCCATCTCGTGCGGGTGGTGACCCAGGGTGGTGTGCCAGGACCGGCTGGCCTTGAGCACCCGACCTTCAATGTCGCGCACGACCAGCAGGTCCAGCGACACGTCGAAGAAACTGCTGATCTCGTCGGTCGGAGAAATACGTTCGGGAAAGGCCACGACGACGCCGTCTGAGGCGGTCTCTTCCCGAATCTCTGGCGACGGCACATGAGTCATGCGTGGAGCTGCCTGTTACGCGTCGCTGACAACGACAGGTCACTCATGACACGTCAGGGTTAACCCGCCATTGCGGCATTTCGCTTCGTTTACAACCGACCCGACTCTTTCAGCCGATCGACCATCCACACCCTCGCCTCGGGGATCGGCCGGTTCTGCGGATGGAAGACGAACTGCTCCAGGAAATGCCCGGTCAGGTCCAGACCGGCCCCCACGTCGCCCTCACCCAGACCCGCCTGCGCCCCCAGCATGAAGGGCGGCAGTTTCAGCATCTTGTCGGCATAGGGGGCACCCGCATCGCGCGAGACCGCTCGGCCCGTGCGGGGGCTGACGTAGATCAGGTCGTCCAGCGTGCCCGTCGCCGCGCACCGTGACAGGTCCAGCCCGAACCCCAGATCCTCCAGCAACCCCGCCTCGAACCGCACGAAGATCGCGGGCCAGACCGCCGGGATCTGGAACGCCGTCATCAGCGCCTCGAACGCCAGGAAGGCCCCCGGATGCGGCTCCCGCTCCGGCAGGGCCCCTTGCGCCACCGCCGCCGCCGCGCTCAGTCCGGTCAGGGCCACGGCGTCGTCGAACAGGGCCGCGACCCCCTCGCCCACCGCCTCGAGCCGTGCCGAGCCCAGATGGTCCGAGGTCCGCGCCCGGTAGTCACAGATGACGCGCGACCCGGCCTGCAGGAACGGCTTCATCTTGCGCGACGCGCCTCCGGCCACATAGGCCCCGCGCCGGCCGTGGCTCTCCGTCAGCAGATCGACCACGACGCCCGTATCGCCATGCGCCCGCGCCGACAGGACGAAGGCCTCCTCGTGGAAGTCCATCAGGGCGCCGGATCGGCCTTGATCGCCGCCACGACTGCGTCCGACCGGTCATTAGGCACCGAGAAACTCAGCACATACTGCTCGATCTTCCACTGGCCATCGACCAACCTCAGGACGCCGGACCCCCGCGTCTCGCCGTACTTCTCGTTGACCAGCTTTTCCTCGAACCAGGCCACGCACCGGCAGTCGATCGGCGCGATGGTGATGGTCCGCGCCGTCGCCGGATAGGACCAGCCCTTGCCCGAGGCGAAATAGGGTTCGTACAGCGCCTGGAATTCGGCCCGCGACCAGTGCTCGGACGCATCCGTCCCGATGAACCGCGCATCCGGCGTGAACAGGGCGAAATAGGCCGGGCCGTCGGCGGCGCTCGACGCCGCGTTCAGCCGATCCAGCACGGCGGCGACCTCTGCCTCGGGCGTGGTCGCGGTCTGGAGCGCGAGGGCCAGACCCAGGGCGAGCATCGACATCAGAAGTTCCCGGTTTGTACGCCCTCTTCATAGAGCCCCGGATCGACGACGCCAATGCTGGTGAGAGCGGGAGGCTCGAGATAGCCTTTACCGGGGGGCTACAAAGCGGACATTCTGAATGTCGGCTGTGGGGGGATAGCGGACCTTAGCCGAGCAACGATTGAGCGACGGCAAAGGCGCAGAGCAAGGCTGCCAAAGCGGTCATGATGGGGAGTATTTTGCGCTTACGCTTGAACTCTTCAACGGCCCAACGCCGATTGATCGACATTGCGATCCAGAGACGCGGCCATCGCGTGAGACAAATCATCAGCACGCCGCAGATCGCGAAAAATACGGCTCCCACGTAGTCTGGCTCGCTGGACATGTTGGATCATTTGGCAGCAACGACCTTGGGTCAAGTGTCCGTTCTGGGTCGAGAGCAGTCGTAGGCACCTGTCCTGAAAGCGGACATTGCAGGCTGCCGTCAGGCTTAGCCAACCTCGCGACGCTGATAGACCCAGCCATGTTCGAACAAGTTTTCCCGGGGAAGCTTGTCCACGCTTACGATCAGGTGTTCCCGAATCTGGCAATCTGGGAAGTCAGCGATGATTTCCGTGGCAGCGAAGGACAAGGCCTCGCCTGCCTCATTATCCAACGGCTCGGCAACTATCGTGGTCATCGTGATAGCATCACCGTCGCGACGAACCTTGATCAATCTGACCTTGTGCGAAACCGCCCCAAGAAGCGCCCGTTGGGCTGATAGACGCAAATCAGGGGGCACGGTCATGCCTATTCATCCAACCTTGGGCTCAGGTCTGCAATGGGTCGAAATCAGAAGCTGTGTTGCAAGCAGCAAGACGACCTCCCCTGATTTCGCTCAGTGCCGGCCGACCGCTTACTCCCCGCTCTCCGGCACCGGATAGGTCTCCGGCGTCAACACCTTCGCCAGCGCCACCAGATTGCGCGCCGCGTTTCGCCCCACCCGGTCCGAATAGTCGTGGCCCTGATCCGTCTCGACATAGTCGGGCCCCGGCCCGGGCCCCAGGTGCCAGTAGGTCCAGCTCTGCCCCGGGATGGTGAAGCCCATGTCGATCAGGCCCTGGGAGATGGTGGCGACGATGTTGTGGGCCCCGTCCTCGTTGCCGGTGACGACGATGCCCGCCACCTTGCCAAAGGCGACCGGGCGGCCGCTGTCGTCGGTCTCGCCGAACCAGGCGTCCATCCGCTCCAGCGCCCTCAGCGCCACGCTCGACATCTGACCCAGCCAGGTCGGTGTCGCGAACACCACGATCTGCGCCGCCTTCAGCTTGGCGTCCACCGTCGGCCAGTCGTCGCCGTCGCCCTCGTCGGCCGAGACCCCCGGCTTGATGCTCAGATCGACCAGCCGGACCATCTCCACCTCGGCCCCGCCCTTCTCCAGTTCGGCGATGACGACGTTTGCCAGGGCCTCGGTGCTGGACGTCTGCGGCGACGGCTTGAGGGTGCAGTTGAGGACGACGGCCTTCATGGGGGTGCTCCGGGGTTGAGCGGGACAAACCGGCGAATAGGCCAGGCGTTCCCTTCCTCCCTTGCGGGGGAAGGTGGCAGGCGGAGCCTGACGGATGGGGGGTGAGATCGGGTGCCGGACGTAAGCTCCTTGTTTCCAGAGGTCGCTTCGTGTCGTCGTACCCCCCATCCGTCTCGCTTCGCGAGTCAACTTCCCCCGCAAGGGGGGAACGACCCTATTTAACCGCCCGGTTGACAACGCCCTCCCCACCCCGTAC
>NZ_JAEMRD010000087.1 GCF_016463485.1 Brevundimonas sp.
CCATCGTCGCCATGGCCAGGCCGGCGCCGTTGACCATGCAGCCGATGTTGCCGTCGAGCGCGACGTAGGCGAGGTCCCACTCGGAGGCCTCGATCTCCTTGGCGTCTTCCTCGGTCTCGTCGCGCAGCGCCTTCATGTCGTCGTGGCGGAACAGGGCGTTGCCGTCGAAGCTGACCTTGGCATCCAGCACGCGCAGGTGGCCGTCCTTCATGACGATGAGGGGGTTCACCTCCAGCATCGCCATGTCCTTCTCGACGAAGGCTTTATACAGGATCGGGAACAGCGACTTGCCGTCCTCGGCCGCGTCGCCGGTCAGGCCGTAGGCGGCGTTGATCGTGGCCACGTCGGCCTCGGTCACGCCGGTCTCGGGGTCGATGACGATGGTCTGGATCTTTTCGGGCGTGTCGTGGGCGACGGCCTCGATGTCCATGCCGCCTTCGGTCGAGACGACATAGGCGATGCGGCCGTGGGCGCGGTCAACCAGCAGCGAACAGTACAGCTCGCGCTCGATGTCGGCGCCGTCCTCGATGTACAGGCGGTTGACCTGCTTGCCGGCGTCACCCGTCTGGGCGGTGACCAGGGTGTTGCCCAGCATCTCGCCGGCATGCTTGACCGCTTCCTCGACCGAGAAGGCCAGGCGGACGCCGCCCTTGGCGTCGGCCGGCAGTTCCTTGAACTTGCCCTTGCCGCGCCCGCCGGCGTGGATCTGGGATTTCACGACATACAGGGGACCGGGCAGGGATTTTGCCGCCGCCTCGACCTGATCGACCGAGGTGACCGCGACGCCTTCGGCGACCGGAGCGCCGAAGCTCTTGAGGACCTGCTTGGCCTGGTATTCGTGAATGTTCATGTGCGCCCGCGATCTCTTAGGGAAAAATGGCCCTTGGGGAAGATTTGGTCGCGCTTATAGGCGCGGCTCCTTCGCAGGTGCAACACTGCGTTATTCGCCGGAAGGTGAAATGGATCAGTCCACCCAGTCGCGTTTCAGGGTCCGGGCCGAGACGATCAGCAGGATCGCCGCCAGGGCATAGAACCACTGACCGACATACAGCGAGTACCGGAGGGCCTCCTCGGCGAAGCGCGGCGTCAGATAGTCGGACACCGCCCCCAGCAGATAGATGCCCAGCCCGATCCCGACCAGATTGTTGATCAGCAGGAAGCTGGCCGAGGCGGTGGAGCGCATATGGGCCGGCACCAGATGCTGGACCGCCGTCACCACCGGACCCAGCCAGGCGAGCGACAGAGCCTGGGGCACCAGGAACAGCAGGAAGGCGAGCCATTTGTTGTCCACGTTCATCGCCAGGAAGAACAGCGGCACGGCGATCAGGAAGCCGACGGCAGGGACCAGCGGATAGGCGGCCTTGCGCACGCCGCCGCCCAGCTTGTCGGCCAGCCAGCCACCCAGCCAGATGCCTGCCGTGCCGCCGATGAAGGCGATGCCGGCGATATAGAGGGCGCGCTCGACCCCCTCCATCCCCATCGACCGCTGGAAGAAGCTGGGCAGCCAGAAGGCCGCGCCATAGCCGTAGACCGACGAACAGGCGGCCCCGAAGGCCAGGAACCAGAAGCTGGGCTTCCTGAGCAGCACCGCCCAGACCTCGCCGAAGGTCGCGGCCTTGGTCGCGACGTGGGCGACCTCGACCTCACCCGGCGCCGTTTCCGCCCTGTCGAAACCACCCCGGACCGGGTCCTTGACCGTGAATTTGAGCAAGGGCGCGAGCAGCAGTCCTGCCAGGCCGACGACCACGAAGGCGATCCGCCAGTCGATCAGGGCCGCCAGCAGCCCGCCGAACAGATAACCCAGCGCCGTCCCGATCGGCACGCCGAATGAATAGACGGCCAGGGCCCGCGCCCGCTGGGCCTTGGGGAAATAGTCCGACACCAGCGAATAGGACGGAGCGACGCCGCCCGCCTCGCCTACGCCCACGCCCATGCGCGCGCCGAACAGACTCCAGAACCCGAAGGCCAGGCCGCACAGGGCCGTGAACCCGCTCCATATCGCCAGCGAGGCCGCGATGATCGAGGTGCGGCTGTGGCGATCGGCGAACCACGCGATCGGCAGGGCCAGGGTCGAATAGACGAGGGCAAAGGCCGGCCCGCCCAGCAGCCCCATCTGGCTGTCGGAGAAGCCCAGCTCGACCTTGATGTAGGGGGCCAGGATGGCGAGGATCTGCCGGTCGATGAAGTTGAAGGTGTAGACCACCATCAACAGGCCCAGCACATAGGCGCGGTAGCCGGGATTGGCTGCGGGACCGATCCCGCGATCGACCGATGTCGTGCTCATCTGGGGTTTCCTGGACGTGTTCTTGTCGTTGGGAGCGAGCCTATCGGGCTGGCCCGGTCATGCAAGGAAAAGCGGCCGAACGAAAAAGGGCGGCGGTCCTCACCGCCGCCCCGATCCGCAGGCTGTCGTCTGTTTCTAGAACTTGTACTGCAGCGACGCCGAGAAGGTGCGCGGCGGGCCGTAGTAGCCGATCAGCGAGTTGTCGAAGGTGGCGCCCGCGAAGTTGTAGGCGCCGACGCGGTATTCCTCATCCGTCAGGTTCTTGCCGTACAGGCCCACGGTCCACCGGTCCGAAGGATCGGTCCAGATCACCGTCAGGTCGACCAGGCTGAAGGCCTGTTGATCCAGGATCGGGTTGGGGAACTCGAACTGGCTGTAGTCGTCGCGGTAGCTGACCGAGGGGGTGACGGCCAGGCCGCCGCCGAACACCTGGCCGGTCCAGGTCAGGCCGAAATAGCCGGTCAATTCGGGCGCATTCTGGAGCACGACCTGATTGGCGATGTTCTCGAACACGCGCGTGGTCAGGTTGAAGCGGTTGAACTCGTCGAACTCGGCCTTCAGGTAACCGATGGCGAAGTTGGCCGTCAGGTTGTCGCTCAGATAGGCCGCGCCCTCGAACTCCGCGCCGTAGATGGTCGAGGAGCCGACGTTGTCGACGAAGGAGGCGATTCCGGTGGCGACGCCCGCCGCGTTCAGGATCGGCACCTGGGTGGTGACCTGCTGGTCCGAATATTCATTGTAGAAGACCGCCGACGAGAACGACAGGCGACGGTCGAACAGCGAACCCTTCAGACCGGCTTCGTAGGAGTCGACGGTTTCAGGGTTGTAGCCATTGACCGTCTGGGGCGTCGAGATAGCGTCGCCGCGCATGTCGAAACCGCCCGACTTGAAGCCGCTCGACCACGAGACATAGCCGGTGATTGCGTCAGAGAAGTCATACGACACCGCCACGCGGGGCGAGAAGTCGTCGAAGCTCTTGGAGTTGGTGTAGTCCGTGCGCGGGGCGCCCAGGGTGGCGCGCGGCGTGCCGCCCAGCAGCGGACTGCGGGCCGCCGTCAGGTAGTTGGCGCGGAACACGTCACCGGTCTTGCTGTCGCTGGTATAGCGGGCGCCAATACCCAGGTGCAGCCGCTCGGTTAGGTCGAAGTTGACGTCGGTGAACAGGGCGACGCTCTCGGTGTCGACATAGCCCGCCGTGCCGATGACGATGCCCAGGGCCCCGGCGATGGTGTCGAACGCCCCCGAGGCGGTGCCGTTCAGGTAGTACAGGCCGGCGACGCCCTGAATCCGGTCGGTCTCGAACAGGAACTGGAACTCCTGCGTGAACTGGTGGTCGCCGTAGATGGCGGGGATGTCCAGCGTGGCACCCGGCGTGTTGTCGAAGTCGATGACGGTGTTGGTGTCGCCGCTGCGATAGGCGGTGATCGACTTGAAGGTCCAGATGTCCGACAGGTTGATCTCGGCCGTCAGGGAGACGCCCTCGGTCGTCACCTCATTGGTGTCGCCGATACCGGCGCGGGTGTCATAGACGCTGCCCGGGATGCCCGAACCGGCGGTGACGCCGGCGACTTCGCGGTGGCCGTGGCGGGGGTTGGAGTTGTCCTCGACCCGGTCGTAGGCCAGGCGGAAGAAGGCGTTGTCGTAGGGCTGGTACTCGACGCTGATCCGGCCGCCCAGGACGTCCTTGTTGTAGTGCTCCGCCCCGGTGTTCAGGTTCTTGCCGAAACCGTCGCGGTTGTAGCTGGCGATCGCTCCGCCGACGCGCAGTTGATCGGTGATCGGGACCGAACCGGCGATCATGCCGTCGACCTGGCTGTAGGAACCGACGGTCCCGCGCAGGGTCAGCGACGGATCGAGCGACAGGCGCGAGGTCACATATTTGATCGCGCCGCCGACCGTGTTGCGGCCGTACAGCGAACCTTGAGGGCCGCGCAGCACCTCGATACGGGCCACGTCATAGATGTCGAGCACTGCGCCCTGGGGGCGGGCCACATAGACGTCGTCGACATAGAGGCCGACGCCGGGCTCGAAGCCCCAGAGCGGATCCTGCTGGCCCACGCCGCGAATGAAGGAGATCAGGGTCGAGTTGGAACCGCGCGCGACCTGGACCGTGGCGTTCGGGGTCTGTTGTTGCAGGGCGGTGATGTCGGCGGCGCCCGTCTGTTCCAGACGCTCTTCGCTCAGGGCCGAGACGGCGACCGGCACGTCCTTCAGCTGTTCGTCGCGGCGGCGCGCGGTGACGACGACGTCGTCCAGCGAGGCGGCGTCATTCTGGGGCACGGCGTCCTGGGCATAGGCGCCCGACGAAATGGCAGCCATAGCCGCGCCGGCCAGCAGCGCGCTCTTCATGAATCGTTTCATGTGGGTCTTTCCGTTCCTGTTGTTTCCAGCCACGACGCTTTTATTCAGCGTTCGATGATTTTCCTGAAACTGACCCCGTTTTCGCCCGGTGTCAAACGGCTCCGCTTGCCTGCGCCGCCATCTGTCCGTGTCTGTGGCGCCGTTGCACAGGGGGCGGCTGCGAGACTAGCGTGGCCGGATGACCAAGTCGGACGCCACTCACCAGAACCCCGCGCCCGCCCCGGCCCGGCGCGGCCGTCCGCCCAAGGCCGCGCCGGGCGCGACGCCGGACACCCGCGAGATGATCCTCGATGCGTCCGAGGACCTGTTCTCGAAGCACGGCTTCTATGGCGTTACCATCCGCGAGGTGGCGCGCGAGGCGGGCGTCGATACCGCCCTGGTCCACTATTATTTCGGGGCCAAGCGGGGCCTGTTCGACGCGGTCTTCCTCAGGCGGGCAGCCGTCTGGAACGCCGAGCGGGTCGACGCCATCAACCGCTATGCAGCTGAGATGGGCGAGGCGATGACACTGGAGGGGCTGCTCGATGCCTTCCTGCGGCCGCCGTTCGAGTATTCGCTCAAGGGCGGGCCGGGCTGGAAACACTATGCGGCCCTGGTCGCCCAGACCAACGCCAACCCCGCCTTCGGGGGCGAGACCATGGCCCGCTATTTCGACCCGGCCATCCACCGGCTGATCGAGCTGATCGCCCGGGTCATGCCCTGGGCCCGGGAGGTGGACCTGTACTGGGGATATCACAACCTGTCGGGCGCCCTGACCCTGACCCTGGGCGAGACCGGGCGGCTGGACCGGCTGTCGGGCGGGTTGGCGCGGTCGGGAGATCTCGAGAGCGCCTGCGCCTATATGGTCCGGTTCGCAGCGGCGGGGTTCCGGGCGGTCTGCGCGCGGCCGGAAACGCCTTGAAACCGGCCTTCCGGTAGAGGAATATTTTCCTTCTTATGCCTTGCGCCCGGTCTGCGGCATCCCCAGTTCGTACAGCAAGGTCTTTGAATCGTTCAGATGTCCGGGCGCGGACCGGTGACGCGCGCCCACAGGCCGGGACGATCCATGTCCGCTCTGGACGATCGCCCCGTTGGCGGTTTGGCGGTTTGGCGGTGTGTTTTCAGCACCGCCACCGCCAGATGCCTTTGATCGGACCTAATGCCCGCCTGACGGATAGGGCGAGGTCACGGCGCCGGAGAACATGCCCGGGATGGCTTCTCCCAGACCCGCCAGGATGAACTGGATCGCCAGGGCGCAGAGGATCAGGCCCAGAACCCGCACCACGATCGCCATCCCGACCTCGCCGATCAGACGGCTGATGGGCCCGGTCAGGGTGAAGACCACGAAGGTGGCCAGGCTGGCCGCGCCGATGGCGACCACCCCCGCGACCGTCCCGGCCGGCCCGACCTTGGTCGCCTCCCCCGCCTGGATGATGATGGTCGAGATCGCGCCGGGCCCGATCAGCAGGGGCATGGCGAAGGGCACGATCAGCCGCTTGAACCGCCGCCGCGCATAGCCCCGCACATCCTTGGCATCGGCCTGGGCGTCGGCATCGGCGAACATGGTCAGGAAATCCTCGCGGGTCATGTCGAGGCCCAGCAACAGCAGCAGTATGCCGCCCGCGATCCGGAAGGCCGCCAGCGAGATGCCGAAGAACTGAAGCAGCCCCAGGCCGGTGAAGAAGAAGAAGGCCAGGAAGGCGGCGATGAACAGGCAGATCAGGGCCGAGACCGACAGCCGCTGGCGCATCGTCGCCCCGGCCGTGGCGGCGGCGAAGATGGGGATGTTGCCGATCGGGTCCAGCAGGGCGAACAGGGCCACGAACAGGTTGACCCCCAGATCGAGCGCGTCCATGCCGTGTCCTCAGCCCCAGTCCCACGCCGGCCCTAGCGCGACGTCTCAGAGCGCCACGCTTAGCCGCTCCGCGCGAGTCCGTCGATGACCCCCACCGCCGAAGTGCGCCCCAACCGGCCGCCCGACCCCCGCCTGATCTGCGCGCTGGACCTGCCGACGGTCGCCGAGGCCCGGGCTCTGGTCGCGGCGACGTCCGACGCCGTGGGCTTCTACAAGATCGGGCTGCAGCTGTTCGCTTCGGACGGGATGGGGCTGGCGCGGGAGCTGAAGGCGAGCGGACACCGCATCTTCCTAGACTGGAAGCTGCACGACATCGGGGCGACGGTGGAGAAGGCGGCGGCGGTGCTGGCCGAGGCGGGCTGCGACCTGCTGACCGTCCATGCCCGGCCGCAGGTCATGGCGGCGGCGGCGCGGGGGGTGGCCGGATCGGGGCTTAAAGTGCTGGGAGTCACGGTCCTGACCAGCCTGGACGCCGACGACCTGATCGCCGACGACCACAGTCTGTCCCCGGCCCTGCTGGTCGAGCACCGGGTAAGACAGGCGCTGGAGGCCGGGATCGACGGGGTGGTTTCCAGCCCGCACGAGGCCGCCCGGGTGCGCGAGATCGCCCTCGCCGCCGGTCGCGACGACTTCCTGATCGTCACCCCGGGCGTTCGTCCCGCCGGTGCTGCCCTGGACGATCAGGCCCGGGCAGCGACGCCGGAACAGGCCCTGAGGGACGGGGCCACCCATCTGGTCATCGGCCGCCCGATCAGCGCGGCCACCGACCCGAGGGCCGCGGCCCTGGCCATCGCGGGACTGATGGCGCTGGTCTAGGCCCCTCCCCGTCTAGACCTGACGCGCGTCGCGCTTGGCCAGCACCCGCAGGCGCAGCGCGTTCAGCTTGATGAAGCCGGCCGCGTCGTTGTGGTCATAAGCCTGGACGCCCTCCTCGAAGGTCACCAGGTCCTGGTCGTAGAGGCTGTAGGGGCTCTCGCGGCCGATGATGCCGACATTGCCCTTGTAGAGCTTGATCGTGACGGTGCCGGACACTTTTTGCTGTGAGTAATCAATGGCTTGCTGAAGCATCAGCCGCTCGGGGGCGAACCAGAAGCCGTTGTAGATCAGCTCTGCATATTTGGGCATCAGCTGGTCCTTCAGGTGCATCGACCCGCCGTCCAGGGTGATGGACTCGATGCCCCGGTGCGCGGCCAGCAGGATGGTCCCGCCGGGGGTCTCATAGACGCCGCGCGACTTCATCCCGACGTATCGGTTCTCGACCAGGTCGAGGCGTCCGACGCCGTTGGCATGGCCCAGTTCGTTCAGCTTGGTCAGGATCGTGGCCGGCGACATGGCCACGCCGTCGATGGCGACCGGGTCCCCCTTCTCGAAGGTCATCGTGAAGACGTGCGGCTTGTCCGGCGCGTCCTCGGGGCTGATCGTGCGCTGGTGGACGAACTCGGGGGCCTCGACGGCGGGGTCTTCCAGCACCTTGCCCTCGCTGGACGAGTGCAGAAGGTTGGCGTCGACGCTGAACGGCGCCTCGCCGCGCTTGTCCTTGGCGATGGGGATCTGGTTCTTCTCGGCGAAGTCCAGCAGGGCCTCGCGGCTGCGGTATTCCCACTCGCGCCAGGGGGCGATGACGCGGATGTCGGGCTCCAGCGCATAGTAGCCGATCTCGAACCGGACCTGGTCGTTGCCCTTGCCGGTCGCGCCGTGACAGACGGCGTCGGCGCCGACCATGCGGGCGATCTCGATCTGGCGTTTGGCGATCAGCGGCCGGGCGATCGAGGTGCCCAGCAGATACTGGCCCTCATAAACGGTGTTGGCGCGGAACATCGGGAAGACGAAGTCGCGCACGAACTCTTCCCTCAGGTCGTCGATGAAGATGTTCTCGGGCTTGATCCCCATCTTCAGCGCCTTCTCGCGTGCCGGCCCCAGCTCCTCGCCCTGGCCCAGGTCGGCGGTGAAGGTCACCACCTCGGCGTTATATTCCGTCTGCAGCCACTTCAGGATGATCGAGGTGTCGAGCCCGCCCGAATAGGCAAGGACGACCTTCTTGACGGGGGCGGACGAGGCTTTGGACATGGCGAGGACCCTGGATCGCGGGGAGGCGGTTGCGCGCGCTTAAACGGCGTGAAGGCGGCGGATGCAAGACCTGTGGGTCAAAGGGGTGGATGGGAAAAACAGGGTCTGAAAGGTCTGAGTGGTTTGAAACGCGATGTCGTTGGGATGGATCGGGTTTGGCGATGGATGAAAAACAAAGGGTCTGAATGATCTGAAGGGTCTGAATTCCGGATCGGCGGTCGGCCCCGCCGGACTGTCCGGTGATGTGCGTGCGGTGCCCACCTCGATTTAATTTGCGCGAGTATCCTACCACGGCCGGAAAGCACGTCAGGTCGAAGCCTTCGAGCGACGTATCGCGTTCAGGCGGGACGGGGCTTTGGGCGCGAAATGCGGTGTTTGGGTGGGCGAGAAAAAATTCGCGACGTCAGTGCGCGTGTTGCCGATCGCCTTCGAAAGTCAGCCGACGGCCTGCAGGCGACGGGGGGCTCGCGAGAGCTTCCCGCAGTCCTTGAAGCAGGGAGGCGGGAACCAGCGGCTTCGCGACGGCCCCCGAAAATGGACCCACCGCGCCGGCCGCCCCGGCCTGGGTTGCGACATCGGCACTGAACGCGAGGATCGGTGTCGCTGCGTTCGGACCGGTGCCCGAGGCGATGGCGCGGGCCGCGGTCGCTCCATCCATGCCCGGCATGCGCATATCCATCAGGATGAGATCAACGGGGTGTTCTCGCGCCAGGCCAATACCGGCCTCACCGCAATCCGCCTCGAGTATATCCATCCCGGCCGCTGTGCCGATCAGACGGACGAGTTCACGGTTGAACGCATTGTCGTCGACGACGAGGAGGCGAAGCCCGGCAAGTGGCTCAGGTCCATCCCGGCGATGACCATCGGACATCAGCAATGCCGCACCAGCCTCGACCAGCGGGACCTCGAAGAAGAACACGCTACCCTCGCCGAGGACGCTTTGCACGCCGATGTCGCCGCCCATGGCCTCGACCAGCCCCTTGCAGATGGCCAGGCCAAGTCCCGTGCCGCCGTGCAGGCGTGTCGTTGAGGCGTCGACCTGCGAAAAGCGCTTGAACAGTCGCTCCTGGCGTTCGACGGGGATACCGCTGCCGGTGTCACGCACCTCGAAGCGAAGACGTTTCGTTATTACCACCCGCTCCACGGAGACGGTGACGGAACCCGTACCGGTGAACTTCACGGCATTGCTGACGAGGTTGAGCAGAATCTGGCGCAGACGGGTGTCGTCCAGCATCACCGGTGTGTCCGGTGCCCGCGCCGAGTCACAGATCAGGCTCAGTCCCTTCTCGGCCGCCTGGGGGGCCAGAAGGCCGACGGCGTCGTCGAGGAACCGCGCGACATGGACGGGTCGGGGTTCAATCTCGACCTGGCCGGCCTCAAGCTTGGAGAAGTCCAGGATATCATTCACGGCCGTCAACAGGGCGTCGGCGGCGTGGCGGATACGGGACGCAAAACGGTGGCTGACTTCGTCGCCGGCCAGACGCGGTTCCAGCAGATTGGAGAACCCGATGATGCTCGTCAGCGGCGTCCGCAGTTCATGGCTTACATTGGCGAGGAACTCCGCCTTCACGGACACCGCGGCTTCGGCTTCGTCCCGAGCCACGGTCAGAAGGGTGTTCGCTGCCTGAAGCTCGTCCTCGACACGTTTGAGGGCCGTGACGTCGCTCACGAGCACATAGAATCCCTGGGCTCGTCCATCGGCATCCAGGTCCGGGATATAGTTCGTCCAGGTATGACCGACTTCTCCTGACGGCTTTATGAGGGTTCGCTGGAAGGACTGGGTCTGGCCATTGAGCGCCCCGCCGATGTGGGCTCTGTTAATCTCGAACAGGGTTGGGCCGAGAAGTTCGGGCAGGGTGATGTCTCGCATGGCCTCGGGCGAGCGACCAAACCATTCGACATAGGCGGCATTGGCAAACCGGCAACGCAGTTCGCGGTCCCAGTAGCCCACCATGCCCGGCAGATTGTCGGTCACGGTGCGGACGAACCTTTCCGCCGTCACATGCTCGGTGACGTCCTGGAATGTCCCGACGAGGGCGACGACAGCGCCGGAGGCATCGCGGCGGCACGCGCCTCTGGCGACGACGTGTCGTTGCGATCCATCGGGACGATAGATGCGCGCCTCCAGGCCGTAATCCTCACCGTGGGTGACGGCGCGCTCGACCAGTTCGCCCAGACGCTTCGCATCATCAGGGTGATATCGTTCAAGCACCCCCTGAAGCGGTGGCGGCTCGGCACCGGGGGCGTAGCCGTGAATCCGATAGACCGCGTCGGACCATACCGTCCGGTCGGACGCGACGTCCCATGACCAGGTGCCGACGCCGGACATTTCCTCGGCAAGTTTGAGCAGTTCGGCCTGTTGTGCGGCGATGACGGCGATGCGCTGGCGTTCGCGGCCGTCGAGCCGCAGCAACAGGGCCTGCATGACACTCCTGGCGATGGCCTGCAGACGTGACGCGTCGGAGGCGGAGAAATCGCGCGCCACCGTATCGATGATGCAGAGCGTCCCCAGACGATGTCCCTCAGGGGTCACCAGGGGAGCGCCTGCGTAGAAGCGGATGTCAGGCGCCCCCGTGACCAGGGGATTATCCCTGAACCGCGCATCACTGGCCGCGTCCCGGACCACGAAGACGTCATCCGAGACGATGGCGTGCTGGCAGAACGAAATCTCGCGGGCGGTGTGATCCACATCGAGGCCGATGCAGGCCTTGAACCACTGTCGCTCCTGATCGACGAGGGAGATCAGCGCGATGGGCGTGTCGAACGTCTGTGCCGCCAGAGCCGTCAGGCTGTCGAAAAGAGGTTCTGCCGGGGTGTCCAGCACCTCGAACCGGTCCAGCTCCGCCAGCCGGCCGCTTTCTGTCGCGTTATTCATCAGCAGACCTTCCCCACCTGCGAGAAGATAAGGATTCCGTGGTTAAGATCCGGTTTGCCTGAAGCTCGGACATCAGCCGCGCCTCATCAAGGCCGGCAGCGTCGGCCGTTCGAGCGTTGGTCGCCCTATTCCACCGTCACCGACTTGGCCAGGTTCCGGGGCTGGTCCACGTCGGCACCCTTCACCACGGCGACGTGGTAGGCGAGGAGCTGGATCGGGGCGGACATGACCAGGGCGGAGATCAGGGGGTCGCACGCCGGAGCCGTGACGACGACCTTGGCGCCGGCGGGGGCGTGTTGGGCGCCTTCGGGGTCGGTGATGAAGACGACCTGACCGCCCCGAGCCATGACCTCGCTCATGTTTGAGGCGGACTTCTCGAACCAGGTGTCGAAGGGGGCCAGGATGATGATGGGGGTAGCCTCGTCGACCAGGGCGATTGGCCCGTGTTTCAGCTCGCCGGCGGCATAGCCCTCGGCGTGGATATAGCTGATCTCCTTGAGCTTCAGCGCGCCTTCGAGCGCAAGCGCCGACATGGGGCCGCGACCGAGGTAGAGGACGTCGCGGGCCTTGGCGATCTCTGTGGCGATGTCCTTGATGGCGGCTTCCAGGCCGATGGCCTCGGCGATCAGGCGGGGGGCGCCCAGCAGGACCTTGACCAGGCGCTGTTCCTCGGCCGCGTCGATCTTGCCCCGCGCGCGGGCGGCGGCGATGGCCAGGGCGATCATCACGCTGACCTGGGCGGTGAAGGCCTTGGTCGAAGCGACGCCGATCTCGGGCCCGCAATGGATCGGCCAGACGTGGTCGACCTCGCGCGCCATGGTCGATTCAGGAGCGTTGACGACGACGGCGGACTTCATGCCGGCGGCCTTGCAGTGGCGCAGGGCGGCCAGGGTGTCGGCGGTCTCGCCTGACTGGCTCATGGCGATGGCGAGCGCATTGGGGCGCAGCGACGGGTTGCGATAGCGGAACTCGGACGCGATCTCGACATCCACGGGCAGGTCGGCAAGGGCCTCGATCAGGTAGCGGCCGATCATACCGGCGATCCAGGAGGTGCCGCAGGCGACGATCTGGATCCGCTCAAAATTTTTCCAGTCGATGTCTCCGGGGATGGAGGCGGTGCCGTTCAGGACGTCCACATAGGCGGCGATGGTGCGCTGGCACCCTTCCGGCTGGTCGTGGATCTCCTTTTCCATGAAGTGGCGATAGTTGCCCTTTTCCATAAGGGCGGCCGAGGCGGGGACGGTCTTGACCGGGCGGGCGACCTCTCCGGTGGCGTCGAAGACGCGGGCACCGTCGTGGCTGAGCAGGACGTAGTCGCCGTCCTCCAGATAGGTGATCTTGTTGGTGAAGGGGCCCAGCGCCAGGCCGTCGGAACCGATGAACATCTCGCCGTCGCCGTGGCCGACCGCCAGCGGCGGGCCGTTCCGCGCGGCCAGGATGACCTCGTCCTCGCCGCCGATCAGGACGCACAGGGCAAAGGCGCCGGAGAGCCGGTCCAGGGTGGCCTTGAAGGCAGCCAGCGGGGCGAGGCCGGTGTTGAGGTTCTGGTCCAGCAGGTGGGCGACCACCTCGGTGTCGGTGTCGGAGGAGAAGACGCGGCCGGCGGCGATCAGCTCGGCCTTCAGCTCGGCGAAATTCTCGATGATGCCGTTGTGGACCACGGCGACGCGCCCGGCGATATGCGGGTGGGCGTTGGCCTCGGTCGGGGCGCCGTGGGTGGCCCAGCGGGTGTGGCCGATGCCGGTGGTGGCCTCCAGCGGCTCGGCGGCCAGGACCTTTTCAAGCTCCTTCAGCTTGCCGGGCGCGCGGCGACGTTCCAGCACGCCGTCGACCTTGGCGGCGATGCCGGCCGAGTCGTAGCCCCGGTATTCCAGCCGCTTGAGGCTTTCGACCAGGCGGTCGGCGACGGAGGTCTTACCGACGATGCCGATGATGCCGCACATAAGTTCTGCTCCAGATGGGTCGCCGCGACGCCTGCGGACTTCGATCCGGACTCGCCTCTATGGGATATTAAGGGGCAAGACAGCTAATATGGAGTTTCGGAAGGTTTCCGTGTCAGGACGGCCGCCGAAACGATCAGGAGACCCGCTTTGGGCGACAGGAAATATTTCGGCACCGACGGCATCCGCGGCCGGGCCAACACCTATCCGATGACGGCCGAGGTGGCGCTGAGGGTCGGGCTTGCGGCCGGCAAGCTGTTCATGTCGGGCGACGACCGGCGCCATCTGGTGGTGATCGGCAAGGATACGCGGCTGTCGGGCTATACGATCGAGCCGGCGCTGGTGGCGGGGTTCGCGTCGGTGGGCATGGACGTGCTGACCTTCGGGCCCCTGCCGACCCCGGGGGTGGCGATGATGACGCGGTCGATGCGGGCGGACCTGGGGGTCATGATCTCCGCCTCGCACAACGACTATGCCGACAACGGGATCAAGCTGTTCGGGCCCGACGGCTACAAGCTGTCGGACGAGACCGAGCTGAAGATCGAGGGGATGATGGACGCGGGCCTGGAGGAAGGCCTGGCGGGGTCGAGCGCGCTGGGCCGGGTCAAGCGGATCGACGACGCCCAGGCGCGATATATCGAGATCGCCAAGGCGGCCTTCCCGCGTCACCTGAGCCTGCAAGGCTTACGCATCGCGATCGATTGCGCCAACGGGGCCGGGTACAAGGTCGCGCCGACGACCCTGTATGAACTGGGGGCCGAGGTCTGTTCGGTGGGGGTGACCCCGAACGGCACCAACATCAATGCCGAATGCGGCTCGACACATCCCCAGACCCTGTCGGCGGCGGTCAAGCAGTACCGGGCCGACATCGGTATCGCCCTGGATGGGGACGCCGACCGGCTGATCATCTGCGACGAGAACGGCAAGGTGGTGGACGGGGACCAGATCATGGCCCTGATCGGGCTGGACTGGGCGCGGCGCGGCCTGCTTGAAGGCGGCGGCGTGGTGGCGACGGTGATGTCCAACCTGGGGCTGGAGAGGGCGCTCAAGGCCGAAGGGCTGACGCTGGAGCGGACCAAGGTCGGCGACCGCTATGTGATGGAGCGGATGCGCG
>NZ_JAEMRD010000213.1 GCF_016463485.1 Brevundimonas sp.
ACGGCAATGCCATGGTGCTGCGCGCCGGCCTGCCGCTGCAGGACATGGAGTTCGTCCAGTTCCACCCGACCGGCATCTACGGCTCGGGTTGCCTCATCACCGAGGGCGCGCGCGGCGAGGGCGGTTATCTGACCAACTCCGAGGGCGAGCGGTTCATGGAACGCTATGCCCCCTCGGCCAAGGACCTGGCCTCGCGCGACGTCGTATCGCGCTCCATGACCATGGAAATCCGTGAGGGTCGCGGCGTGGGTCCCAAGAAGGATCACATCTTCCTGCACCTGGATCACCTGGATCCGAAGATCCTGCACCAGCGTCTGCCCGGCATTTCCGAGAGTGCCAAGATCTTCGCCGGCGTCGATGTGACCAAGCAGCCGATCCCGGTCATCCCGACGGTCCACTACAATATGGGCGGCATCCCGACCAATTATCACGGCGAGGTCCTGACCAAGGTGGGTGACAATGCCGACACCGTGGTGCCCGGCCTGATGGCCGTGGGCGAGGCGGCCTGCGTCTCGGTCCACGGTGCCAACCGTCTGGGTTCCAACAGCCTGACCGATCTGGTCGTGTTCGGCCGCGCCGCCGGCCTTCGCGCCGGTGAGGTCGTCGACAAGGCTGCGCCGGTTCCTGCCGCCCCGGCCTCAGCCACCGCATCCCACCTGGCCCGCCTGGACAAGTTCCGCAACGCCTCGGGCACCAATTCCACGGCCAGGCTGCGCAACGAGATGCAGCACGCCATGCAGTCGGACGCCGCCGTCTTCCGCACCGGCGAGACCCTGAACGAGGGCGTCGCCAAGCTGCGCGACATCCACGCCCGCTCGGCCGATATCAAGACCACCGATCGCGGCTTGATCTGGAACACCGACCTGGTCGAGGCTCTGGAATACGACAACCTGATCGACCAGGCCTTGGTCACGATCGAGAGCGCCGCGAACCGCGAGGAAAGCCGCGGGGCCCACGCCCGCGAGGACTTTCCCGACCGTCACGACGAGCAGTGGATGAAGCACACCCTGGCCTGGCGCAAACCCGGAGAGGGGGTCACGATCGACTACCGTCCCGTCCACACCTACACGATGTCGGCCGACATCGAGTACATCAAGCCCAAGGCGAGGGTTTACTGAGATGGTCCAGCTCACCCTCCCGCGCGGTTCCAAGCCCAGCAAGGGCAAGGTCTATCCGGCTCCGGCCGGCGCGAAGAACGTCAAGACCTACAAGGTCTATCGCTACGACCCGAACGTGAACGCCGACCCGACCTGGGACGAATACGAGGTCTCGTCCGACGACCACGGGCCGATGCTGCTGGACGCCCTGATCCACATCAAGAACGAGATCGACCCGACCCTGTCGTTCCGGCGCTCGTGCCGCGAGGGCATCTGCGGCTCCTGCTCGATGAACATCGACGGGCGCAACACCCTGGCCTGCACCAAGGGCTGGGACGAATGCTCGTCCTCGACCATCGCCATCGGCCCCCTGCCGCACCAGGCGGTGGTCAAGGATCTGGTGACGGACCTGACCCTGTTCTACGCCCAGTACGACTCGATCAAACCCTACCTCCAGTCCGACGATCCGGACCCGACCACCGAGCGTCTGCAGTCTCCGGAAGACCGCGCCAAACTCGACGGCCTCTACGAGTGCATCCTGTGCGCCTGCTGCTCGACCTCCTGCCCCAGCTACTGGTGGAACCAGACCGAGTACCTCGGCCCGGCGGCCCTGCTGCAGTCCTATCGCTGGATCTCCGACAGCCGCGACGACAAGACCCAGGAGCGGCTCGACGACCTCGAGGATCCGTTCAAGCTCTATCGCTGCCACACCATCATGAACTGCGCCCAGGTCTGCCCCAAGGGCCTGAACCCCGCCAAGGCCATCGCCGAGACCAAGAAGCTGATGGTCGCGCCGGGTCGGAAGAAACAGGCCGCCTGATCTGCGTCAGTTGATGCCGTAGCCTTCCCACAGCGACCGATCCTTCAGGGTCGCCGCCAGGAAGGCGAGGTGCCGATCGCGTTCGGCCTCGGTCGAGCGCGGGGCGAGCGGCCGGGGGCGCAGGCCATGACCGCCGGCGGCGGCGAAAGCGGCGGCCTGTTCCGCGCCCTTCCTGCTCGTCAGGTCCAGCACCCGTTCCTTGCCGCCGCGCAGTTCCAGATAGACCTCGGCCAGCAGGCGCGCGTCGATCAGGGCGCCGTGGAACGACCGGTCGGCCAGGCTGATCTTGTAGCGCTTGCACAGGGCGTCCAGCGAGTTGGGCTGACCGGGGTGCTTGGCCTGGGCCAGGGCCAGGGTGTCGATCCAGCGGGTCTCGTGCAGCAGGGCCTGGCCGCAACGGCCGCACTCATGATCGATGAAGTTGCGGTCGAACTGGGCGTTGTGGGCGATCACGGGCGCGTCGCCGATGAAGTCCATCAGGTCGATGACGATCTCGGCGAATTTCGGCGCGTCCTTGACCTTGTCGTCGGTGATGCCGTGGACCCGGATGGCGTCGGGCGGGATCAGGCGCTCGGGATTGACCAGCCGGTGAAAGGTCCGCCCGGTCGGCAACAGGTCCAGGATCTCGATACAGCCGACCTCGATCAGCCGGTCGCCGGTCTTGGGGTCAAAGCCGGTGGTTTCGGTGTCGAGGACGATTTCGCGGGCCATGGCCCAACCATGGGGCTGTTCGCCGCCTCAGGAAAGGCCGGGCCGCCGGGAAGACCAGCCTGGACTGAGGACAGTTTCCACGATCCGGCGCACCTGATCACGCGCCGCCTCCAGCCCCCGGCCGGTGTCGATGACGAAGTCGGCGCGGCGGCGCTTCTCGGGGTCCGGTGTCTGGCGCTCCAGGATGGCGGCGAACCGTTCGGGCGTCATGCCGGGCCGGGCGAGAACCCGCTCGCGCTGGATCTCGGGGTCGGCGCTGACCACGACCACGGCGTCCATGGCCGCATCGCCGCCGGTCTCGAACAGCAGGGGGATGTCGAGCACCGCCAGCCGGAGACCCTGGGCCTCAGCCCGCGCCAGATCCTCCAACCGTCCGGCGGCGACCAGGGGGTGGACGATGTGTTCCAGTCGTCTGAAGGCCGTATCGTCCCGGCCCAGGGCCTCGGCCAGCCGGGTCCGGTCCACGGTGCCGTCCACGACCGCGCCGGGGAAGGCCTCGCCCACCGGCCCGACCGCTGCACCGCCCGGCGCATAGAGCCGATGGACCGCATCGTCGGCGTTCCAGACGGCCGCACCCTCGTCGGCGAACATCGCCGAAGTCGTCGACTTGCCCATGCCGATCGAGCCGGTCAGGCCGACGATGATCAAGCCGGGTCTCCAATGGCGGCCAGCAGCAGGGGCCGCAGGTCCAGCGCCGGCGGCTCGGTGCGGAAGATGGCCCGGAAGGAGGGTCCCGCCTGGCCGATCAGCATCCCCAGCCCGTCCACCGGCGTCAGGCCCCGGGCCCGGCCCGCCTTGAGGAAGGCCGTCTCCACCGGCCGATAGGTCATGTCCATGACCACTGTCCCCGCCACCAGCCGGCTCAGGTCCAGGCTCGGCGGTACGCTAAGCGCATTGACGACCAGGGCGGCACCGTCGAACGCGTCCGCGTCATCCGCGACCGACACCGCCGGACCCAGGTCGGCGGCGAGCGCTTCGGCCCGGTCCCGCGACCGGTTGACGAGCCGCACGTTCGCCCCCGCCACCGCCAGGGTCTGGGCCGCCG
>NZ_JAEMRD010000214.1 GCF_016463485.1 Brevundimonas sp.
TGTACGGCACGACCCTGGTCTGCGGCTTCGCCCGCATCTGGGGCTATCCGGTCGCGATCCTGGCCAACAACGGGGTGCTGTTCAGTGAGAGCGCGCAGAAGGGGGCGCACTTCATCGAACTGGCCTGCAAGCGCAAGATCCCGCTGCTGTTCCTGCAGAACATCTCGGGCTTCATGGTCGGCGGGAAATACGAGGCCGAGGGCATCGCCAAGCACGGCGCGAAACTGGTCACCGCCGTCGCCTGTGCCGCCGTGCCCAAGATCACGGTCCTGATCGGCGGCTCGTTCGGGGCGGGGAACTACGGCATGTGCGGCCGGGCCTATTCGCCGCGCTTCCTGTTCACCTGGCCGAACAGCCGGATCAGCGTCATGGGCGGCGAGCAGGCGGCGGCGGTGCTCGCCACCGTCCACCGCGACGCTGACAGCTGGACCCCCGAACAGGCAGAAGCGTTCAAGGCCCCTGTCCGCCAGAAATACGAGGACGAGGGCAACCCCTATTACGCCACCGCTCGCCTGTGGGACGACGGCATCATCGACCCCGCCCAGACCCGCGACGTCCTCGGCCTCGCCCTCTCCGCCACGCTCAATGCGCACATACCGGATACGGTGTTCGGCGTGTTCAGGATGTAGGAGATGAGCCGGACCCTTCGCCCACGGCTGGATATTCTGCCTGCATCCCAGAGACGTCTCTGGGCGGAATTGGCCGACCTGCCGTCCAGCTATGTTTTGTATGGGGGTACGGCGATCGCTCTCCATCTTGGGCACAGGGACTCGATCGATTTCGACTTCTTCATCGCCGAAAGTATCGATCCTCGTCGCCTTCTTGACACCTTGCCGATCCTTCGTGGGGCCATCGTCACCCAGATGGAGCCCGATACGCTGAGCGTCATCGTGGATCGGGACGGTCCAGTAAAACTGTCGTTCTTTGGCGTCCCAAAGCTCGGACAGGTCCGCCCCCCCCTGAGAGCCGAGGACAATGGTCTCGCCGTCGCGGATATTTTGGACCTCGGCGGGGCGAAGGTGTCCGTCGTTCAGGTGCGGATTGAGCCTAAAGACTATATCGACGTCGCCGCTCTGCTGGGCGCGGGCACGACCTTGCCCGACATGCTCGCCGCCGGTCTGGTCCTGTACGGATCGAGTTTCGCGCCTCAATCCGCTTTGAAAGCCCTGGCCCATTTCGAGGAGCCTGGCCTGACCGATCTTCCGTTTGCATTGAAGGATCGATTGCAGAAGGCCGTTCGGGCTGTGGATCTCGACGCATTGCCGAACCTTCATCCCGTCCAGCCTCGCGCGGAGGTCATCTGATGTCCATCCCCCCGACCTCGGAAAGCTTGGACATTGCGCGCCGCGTGATCTGGTTCGAACAACCGGAACAGGCCCTGTCGGACGCCACCCGATTCCTGGCCTACGCATTCCGATACGCGACCCACGAAGACATGCGGACGTTGCGTCGAACCATCGACGACGACGTGTTGCGCACGGCCCTGGATCAAGCCCCACCCGGGATCATCGACGCCCGGTCGTGGTCCTATTGGCGCCTGATGCTCGACTTACCGACCCGCCCCCTCCCGTCACGATCCCTGGACTAAGGACCTCGCCATGTTCAAATCCGTCCTGGTCGCCAATCGCGGCGAGATCGCCTGTCGCGTCTTCCGCACGGCAAGGCGGATGGGCATCCGCACCATCGCCGTCTATTCCGAGGCCGACGCCAAGGCCCTGCATGTGCGCGAGGCCGATGAGGCGGTGCTGATCGGACCGGCGGCGGCCCGCGAGAGCTATCTGGTCGCGGACAAGGTGCTGGCGGCGGCGAAGGCGACGGGCGCCGAGGCCATCCACCCCGGATACGGCTTCCTGTCCGAGAATGCCGAGTTCGCCGAGGCCGTGATGGCGGCGGGGATCATCTGGATCGGCGCCCCTCCGGCCTCGATCCGGGCCATGGGTCTCAAGGATGCGGCGAAGAAGCTGATGGTTGCGGCGGGCGTGCCGGTGACGCCCGGCTATATGGGCGAGGACCAGACCCCGGCCCACCTGAAGTCCGAGGCCGACGCCATCGGCTATCCGGTGCTGATCAAGGCCGTGGCGGGCGGCGGCGGCAAGGGGATGCGGCGGGTCGAGACGTCCGAGGCCTTCCTCGACGCCCTGGCCTCTTGCCAGCGCGAGGCCGCGTCCAGCTTCGGCGACGACCGGGTGCTGATCGAGAAATACATCCTGTCGCCGCGCCACATCGAGGTTCAGGTGTTCGGCGACAGCCATGGCGAGGTCGTCCACCTGTATGAGCGCGACTGCTCCCTGCAACGCCGCCACCAGAAGGTGATCGAGGAGGCACCGGCCCCCGGCATGGACCCCGCCACCCGCGCCGCCGTCACCGACGCAGCGGTCAAGGCGGCGAAGGCCGTGAACTATATCGGTGCCGGCACCATCGAGTTCATCGCCGACGCCTCGGAGGGCCTGCGCGCCGACCGCATCTGGTTCATGGAGATGAACACCCGGCTCCAGGTCGAGCATCCGGTCACCGAAAGCATCACCGGCGTCGACCTGGTCGAATGGCAGTTCCGCGCGGCGGCCGGCGAACCCGTCCCCCTGAAACAGGCTGACATCCCCATGAACGGCTGGGCCATGGAGGCGCGGCTCTATGCCGAGGATCCGTCGAACGGCTTCCTGCCGAGCATCGGCAAGCTCGAGCATTTCCGCCTGCCCGACGACATCCGCATCGACACCGGCGTCTTCGAGGGCGGCGAGGTCAGCCAGTTCTACGATCCCATGATCGCCAAGTTGATCGTTCATGAGACCAGCCGTGAAGCCGCCGCCGCCCGCCTCGCCGACGCCTGCGCCGAGGTCGAGGTCTGGCCGGTCAAGACCAATGCCGGGTTCCTCGTCCGGTGCCTGGAGCATCCGAAGTTCGTCGCAGGTAACGTGGATACGGGGTTCATCGCAAAGGAAGAGGACGCGCTGGTCCAGCCGTCGGCATCCACCCTCGTGCCTGCAGCTGCCATGGCGGCGCGGATGCAGCGGGCCGCCGGCGTTGAGACCTTCGGTGTGCGCGTCGGGACGGACTGGGATTCGCCATGGGCCCCAGATTTGACGGCCAGTCGTTCGCGTGCAGATGCTTTCGGCTTCCGTCTGAACGCCGAGCAACGCGCCGATGTGGCTGTTTACAGAGGCGAGCATAGATGGGTGGGCGACGCATCGCGCGCCTTCGCCGAGCCTTTCGTTGATCCGGCCTGGACCATCCGGCTCGACGGCGAGACCCATGTCTTCGACACTGACGCCAGCCTTTACGCCGGTGCCCTTAGAACTGCCGAAGGCTCCCTCGGCTTTACCTTGATGGGTGACGAGATCGTCGTCTTCCACGCTGGTGACGCCGTGCCATTCACCCTGACCCGGCCTCGCGCCGGAATGGGGGGCGCCGCCTCCGACGGCTCCCTCCGCGCGCCCATGCCGGGCAAGATCGTCGCCGTCTCGGCCGCCGTCGGCGACGCCGTCGTCAAGGGCCAGCCCATAGTGGTCCTGGAGGCCATGAAGATGGAGCATGCGCTGGTCGCGCCCTTTGACGGCACGGTGTCCGAGATCGGCGTCGCCACCGGCGATCAGGTCACCGCCGACGCCATCCTCGCGGTCGTCGAGGCAGAGTGAGATTTGGCCAACTGACC
>NZ_JAEMRD010000088.1 GCF_016463485.1 Brevundimonas sp.
GGGCATAATAGTCAGGGCGGTGGTCGCGATAGTTGAACCGCCGGTGCTCGCGGCGTGGCCGGCTGTTGGTCTGGGGGCTGAGCAGCAGGCCGAAGTTCGGTCGGGTCTGGCTTTCGACACGGGCCGCGACCTGGGCCTGGGCCGGCGTCGGACCGGCCAGGGCCAGAAACACGGCAGCGGCGACGGCGGCACCGGCCAGCAGTCCGGTCGAAATGGCGAGGGCGGTCGATGACGTCTTCATGGCTCGCCCTCCTAGCGGCGCTGTGAACGGGAAACCTGGGCGAGGACCGCCTGCAGGCGCGAGGCCGAGGGGCCGAAGCCCTCGAAGGCCGAATCGATGCGGTAGGCCACGGCCTGGGCCTTGTCCTGGTCCGACACCCCGGCGACGCCGAGGGCGAAGAAGGTCGACATGGCGAACTTGGCCTCGCCGTTCCCCTGTCTGTCGGCCATCGAATACCAGTGGAAGGCGCGGGCGTAGTCGGCGGGCACCCCGATGCCTTCGGAATACATCACCGCCAGCACCATCTGGGCGTCGGACGATCCGTTGGTCGCGGCCAACTGGATGGCGCGGACCTTTTCCAGCGGCGACAGGAAGCCGTCCATCGGATGGCCCAGCATGGCCTCCAGCGTCTCGACCTGGCGTTTCGACAGGCCGTTCGGCTCGCGCGTCACGTCCTCGGTGACGCCGAGGAATTTCAGCGCACGTCCGACGTGAACGAAGGGCATCTCGGTCTGCATCCGCGACAGGGCGTATTCATAGGCGTCGCCGCGCGGCCGGCTCTCGTCCGAGAAGGGCACGCCCGACGGCGGTGCTTCATTGGGATAGAACTCGAACGGCGGCACCCACTGGCGCGCCTTGGCCTCGACGAACGAGCCGGACCGGGCCCGCGCCGGCGACGACCGTTCGAAATCCTTGAGCAGCACATAGGCCCCGACGTCGCCGGTCTGCACCGCGAGGTAGTTGTACAGGTAGGCGTCGACGTCGTTGCGCTGGAACAGGTTGACCGCCGCATTGCGCGACGCCGCCCAGCGCTCCTCGCGATTGGCCCCGTTCTTGCGGCCATAGGCCTCGCGGCCCTGCGGGTTGTCCTCGGGCTCGCCGAAGGGACCGAACAGGCCGTCGTGCAGCCGCGCCAGGGTGCGGAACCCCTTCGCGTCCTGGGTCGACAGGACATAGATCATCCGGTCGCGGACCTGTTCCTGCTCGTCGCGCGACATTCGGGAAAGCTGTTCGTCCAGCTTCTGATAGGCGTTATGGCGCTCCCAGGCACGGCAGTCGTCGTAGCGCGAAAGGGCCCTCAGGCCCCCGCCGAACAGGCCGCCGCGCTCGACGCGGTTGATCGGGGCGTAGCCCTCCTCGTTGGCCAGAGCGAGGCCGGTCCAGACCGCGCTCTCGATCGGATCCTCGATGTTCTTGTCGGTGGCGCGGACGGCAGCATAGCGCGTCCCGAGCTCCAGCTGGGCGAAGAAGTCGCCACGGAAGGCGGCGCGGCGGAGCGCCCTCAGTCCCTGTTCCTGGGCATTGAACTCGGACCCGGTCAGGGAGGCGGGGCGCGGACAGGCGTTGACGGCAGCCGCCCCGTCCTTGCGCCACAGCGAAGGGCCGCCTTCGCCACAGCTGGCCAGGCCGGTCAGGGCGACGGCGGATGCGACCAGGGCCACGACGACGGCTGCGGGCCGGCGTGCGACACCACGCGCGTGATCGCCTCGATCCTCCCGATCACCCATCACGAACCCCTCGAACCCCGTACTGGACATCCGGCGATCCCGGGTATCGCATTAACCATTTCGCAATACGGCGTTCGGGTCCAGTGACTTCGCCTTCTGGTTAACGTTGTTTTGCGACAAAGCGTTGCCGCAAAGGCGCGACTTTACCGCACAGCTTGATATCGCGGGCGAAATCAGGGTTTGAGCTACTCGCTCGACAGGAGAATCCGGCGGATCTCGCCCTGCGCCCCACGACCCCCTATATGCGCCGATCGCCCAGAGAATCGCCCGCGCCATGTCCTATGTTCCCCGCACCGATCGCCCCGCCGACAAGGCCGCCTGTTATGCCGAGGTCGAGGGTGAAATCCTGGCCGTCCTTGAGGGCGAGCCGAACCGGATCGCACGGATGGCCACGGTCGCATCCATGCTGGCCGACGCCTTCGACAGCTATTTCTGGACCGGCTTCTATGTCGTGGATCCGGACAGGGTGGGGGAGCTGGTCGTCGGCCCCTATCAGGGCACGCTGGGTTGCCTGCGTATCCCGTTCGGCCGCGGCGTCTGCGGCGCGGCGGCGGACACCGGCCAGACCCAGGTGGTCGAGGACGTCCACGCCTTCCCCGGCCACATCGCCTGCGACAGCCGCTCGGCGTCGGAGATCGTGGTGCCGGTGTTCGGGCCTGACGGGGGGCTGATCGCGGTGTTCGACGTGGATTCCACGGAGAAGGCGGCGTTCGACGCGGTGGATCAGGGGGCGCTGCAACGGCTGCTTTCCAAGGTCTTCGGCGCCGCCTAGACAGGGGCGTGACTCCCGCTCCGACGCCACCGTCCAAAATCCCCGCCTGGGTCTGCGCGCCCGGCGTGCTGAAGGTTCCGTTCCTGGCCGAGTTCCTGCCGGGGTACGACCTGCGCGCGCTGCCGGGCCCGGAGGTCAAGGCGGTGATCGGCTGGGGGATGAAACCCACGGCCGCGGCGGGTCGGACGTATGCGGCGAAGCGCGGCCTGTCCTATGTCGCGCTGGAGGACGGATTTCTGCGCTCCGTCGGCCTCGGCGAAGCGGGTGCGACCTCGCTGAGCGTCATCGCGGATGATCTCGGCGTCTATTACGACGCGCACCGCCCCTCGCGGATGGAAGACCTGATCCGCACCGCGCCCGACTGGTGCGACGCGGCGATGACCGCCCGCGCCCGCGCCCTGATCGACCGTATCGTTGCCTCGGGCGTGTCCAAGACGAACATGGGCGTGCCGCTCGATCCCTCGATCCTGAAGCCCGGGCGGCGGGTCCTGGTGGTGGACCAGACGTTGGGCGACGCCTCGATCGCCTACGGCCTGGCCTCGCCTGCAGCCTTCGCCGAGATGATTGCGGCGGCCCGGCGAGACGAGCCCGACGCCCAGCTGATCGTGAAGCGCCACCCGGCCGTCGCGGCGGGTCGCAAGCAGGGCTGTATCGTCGCGAGCGACCTGATCGGCGTCACCGTGATCGACACAGACGTAAGGGCGGCCGATCTGCTGGCGGTCGTCGACGCGGTCTATGTCGTGACGTCGGCGCTGGGGTTCGAGGCCCTGTTGCGCGGCCTTCCGGTCCGGTGTTTTGGCGCGCCCTTTTATTCGGGGTGGGGCCCGACCACCGATGCGATCGAGACCGGCCGCCGGGGCGGACCCCGCTCGGTCGAACAGATCGCCGCCGCCGCCCTGATCGTCGGAGCCCGCTACGTCGATCCGGTCACCGGCCGGCGGTGCGAGGCCGAGGCGGCGCTTGGGCGGCTGATCGCCCTGCGGAATCGCGCCGACCGGCTGTCGGGCGTCTGGGCCGCCGCCGGGTTCGCACCGGCCAAGCGTCCGCCGATCCGCCGCCTGCTGAACTCGCCCAAGGGCTCTGTCCGCTATCACTGGTTCGCCCGCAACGCCGCGAAACAGGCGGAAGTCGAGAACGGCCGCCTGATCTGGTGGGCGGGCAAGGAGAGCGATCCGATCCGCGCCGCCGCTGCCGCGACGATTGCGCCTACGGTGCGGATGGAGGACGGCTTCATCCGGTCGCGCGGCCTGGGGTCGGACTTCCACGGGGCCCTGTCCGTCGCCCTGGATGATCAGGGGGTCTACTACGACGCCACCCGGCCCAATCGGCTGGAGAGCCTGATCCAGGCCGGTGGGCTGGACGACGCGTCCCTCGCACGCTCCGCGCGCCTGCGCGCCCGCATCGTCGAGGCGGGGCTGTCCAAATACAATATCCGGGGAGAGGCCCCGGTCGGCTGGCCTTCCGATCGGGAGCGCGTTCTCGTGGTCGGCCAGGTCGAGAACGACAAGTCGATCGCGTTGGGCTGCACCGACATCCGCACCAACTCCGGCCTGGTCGAGGCGGCGCGGCGGGACTTCCCGGACGCCTTCCTCATCTATCGCAACCACCCGGACGTCATGGCGGGAAACCGGCCGGGCCTTCTGGATGCCCATGCTCTGGACGCCGTCGATGCGGTGGCCGACGACCTCGACATCATCGACTGTCTGAACGCCTGCGACCGGCTGGTGACGCTGACGTCCCTGTCGGGGTTCGAGGCCCTGATGCGGGGCAAGGCGGTGACCACCTATGGCCGGCCCTTCTATGCCGGCTGGGGCCTGACCGACGACCGGACCGGCCCGTTCCCGAGACGCACGACCCGGGCCACCCTCGACGCCCTGATCCACGCCGCCCTGATCGACTATCCGATCTACGTCAGCCCCACCGGCTGGCCCTGCGAGGCTGAGGATCTGGTCGACGCCCTGATCGCCGCGAGGGACCATCCTGTCCCGCCGGGCCCGCGCGGCGTCATCCCGCGCTGGTGGCGAGGCATCATGGCGTCTCTCGACGGTAAGCCGCCACCGTCCTATTGAAGCCTTAGAAACGAAACCGGCGTGACCTCACGCCTCAAGAACGACCGTGACCGCGTCCCTCAAGCAGCGAGACGCCGCGCGTCGAGCGGTAGGGACCACGAAGTGATCAAGTCAGTCATCGCCGCCACCGGCCTGTTCACGCCGGAACAGTCAATCTCCAATGAGGAACTGGTCGAGGCCTACAACGCCTGGGCCGAGCAGTGGAACATCGACCACGCACTGCAGATTCAGGAAGGTGACGTCGCTGCCCTGACCCCGTCTTCTGTCGCCTTCATCGAAAAGGCCTCGGGCATCAAGTCGCGCTACGTGCTCGACAAGGCCGGCATCGTCGATCCCAAACGGATGGCACCGAACATCCCCGAACGCGGCAACGACGATTTGTCGATCATGGCCGAGATGGCCGTCGCCGCCGCACGGCAAGCCATCGCCGCCTGGGGCAAGCCGGTCAGCGAGATCGGCGCGGTCCTGTGCGCCGCCTCCAACATGCCCCGTCCCTATCCGGCCCTGGCCGTCGAGGTGCAACAGGCCCTGGGCATCGAAGGCTTCGGCTTCGACATGAACGTCGCCTGTTCCTCGGCGACCTTCGGCATCAAGACCGCCGCCGACTTCATCGGCTCGGGCTCGGTCAAGGCCGTGTTGATGGTCAACCCCGAGGTCTGTTCGGCCCACCTGAACTTCAAGGACCGCGACAGCCACTTCATCTTCGGCGACGTCGCCACTGCGGTGATCGTGGAAGCCGCCGATCAGGCAGGACCCGGGGGCTGGGACATCCTGGGCACAAAGCTGAAGACCGTCTTCTCCAACAATATCCGCAACAATTTCGGCTTCCTGAACAACGCCGCCCCCGAAGGCATCGGCGCGCCCGACAAGCTGTTCATCCAGCAGGGACGCAAGGTGTTCAAGGATGTGGTACCGCTCGTGTCGGACATGATCGTCGAGCACGCCGGTGAACTGGGCCTCGACCCCACCGCGTTGAAGCGGCTGTGGCTGCACCAGGCCAACATCAATATGAACGACTTCATCGGTCGGAAGGTGCTGGGTCGCGATCCGACGCCGGAAGAGAACGTCATAATCCTGGACGAGTACGCCAACACCTCATCCGCCGGATCGATCATCGCCTTCCACCTGCGCCACGACGGGTTCGAGCCCGGCGACACCGGCCTGATCTGCTCGTTCGGCGCGGGCTATTCCGCAGGTACGGTGTTCGTCCGGAAGCGCGCCTGACGTCACCTCTGCCTGCCCGGATAGAGCGCTTCGATCAGATCGAGGCGGTCTGCGAAGGGGACGGGTTTGACCACGGGGCCGTCGTTGGTGAACTCTAGGAGCTGGTCGGGTGAGGAGCCAAGGTCGGGCCAGCGGACGGGCGCGCTTGCGCCATTTGGATCGCCGGCCTTGGCGAAGTCGGTCCAGTAGCCGGCCATAGTGTCGGCGGCGCGCTGGTCTCGGGCGTCGGTGGGCCAGGGCGAGGCGGTCAGGGTGTCGAACACATACTGACGTTCCGAGGCGTGGGGCGCGCCGCCATGAGGCGTGGTCATGCCATCCGAGACGACATCGAACCGATAGAGCCAGGTCGGGTGGCCCTGGCCGGCGTGCAGACGGGCCAGGTGCCGCGCCGGCTCATTGAACACCAGATCGCTGACGATGTGGTCGTCATAGGCGGCCTGATTACCATAGGCGGCGAGCAGCGCCGCCTTCCGGTCGGGCGTCTGGGCGTCGAGACGGTCGCGGTAAGGCGGCACATAGGACGGGTTCGCGCGCCAGAACTCCGCCGAATTGGTCCCGATGATCAGGGGCACGGGCGCCTGGGAGCCGTTGGCGAAGGCGGTTTCTACATCGGTGGTGAGGATGACACCGTCGGTGAGGATCAGGTCACCGTCATAGAAACTGGGCGCCGGCGTCAGCAGGCGTTCTGCGGGGGCGGCGCGAAGGGCCTCGGCCGTGGGTGTGATCCCGGCGTCATAGGCCCAGGCCGCGCCACGCGCGCGGGTCGGACGCAGGGTCCCGCCCGGCACCTCGATCAGGGGCGCACCCTGCTGTCGGCCCAGGCCCGATTCGACCACCGCGCGCGCGAACAGACCCCGCGCGCGCTCTGCGATCATTAACTGGGTCACCGCGACGCCGCCCGCCGACTCGCCGAAGAGCGTGACCTGGCTCGGATCGCCGCCGAATGACGCGATGTTGTCGCGCACCCATTCCAGGGCCGCGATCATGTCCATGACGCCGTAGTTGCCCGCGGGCTCGCCCGCCTCGCGCTCGGCCGCCAGGGCCGGATGGTCGAAGAAGCCGAGCCGGCCGAGGCGATAGTTCAGGGTGACGACGACCACGCCACGCTTCGCGAGGTTCGACCCGTCATAGAGCGCCGCCGTGCCCGAGCCGTTGATGTAACCGCCGCCGTGGATCCAGACCATGACGGGCAGGGGCGCGCTGCGACCCTGGGGGGCCCAGACATTCAGGGTCAGGCAGTCTTCGCTCATCGGTAGGGGGCCGACGCCGTTGTCACCGTTGGCGGGCGGCTGGATGCAGATGGCGCCGACCGAGCCCGCGTCGCGCGGTCCGGACCATGGCTCGGGTGCCTGGGGCGGACGCCAGCGCAAGGGGCCGACAGGCGGCACGGCATATCGAATGCCCCTGAAGCTCTCGACACCCCCGGCTTCACGCCCGACCAGAACGCCCTGTCGGGTCTGGGCCGTCGGACCGGAGGAGGCAGGCTGGGTCGTCATCAGGAGCGCGGCACCGAGAAGGGAAGCGATGATCATGATTTGTCTCTAGACGCTGTGGTCCACTTCGCCCAAATCCAGCCTGTGTACGATCGACGACAATCCATTGAACCATTCACCGGCTTGAGCGTTAGTCGGCGCGTTCGGCGGGGATTGCGTTGAAAGAACTGGTCAAATCGAGCGATCTCGCGATCGATCTGGCGACGGCGTTCGATGCGTCGCCGAATCCCTATGTGCTGCTCTACCCGGACCTGCGCATCGCTGGGATGAACCAGGCCTATCTGGACGTCACCCACAGCCGGCGCGAGGAAATCCTCGGCCAGCCGATCTTCGGTGCCTTCGATTCGGGGTCGGGGGACGACGCCCCGGAGAACGTCCGCCAGGTTCGGCGCTCGATGCAGAAGGCGCTTTCGACAGGAAAGCCCGACCATCTGGCCGTCGTGAAGTTTTCGATCCCGCGCGACCTGCCGGAGGGCGGCCGCGTCTTCGAGGACCGGTTCTGGAGTGCGACCCATACGCCGGTCCTGAACAGGGACGGCGAGATCGTCATGCTTTTGCAGCACACGACCGACATCACCGAGCTGGAACGGCTGCGCCAGATGTCGGCTGCCGGCAGCGATGGAGCCGTCAGCGCCCTGGACGCGATGGTTGGCGGAGGCCTTCTGGCGCGCGCCCAGCACGTTCAGGAGGACAACCGTCGTCTCTCGACCGAGCGCAACCGGCTGACCGAGATGTTCATGCAGGCGCCGGGGTTCATCGCCGTGCTGTCGGGACCCGATCACCGGTACGAACTGTTCAACGAGGCCTATCGCCACCTGACGGACCATCGCGAGCTGGCGGGCAAGACTGTGGCCGAGGCTCTGCCCGAGGTGGTCGAGCAGGGCTATATCGACATGCTGGACACGGTGTTCGAGACCGGTGAGCCGGTAGAAGGTCGTGGCAGCCTGTTGCGGCTTCAGGCCGTGCCGGGCGGTCCGTTCGAAGACGCCTATGTCGATTTCATCTACCAGCCGATCCGGGAGGACGGCGGCAAGGTGGTGGGCATATTCGTGCAGGGCCACGACGTCACCGACAACGTCAGGGCTGCCCAGCGCCAGAAGCTGATGATCGACGAGCTGAACCACCGGGTGAAGAACACCCTGGCCACCGTCCAGTCGATCGCCATGCAGACGGCCCGCTCGCATGCCGATCCGCGCGCGTTCGCCGAGTCGTTCCAGGCCCGGCTGTTGTCGCTGTCGCACACCCACGACCTGTTGACCCGCAGTCACTGGGAGGGTGCCGACCTGCGCGACATCCTGCGGCACGAGACCGAGGCGCACGAGACGCACCGGATATCGGCCAACGGACCACCGGTGCCGCTCGGCCCGGCCTTCGCCCTGTCGCTGGGGATGATCTTTCACGAGCTGGCGACCAATGCCGCCAAGTACGGTGCCCTGTCCGCGCCGGGTGGGCGAGTGCTGGTCGACTGGTCGATCGCCGACCAGACCGACCGGCGTCTGGTCGTCGAATGGCGCGAGACGGGCGGTCCCGCCGTTGCGATACCGGAACGGCGCGGCTTCGGAACGCGCATGATCGAGCGCAATGTGCGTCATGATCTGGCGGGCGAGGTGGAACTCCGCTACCTCGACAGCGGCCTCAAAGCCCGCATCACTGTTCCGCTGGATCGAGCCGTCCCATGAACCACCCCCTGAACGGCCGCCGCATCCTGATCGTCGAAGACGAAAGCCTGGTAGCCATGCTGCTGGAGACGATCCTGGAGGACATGGGCTGCACCCCGGTCGGGCCGATCGCGAGCGTCGCCGAGGCCCTGGCCCTGCTGTCGGATCCCGGGCTCGAGGGGATCGATGCGGCCCTGCTGGACGTCAATGTGGCGGGTCACGAGGTATTCCCGGTCGCGGAGGCCCTCGCGACGCGGGGCACGCCCTTCGTGTTCTCGACGGGCTATGGCCAGGGCGGACTCCCCGACCGCTGGCGCGACCACCCGACGATCCAGAAGCCCTTCACCGAGGCGGCGGTGCAGCAGGCCCTGATGAACGCGGTGGGCGTGGCGAACGTCTAGCGACGAACGTCCTTCAGGACGGCACGGGCCGCGTTGTGCCCGGGCGCGCCGGTCACGCCGCCGCCGGGATGGCTGCCTGAGCCGCACAGATACAGGCCGGGAACCGGCATCCGGTGATCGGCGTGGCCCAGCACGGGGCGGGCGCTGAACAGCTGATCCAGGGTCAGCCGACCGTGGAAGATGTCGCCGCCGACCAGGCCGAAGCGGCGCTCCAGATCGCGTGGCCCCAGCGCCAGACGGCCGATCACCGAGGCCTTGAAGCCCGGCGCGGCCTTGTCGACGGTCTCGATCATCAGGTCGGCGACGGTGTCGCGATGGGCGTCGTCCAGATCGGGCGATACGTGCTGGCAGAACAGGCTGGCGACGTGGGCACCGGGTGGGGCGAGGCTGTCGTCCAGGGTCGAGGGGATCAGCATCTCCACGATCGGCTCGGACGACCATCCGTGCAGCCGGGCCTGCGCATGGGCCTGGTCCATATAGGCCAGGCTGGGGGCCAGAATGATGCCCGCCGTCAGATGATCCCCGCCGCCGGGCAGGGCGGTGAAATCGGGCAGTTCGCTGAGCGCGACATTCATGCGGAAGGTACCTGAGCCCGAGGCGTAGCGGCTCATCCTTTCGGTGAAGTCGGCCGGGACGACGGCTGGATCGACCAGTCGGTCGAACAACAGGCGCGGATGCAGGTTCGACACGACCGCCTTCGCCCGGATCACGTCTCCGGCCTCGGTCACCGCGCCGACGGCCTGGCCCTTTTCGGTCAGCACCGAAGCGACGGGGGTGTCCAGACGGATCTCGACACCCTGTTCGGCGCAGGCCGCCGCCATGGCCTGGGTGATCGCGCCCATGCCGCCGATGGCGTGGCCCCAGACCCCCTTTCGACCATTCACCTCACCGAAGACGTGGTGCAGGAGGACGTAGGCGGACCCCGGCGTATAGGGGCTGGCATAGTTGCCGACGACGCTATCGAAGCCGAACAGGGCCTTGATCGGGTCGCTCTCGAACCAGCCGTCCAGCCAGTCGCCGGCCGACTTGGCGAACAGGTCCAGCACGTCACGCCGCGCCGTCAGGTCCAGCCCGCCCAGTCGCCGGGCCACGGACGCCGACTTCAGCATCTCGGGGATCGCCGCCAGCCAGCCGCCCATGCCCTGAGACTCGGGGGGAAGGTTCGGCGGGATCTCGAGCACCAGGGCGCGGAGCACGGCCGCCACGGCCTCCAGCCGCGCCTCGTACCCGGGCAGCCGCTCGGCGTCGCGGGTCGAGAATTTCGCCACCTCGCCGGCCGTCCGGCCCTCTCCTGCCGCCAGATAGCGGCCGTCCGGCAGGGGCAGGAAGTTCGACATCCGCCGCTCCACCACTCTCAGGCCGTGCCGCGCCAGTTCCAGGTCGGCGATGATCCTGGGGTTAAGCAGGCTGACGGTGTAGCTGGCGGTGGAGTTGCGAAAGCCAGGGTGGAATTCCTCCGTCACCGCCGCCCCGCCGACGACGCCGCGCCGCTCCAGCACCGTGACCTTCAGCCCCGCCCGCGCCAGATAGAAGGCGCAAACCAGGCCGTTGTGACCGCCGCCCAGGATGACGATGTCGGTATCGGTTCGCGCCATTCGGTCCTCGGTTCAGGACTGCGGCTGCAGGGGTGCGGCCCTCAGGGCGGCGAGCCCGGCCGAGCCGGTACAGAAGCACGCCGTGCGCAACTGCCGGATCACGACCTCAAAATGTTCGACCACGGCTTCGGTCGAAATCGTCGCGGCGTCGAGGACGCCTGCCGCCTGGCCCACGATGTCAGCGCCCAGGCGGATCGCCTTGGCGGCGTCGAGGCCGTTGCGGACGCCGCCGGAGCCGATGATGACGGTTTCGGGACAGGCGGCGCGGACCTCGGCGATGGCGCGGACAGTCGAGATGCCCCAGTCGGCGAAGGCGAGGGCGTGGGCCTTGTCGGACGGGGCGGTCGCTCGTTCGCCCTCGATCAGGCCCCAGTTGGCGCCGCCGGCTCCCGCGACGTCGAGGGCGGCGACGCCCATGTCGACCAGGCGTCGGGCGGTCGGGGTCGAGATGCCTGCACCGGTCTCCTTGACCACGACAGGCGTGTCCAGACCGGCGATCAGGGCCGCGAGCGCCGCGCCGACGTCGCGCCAGTCGCGGTCGCCCTCGGGCTGACAGGCCTCCTGGAGCGGGTTCAGGTGGACGATCAGGGCGTCGGCACCGATCATCTCGATCGCGCGGCGAGCCTCGTCGAGGCCGAACCCACGCGTCAGCTGGGCCGCGCCGATATTGGCAAGCAGGGGGACGTCGGGAGCCCGACGGCGCAGGGATTGGTCCAGGCCGGCGACCCCGCCGTTCTCGAGCGCGCTGCGCTGGGAGCCGACGGCCAGCGCGATGCCCAGGGCCTGGGCCGCTTCGGCCAGGCGGGCGTTGATCGCCTCGGCGCGGGAGGGGCCGCCCGTCATGGAACTGATAAGCAGGGGTGCCTTCAGCCGACGGCCCAGAAAGTCGGCACCCAGGTCGATCGCGGCGTGGTCCAGATCCGGCAGGGCCTCGTGGACGAAACGGACGGCGTCGAAGCCGGCGTCGTTCGCATGACGACCCCGTCCGGACAGGACGACGTCGAGATGCTGGTCCTTGCGGTGGGTGGTGGCGTCGTCGCTCATCAGATGACTCTAGCGACCTGTGGTCACGGTTGGAACGGGGCGCGACGGCGCGTAGTGTCGCGAGCATGATCGCCCTCTGGTTCGCCCTGATCGTCGTGGCCGTCTTCTTCTTCATGGAGGGGGCGGCGTGGTGGACGCATCGCTATGTCATGCACGGCTGGGGCTGGGGTTGGCACCGCGACCACCACGAACCCCATGACAAGGCCTGGGAGAAGAACGACCTCTATGCCATCGTCGGCTGCGTCCTCGGGATGGGACTGTTCTTCGTGGCCATGTTCACCGGGTCGTGGCCGGTGCGGGCGGTGGCGACGGGGGTGACGCTGTATGGAGCCGTCTATCTGTTCGTGCACGACGGGCTCGTGCATCAGCGGTGGCCGTTTCACTGGATGCCGGCGAACGGCTATGCGCGGCGGCTGGTGCAGGCGCACAAGCTGCATCACGCGGTCCAGACGCGCGAGGGGGCGGTGTCGTTCGGTTTCGTGTTCGCACCCGACCCGCAACGACTGAGCGCCATCCTGAAGGCGCGGCGGGCCGAACGAGCGAACGCTTCGGCCATGGTCTCGGACGTCGAAACGACGTGAGCGCGGCGCGCCAGACGGCGATCGGGCTGGGGCTCGCCGCGCTGATCGTCGGCGGATGGCTAGGGCTGCATGTCTGGGGTGCGTTCTTTCATCGTTTCGAGGGTTGGGGTCTGGCCACCACACCCGTGCTGATCGCGGTGCAGAGCTGGCTGGGGGCCGGGATGTTCATCGTGGCGCACGACGCCATGCACGGCTCGCTCGCGCCGGGGCGGCCACGGGTGAACGCGGTGGTGGGACAGGCCTGCGTAGGAGCCTATGCGGCCTTCTCGTTCCGCAAGCTCAACGTCTGTCATCACCAGCACCACCGGACGCCGGGGGTGGAGGGCGATCCCGACTTTCATGCGGCCGAGCCGACGCGGTTCGGGCCGTGGTTCGTGGGGTTCTTCCTGCGCTATTTCGGATTGCGAGAGTTCGCAATCGTGACGGCTGTGCTGCTGGCCTATCTGTGGCTGGGGGCCAGGCCGGTGAACCTGATCCTGTTCTGGGCGCTTCCGGCGATCCTCAGCGCGCTACAGCTGTTCGTGTTCGGCACATGGATCCCGCATCGACATCAGCGTGACGGCGGCTTTCCGGACCACCACAATGCGCGGACCCTGCCCATGCCATGGATCCTGTCGCTGCTGACCTGTTTCCATTTCGGGCGGCACCATGAGCACCACCTGTCGCCGGGGACGCCGTGGTGGCGTTTGCCCCAGGTGAAGGTCTGACGGCTCAGACGCGGGTCCAGAGATCAGGCCGGGCCGGAGCGGGATGGCCGCGGTCCAGCATCTGGGTCCAGATCGCGATCAGGGCGCCGCGGCCGAACAGCCACAGCTTCATCGCCTTGCCGACCGAAACGCGTTTGTCCCAGGCGTCGGGGCCGCGACGGACGACCTTGCGGCCGATCTCGCGATAGACGCCGCGCGCCGCCGCGATTGCCATCGATGACCGGAACGGCAGGCCGCGCAGGCCGTCGCGGGCGCTGTCGTAATAGGGTTCGGCAACAGCCAGCAGGCGCCGGGTGACGGCGTGGACGGCGGCGCGGTTGGCGGGGTCGGCGACGGCGGCGGCGGTCGGTTCGAGCCCGACCTCGACCAGCCAGTCTGCGGGCAGATAGACCCGGCCGTCCTGGGCGTCCTCGATCACGTCGCGCGAGATATTGGTCAGTTGGAAGGCCAGGCCAAGATCCTGGGCCCGGCGCAGCACGGCCGCGTCAGTGACGTGCATCACCCGCGCCATCATGACCCCGACCACGCCCGCGACGTGCCAGCAATAGGTCAGGACGTCGTCGATGGTCCGGTACTCGCGATGCTCGACGTCCATGGCGAAACCATCGAGCAGGTCCAGTGGCCAGCGTTCGGGCAGGCGGTGACGCTGGGCGACGCGCTGGAAGGCGGCGAAGGTCTGGTCGTCCATCGCCTCTCCGGCCAGGGCGCGGCGGGTCTGGTCATAGAGGCGGGCCAGGCGGCGCTGCTGTTCCTCGGGCGACAGGTTTTCGTGGCCGAAACCGTGGTCCTGGCCGTCGATTTCGTCGTCGCAGCGGCGGCACCAGGCATACAGCAGCCAGGCGTCCTCGCGCACCTCGGCGTCGAACAGGCGAGAGGCCGAGCGGAAGCTCTTGGACCCCTTGACGATCGAGGCCTTGGAGGCGGCGAGGACGG
>NZ_JAEMRD010000089.1 GCF_016463485.1 Brevundimonas sp.
GCCCTCCCCCGTCTGAGCGGAACCACCCCGGCGATCGTCGCCGTCAACGCCGACCTGGACACGCTGGACGCCGGTGCCCGCGAAAGCGCGGCCAGTTGCGAAAATCAGGACGGAGGATACAGCCGCTGGATCAGCCAGCCGATGACCGGCCCGGCCTTCGTCACCTATGCCATATCAGAGGAATACAACTGCGGCGGACCCTATCCGTCGACCAGCCAGACGACGGTGACCTATGATCTCGCCTCGGGCCGGCGTCTGGACTGGTCTGCGGTGCTGAAGGCCATGAACGTCACCAATGGCGACACCGAAGGGATGACGGCGGGGTCGGTCCCGATCGTCTATTCGCCCGCCCTCGCCGCCTGGTACGTCCGTACGATCAAGGCCCAGATCGTGGGTCAGGACGGCGGCTCCGAGTGGATGGAACAGTGCGCGCCGGTCTTCGATGCGGAAGAGTTCTCGGGCAATGGCTTCCGCCTGTCGGCCGACGCCGAGGCCGGCGGACTGACGGTGTCGCCGGACCTGCCGCACGTCGTACAGGCGTGTGGCGACGCGGCAATCATGGACGCCGCGGCCATGCGGGCCAACGGCGTCGAGGCCAGGCTGGTCGAGGCCATTTCGGCCGCCCGTACCGCGGGCAACTGGGCCCCGAAGGAATAGGTTGGCGATGAAACTGGGAACACCGCTGTCGGACACGGCCGTCCGCGTCATGCTGCTGGGGGCCGGCGAACTGGGCAAGGAGGTGGCGATCGAGCTGCAACGCCTCGGCGTCGAGGTGATCGCGGTCGATCGCTATCCCAACGCCCCGGCCATGCAGGTCGCCCATCGCAGCCACGTCATTCCGATGACCGACCCCCAGGTGTTGAACGGGGTCATCCTGGCCGAGGCCCCGCACATCATCGTGCCCGAGATCGAGGCCATCGCCACCGAGGTCCTGGCCCAGATCGAGGCCGCCGGACTGGCGCGCGTGGTGCCCACGGCGCGGGCGGTGCAATTGACCATGAACCGCGAAGGCATCCGTCGTCTGGCCGCCGAGGAGCTGGGCCTGCCGACCAGCCCCTATGCGTTTGCGGGCTCGTCGCGCGAGCTGATGGAGGCGGCACACACGATCGGCCTGCCGGTCTTCGTGAAGCCGGTGATGTCGTCCTCGGGCAAGGGCCAGTCGGTGATCGACGCCCTTGAGGACGCCGGCAACGCCTGGGCCTATGCGCAGTCGTCCGGCCGGGTCGAGACGCCCCGTGTCATCGTCGAGGGCCGGATCGACTTCGACTACGAGATCACCCTGCTGACCGTCCGATCGCGCGATGTGGACGGCCAGACCCGCACCGACTTCTGCGCCCCGATCGGCCATCGCCAGGTCAGCGGCGACTATGTCGAAAGCTGGCAGCCCCAGGCCATGTCGGAGGCGGCGCTCGCGGCCTCTCAGGACATCGCGGCCAGGGTCACCGAGGCGCTCGGCGGCTGGGGCGTGTTCGGGGTGGAGCTGTTCGTGAAGGGGGACCAGGTCTGGTTCTCCGAGGTCTCGCCCCGCCCGCACGATACCGGCCTGGTCACCCTGGCCACCCAGACGATGAGCGAGTTTGCCCTGCACGCCCGCGCGATACTGGGCCTGCCCGTGGACGTCAGCCAGCGCGAGATCGGGGCCAGTGCGGTCATCTATGGCGGCATGGAAGCGGTGGGTATCGCCTATGAAGGTGTCGCCGAGGCCTTGGCCGTCCCGACGGCGGACCTGCGCCTGTTCGGCAAGCCGGAAAGCTTCGAACGTCGCCGGATGGGAGTGGCAACAGCTCGGGGGGCCACCACCGAGGAGGCACGGGCACGGGCGACCGAGGCGGCTGGAAAAGTCAGGCCGGTTCGGAAATAGGCTTGGCTCCGGACCCAAAAAATTCCGCTCATCCCGGCGAAAGCCGGGACCCAGTTCTGGATTTGAGCACCCTGGCTGGGATTGATTTCTGCGCTGATATTCACCGTTGATCGCCCAAAGCACTGGGTCCCGGCTTTCGCCGGGATGAGCGGAAGTGGGTTACAGCCCCGGCCCGATCCGCAGCTTTTCCAGTTCCGCCAGCGCCACGGCCAACGCCGGATCGCGTCCCTCACGCAGCGCACCCCAGTCGACGTCAACCGGGACATCGGGGATCACCCCGACCTTCTCCAGCCGCGCCCCGCCGGGGGTGGTCATGTCGAAGATGCCGATCCGGATTGCGCCGCCGTCGGGCAATTCCACGGCGCGCGATCCGATCACCGCCCCCCGCGTCCGCTCCCCCACGATCACGGCCCTGCCCAACTCCTGGGCCACCGCCGGGTAGAGCTCGCCGCCACTGGCCGAGCCCGGGCCCACGATCATCACGACGGGCCCCAGATAGGGTCGATCCGGGGATTCGCTGGTGTAGCGCCGATTGATGAAACGTCCGGTCGTCACACCGAAATCGATCTCTCGGTCGAACAGCCAGGACAGGCTCATCCCCGTCAGGGCCAGGCTTCCGCCGCCGTTGGTGCGCAGGTCGATGATCAGGCCGGCCGGCGGCGCATCGGCCAGTCTGGCGAACTCGGCCTTGTACCAGTCGTAGGTCTCGCGGTCGAAGTCGTCGAACCGGATATAGGCGATGTCGCCCTCGAGCCGTCGCGCCTCGGTGCGCGGCAGGGGATCCAGCGGCACGGGGGTCAGCTCGACCGTGTGTCGCTCACCCGTCTCGTCCAGGAAGACCACGGTGTCGGCCTTTCCCTCCTGGGCCGGCGAGGCGAAACGCGGCGGGACGCCGTTGACGGTCTCCACCTTCCATCCGACCTGCACGCCGGCGGCCGACGCGGGTGTGTCTGGCCGCACCCGTGCGACATAGCGATCGTCGCCGCGCGGCATCATCACCATGCCGTAGCCGGGGCGGCGATCGCCCGCCTCGCCGGCGGCGATCCGCTCACGCCGGGTCGGGCTCAGGGTCTGGGTGTGATCGTCGTCGAGCCTGTCGACCAGGGCTTCCAGCGCGCCATAGAAGCCAGCCTCGTCGGGCTGGGCGATGGCCTCGGCGCGGCGCGCGGCGGCCTCGCCCGCGAAGTCCAACCCATGGAAATCCTTGGCGTAGAACAGCTTCTCCACCCAGCCGACCGCCGCATCATAGGTCCTGGCGTTCAGGGCCGCCCGATCGGGCGAGGCATCGGCGACGACGACGGGCGGCGGCAGTACCCCGGTCCGTTCGTACGGAATCGACTGACAGGCCGCGAGGCCGGCGAAGGCCAGTACGGCCAGCCCATTGCGCCATCCGCTCATCCACGCCGAGCCGCGCCGTTCAATTGACATCCGGCCTCGCGCCAGCAGTTACAAGGGTCCGCAAGGCGGCGATGGCGGCCAGCAGGGCCTCGTCGGCCGCGTCCGGTTCAGCCTCCGTATCGGTGACGACCAGGTCGGGATCCACGCCGCGCTTCTCCAGCCGCACCCCGCCCGCAGTGACGAAATCGGCGCGGCTGAGCGTCAGCCGCCCGCCGTCCGGCAACGGCGTATCCTGAGAGATCAGCACCGCCCCAGCCGTCCGCTCGCCCACCACGATGGCACGCCCGGCCTCCTGCAAGGCGGCAGGGGTCAGTTCGGCGGCGCTGCGGCTCGATCCGTCGACCAGCACGGCCAGGGCATTGGTCGCCGGTTCGGTCCGCCCGCCACAGGCCTCTCGCACGCGCAGCGTCGCCGCTCGACCCGACCGGTTGGTCCGCGTCGCCCAGGCCATACGGTCGGGCAGGAAACAGGACAGCACGGCGTCGGCCTCCATCAACAGGCCGCCGGGATTGTCGCGCATGTCCAGAACCACGGCCGTGTCCGGCGACAGGTCGGCCAGCTGCGCCCCCATCCAGCGACCCAGACCGGGTTCGAACCCCTCGATACGCAGCACCAGCACGTCCGGCCGGGACCGGTCGGCGACGAAGGCCGGCAGGGGGTCCATCTCGCGCGGGGTCAGGGTCACGTCACGACGCTCGCCCTCCGTATCGGTGAAGGCCAGGGTCAGAGGCTGGCCGTCAACGACCTCGCGATCCGGCGACCAGCCGCCGGTGCCGTCTCCGGCCAGCCGCCAGCCGACGCGCACGCCCGCCGCCTCGGCCGGAGACCCGGCGCGCACCCGCTCGATCCGGTAGCCGCCGCCGTCCTGGGGATAGAGGGTCACGCCCATCACGGCGCGACGACGCCGCTGGGCATCCTGGCGGCGCGCCACGGCCGGGGGAGCCGCGCCCGCATGGTCGTCGTCGAGCAGGTCCAGCATCTGGTCGATGACGCGATACAGCTGGCCGTCGTCGCGGGCGGCCAGGGCGTCGGGCCGATAGGTGCGGCGCGCCTCGGTCCAGTCGAGACCATGAATCGTCGCGTCGTAATACTGGGTCCGGACTTCGCTCCAGACCCGGTCGAAGACCCGCTTGTTCATCTCGGCACGCGCCCGGTCGAGCGGCGCGGCCACGACGACAGGCGTCGATGCGAGCTCACCCGCCATGGCAGGCGCGGCCCCGCCCAACGCCAGGACGCCGGCCAGAATCAACGCGAGCCCGCGCGCAGGACCATGCGCCGGGCACCGGGGGCTCGGGAGCCGAAGGGAACGGGTGGCGGGAAACATCGCCGCCACCCTATGTCAGCCTGACAGGAACGCTCAAGTCATGTTCGTGACGATCAATCCGCAGACGGTGCGTCAGGCCCGTCGCGGCGCATGATGAAGACGTTGCCGCCACCGCCCGGGCCGTGCTCTCCGGCTTCCAGCGCGCCCGAACGATCGGCGTCCATGCGCTGGAAGGCTTCGCGCAGGGGTGCCAGGAACTCTGTCTCGGAGACCTTGCCGTCGCCGTCCTTGTCGAGGTCGCCGGGGCCGTCTTGGCCTGGGCCGCCGATCGTGTGGATCTGGACGTTCCGACCCGCACCCATGGGTCCCATCGGAGCCATGCCGCCATCGGGGCCGCCGCGACGGATCACCGTCACATTGCCCTCGCCCATCGGGCCATGACCGCCGGGCTCGCCCGGTCCGCTCATGTGAAACCGCATCGGCCCACCCGCCGGACCGGGACCGCCGGGCCCACCCAGGATCACATGCGCGGCGGCACGGCCAGAGGCGAACTCTTCGGTCGAGATCCGGCCGTCGGAGTTCGTGTCCAGCATCTCGAACGCCGCCGTCTGGGGCGCGGTGAACTCCTCGCGAGTGACGAAACCGTCGTCGTTCTTGTCCATGTCCGGACGCCCGCCGGGGCCGCCGGGGCCGCCCGACGTGACGATGCGGACCTCGTGGCGCGTCTCGGTCGCGGGGTGCGCAGGCGGCGCGGACTGGCCGGCGACGGCGGCGGCGAGGGTCAGGGCGATCAGCATGGAGAGGAATCCTCTTGTTGTTGTGACACGGTTTCACCACCCCGGCCTTGCCTGGGGATTTCAGTCGGTCCGATAAATGTTTCAGGGCTGAAATGACGGTGTCGGCCGGGCACGGCATAAGGATCGGATGTCCATGGATACCCCCGCCCGCATCCTGGTCGTCGATGATGACCCCGGCATCCGCGAAGTGCTGTCGGAGTATCTGACGCAGCATGGGTATCACGTCGCCACCGCCGCCTCCGCCGCCGAGATGGACCGGTCACTGGCCACGGCCACGGTCGACCTGATCGTTCTGGATCTGATGATGCCCGGCGAGGACGGCCTGTCGGTCGTGCGTCGCCTGTCGCGGGCGGGTCCGCCTATCGTCATGCTCAGCGCCATGGGCGAGGACACAGACCGGATCGTGGGTCTGGAGCTCGGGGCCGACGACTATCTGGCCAAGCCGTGCAATCCCCGCGAACTGCTGGCCCGTGTCCGCGCCGTCCTGCGTCGTCCGCGCGAGGACGCAGGCACAGGCCCCGCCGACCATGCCCTGCGCTTCGCCGGCTGGACCCTGCACCTGGTGCGGCGCGAGCTGACCCGGCCGGACGGGCAGGTCGTCGGCCTGTCGGCGGGTGAGTTCGCCCTGTTGCGCACCTTTGCCGAACGACCGGGGCGCATCCTGACCCGCGACCAGTTGCTGGAGGCAGCGCGCGGCTCCGACGCCGACGTCTTCGACCGCGCCATGGACGTCCAGATCAGCCGCCTGAGGAAGAAACTCGACGACGGCTCGGGCCTGGAGATGATCCAGACCCTGCGCGGCGAGGGTTATCGCTTCGACATCAAGGTGGAACGACCGGCCGTCATCATCGGGCGACGCGGGTGAGGCGGCCCGCCTCGCTTTCGGTGATGGTCCAGGTCGCCCTGCTTGTCGCGGTCGCCGTCGCCCTGTCCCAGGCGGTCGCCTTCGCCGTGGTCGTGCTGGCCCCCGAGCCACGGCCGCAGGGCTTCAGCATCGACGCCGCCGCCAGCGCCCTGAAAGGCGAACCGGCCGAGACCACCGACGGCAAGACCCTGAAACGCCGCCTGGCCGATCAACCCGCCTCCTTGAGGTCAGCGGACAGGCCGAACGATCCCTTGACCCTGGCCCTCGAAACCACTCTGGCCCGCAGGCTGGGCACCACACGGGACAGGGTCCAGGTCGAGATCGCCCAAGGGCCGGGCTGGGGCCGCAGGGACGGCGCTGGACGGGTCCTGTTCGACCACCGCCCGCCGGACGGTCCAGGCGGAAGTACGCGATACGGCCCGGGCGGGGTGTTCGTCATGACGCGCCCGCCCAAGCCGCAAGACTCTGTCGAGACCCAATCCACCACCAGCATCGTCGGGCTCCCGGCCAGCCCGGGCCCTGCCCGGCCCGAAGCCGGTCGGGTACCGGATCCGGTCGCCGGCGCAGTCTCCAGTGTCGTCGTCAGCCGCACGGAGACCCGGACCGGCCCGGCGCGGATTCAGGTCGATCAGTTGGCCGTGTTCGATCGCCTGAGCTTCCCCCCCTTCACCGCCTCCTTCCAGCAGCGGGACGGCCGCTGGGCGGTCGTCGAGCCCCCGCACGACCTGCTGTCGCCGTCCCAGGTCCGGCTGTTGCTGTCGATGGGCATTTCCATGCTGCTACTGGCGCCGCTCGTCTGGGTCATGGCCCGACGCCTGACCCGGCCGATCCGCGTCTTCGCCGAGGCTGCAGAGCGCCTGGGCGCCGACCCCGACGCCGAGCCTCTGAGGCCATCCGGCCCCAGCGAGGTTCGCACCGCCATTGCCGCCTTCAACGACATGCAGGCCAAGCTGCGCGACCACATCCGCCGCCGCACCCAGACGGTCGCCGCCATCGCCCACGACCTGCGCACCCCCCTGACCCGACTGCGCTTCCGCGCCGAACAGGCGCCCGACACCCTGCGTGACCGGATGGCCGCCGACGTCGAGGAGATGGACGCCCTGATCGCCCAGGCCATGGCCTATGTGCGCGGCGAGGCGGCCCCGGATCGGCGCGAGACGCTCAACCTGACCACCCTGACCGCGGACTGCGCCGCAGGGTTCTCGGACACCGGAGAACCTGTCAGCTTCACCGGCGGCCCCGCCCTGACGGTCCAGGGCGACCCCGCCGCCCTGCGCCGCGCCCTGGCCAACCTGATCGGCAATGCGGTCAAATACGGCGGCGTCGCCCGGGTCCGCACCGGGGGCGAGGACGGCCGTGCGTTGGTCCTGATCGAGGATGACGGCCCCGGCCTGCCCGCCGACGACCTCGAGTCTGTCTTCGAGCCCTTCGCCCGCGGCGAACGCTCACGCAATCGCGAGACGGGCGGCGCCGGCCTGGGCCTGACCGTGGCCCGCCAGGTCGCCCGCGCCCACGGTGGCGACGTGGTCCTGATTCCTCGCGCCGAGGGCGGCCTGATCGCCCGCCTGACCCTGCCGCTGGCCTGAATGCAGTCAGGCGGCGCGGGCGATGACCCGGTTGCGGCCCGAAGCCTTGGCCTCATAGACGCCCTCGTCGGCACGCTTTAGCAGGGCTTCCGGCGTGTCGCCCTCGCCCAGCGACGCCGCCACCCCGACGGAGACGGTGATGGTCAGATGCTCTCGCCCGCCCATCACGCGGAACGGGGCCGAACCCACGTCACGGCGGATGCGGTCGGCGATGCTGTGGGCGTCCTCGAGGCTGGTATCGGGCATCACCACCACGAACTCCTCACCGCCCAGCCGGCAAGGCAGGTCGACGGCGCGCACATTGGTGGCCAGACGCACCGCGAACTCGCTCAGCACCTCGTCGCCGGCGTCGTGGCCAAATCCATCATTGACGGCCTTGAAGTGGTCGATGTCGAGCACCAGCACCGCCACCGGATCGCCGCCGTGGTTGGCCCGCTGAACGAAGGCCTGTAGCTGCCCCGACATATAGCGCCGGTTATGCAGGCCGGTCAGGGCGTCGGTGACCGCCATCTCCAGGCTGTAATCCAGCTTTTCCCTCAGGAAGTCCGTATAACGTTTGCGCCGGATCTGGGTCCGCGCCCGCGCCGCCAGTTCCTCGGAATCGACCGGACGCGACAGGATGTCGTTGACGCCCAGTTCCAGCGCCTTCAGCAACCGGGGCCGTTCGCTCGTCTCGACGATCGCCAGGATCGGCAGGTGCCGCGTCGCCTCGACCGACCGGATCTGGGCGATCAGCCGCAGGCCGTCGAAGCCCTGGGCCGCGATATTGACGATCATCAGGTCGATCAGGCCGCGTGACGCCACCAGGGCAGCGCCTGCGTCCGTCTCGACCACCGGCCGATGCTCGCGCGACAGTTCTTCCATGACCTTGGCTGCCTGACGGGCATTGTCATCGACGATCAGAACGCGCCCACCCGAGCCCCGCAAGCGTGCAGCGCCGTCGGTGGTGACACCCATCCGCCGACCGTTCTCCTCGCGCTCGCGCAGTTCGTCCATGATCAACTTGAGCCGCACCAGTGACCGCACGCGCGCGAACAGCACGACGTCGTCCAGTGGCTTGGTCAGGAAGTCGTCTGCCCCGGCGTCCAGCCCCTTGATCCGGTCCTCGCGCCCGTCAAGTGCAGTCACCAGAACGACCGGAATATGCCGGGTCTCGGCATCCGCCTTCAGCCGCCGGCACACCTCGAACCCGTCCATCCCGGGCATCATGACGTCCAGCAGGATGATGTCCGGCTTTTCCGCCGCCGCCAGCTTCAGCGCGGTCTGGCCGTCGTGGCAGGACACCACGTCGTAGTATTCGATCGTCAGCTTGGCTTCGAGCAGCCGGACGTTCGCCGGCACGTCGTCGACCACAAGGATACGCGCGGTCATTACAAACTACCCCAGGTGCTTCCGGACGGTTTCGAGGAAATGCATCACCGAAATGGGCTTGGAGATATAGGCCTCGCAGCCCCCTTGCCGGATCCGTTCCTCGTCGCCCTTCATCGCAAACGCCGTGACAGCGATGACCGGGATGTGTGCCAGCTCCTCGTCGTCCTTGAGCCATTTGGTGACCTCCAGCCCCGAGATTTCCGGCAGCTGGATGTCCATCAGGATCAGGTCGGGCGAGTGCTGACGCGCCAGGGCCATCGCCTGCAACCCTTCGCGGGTCTGCAGCGTCTGGTACCCCTGCGAGTCGAGCAGATCATGAAAAAGCTTCATGTTCAGCTCGTTATCCTCGACGATGAGGACTTTCTTGGACATCATCACCCGGCCTGTCCGCCCCCGTTTTGGCGGCGTGGTTATCGAGAGGCGTCTTCGCCTTCTGTCCTCGCAACCTGCGCCCTCCACTCTTAAGGTCACGTGAAGCGGGTGCCGACCGGCACGGGGATTCGACCCGAGGCTCTATCCACAGCCTCCGTCACCCTCGGCCTTGTGCCGAGGGTCCAGACTCCCGATGGCTGTCATCGCGCACCACATTCGATACCGTGCGTCTGGATCCTCGGGACGAGCCCGAGGATGACGAGTTTAAGGAACTGCCATTTTAGCCATCCAGGCCATCTGCCGCGATTGCTTGTGGACGGGAGGCGAACCGACGCTGCGCTGTCCGGCGTGTGGCTCCAGGCGCCTCGTCTGCGACCCCGAACTCGACACCCTGACCCTGGCCCATCTGGATTGCGACGCCTTCTATGCCTCGGTCGAAAAGCGCGATCGGCCGGAGCTTCGCGACAAACCGGTCATCATCGGTGGCGGAGTGCGGGGCGTGGTCTCGACCGCCTGCTACGTGGCCCGGCTGTATGGCGTCGGCTCGGCCATGCCGATGTTCAAGGCGCTGAAAGCCTGTCCCGAGGCCGTGGTCATCAAGCCGGACTTCACCAAATACGTCCACGAAAGCGGCCGCATCTTCGGCTTCGTCCGCGAACTGACACCCCTGGTCCAGACCCTGTCGCTGGACGAGGCCTGGATCGACCTGTCGGGCACCGAACGCCTGAACGGCGGGCCCGCCGCCCTCCAGCTGGTCCGGCTCCAGAAGCGGATCGAGGACGAGACCGGCCTGTCGGTCTCCATCGGCTTGGCCCCGAACCGCTTCCTGGCGAAGATGGCGTCCGAAATGGACAAGCCGCGCGGGTTCTCGGTCGTCAATCGCCGCGATGCCGTCGCCATCCTGGCTCCCCGTCCCGTCACCGCCCTGCCCGGCGTCGGCCCCGTCTTCGGCAAGACCCTGCGCAGCGACGGGTTCAACACCATCGGCGACCTGGCCTCGGCCGATCTCAAGGAGTTGGTCCGGCGCTATGGCGAGACCGGCCTGCGCCTGCACGACCTGTCCCATGCCCGCGACGCGCGGCTGGTGCGGCCCGAGCATGACCGAAAGGGCATGAGCGCCGAGACCACCTTCAACGTCGATCTGACCACCGCCGAAGACCTTGAGGCCGAACTCTGGCCCCTGTGCGAGAAGCTGGCGTCGAAGGCCCGCCGCGACGGCGTCGCCAGCCGCGTCATCGTGCTGAAACTGCGCCGCACCGACTTCAAGATCATCACCCGCCGCATCAGCGTGCCCGATCCGGTCCAGACGGCGCGCGCGCTGTTCGCCATCGGCCGCGACCTGCTGAAGCCCGAACTTGGCCGCCCCTACCGCCTGATCGGCATCGGCATGGCCGAAGTCACCGACGCGGTCGACGCACCCACCGGCCTGTTCGCCGCCGACCAGACCCGTATCCTCAAGACCGAGACCACGATCGACAAACTCCGCGAAAAATTCGGCAAGGACGCGGTGGTGGCAGGTCGGGCGCTGAAGAAATGATCCCAAATTCCGCTCATCCCGGCGAAAGCCGGGACCCAGTTCTTTGGGCGAAGACGGCATCTGGTGACGCACTTTCATCGTCCAACGCACTGCCTCACAAAAGCACTGGCTCCCGGCTTTCGCCGGGATGAGCGGAAGGGTGGAATTAACTCACGGAGGGCATTGTGCATCCCATGCAAGCCTTCATCGACAAGATGCGTCGCCGCGCCGGTCGCTATCTCGACGTCCGCCCGGTGGACATCGCCCCGCCGCGCGGCGTGTTCAGCCTGTCGTTCGACGACATCCCCGTCACCGCCTGGACCGAAGCCGGGCCGATCCTGGCCGAGCACGGGATCAAGGCCACCTACTATGTCTGCGGCGGCCTGGCCGGCGGCTCCAACATGGACCTGCCCCAGTTCGAGACCGACCATCTGCAGGCCCTGCACGAGGCCGGGCACGAGGTCGGCTGCCACACCTATGAGCACGTCTCGACCCTGACCCTCAGCCCCGCCGAACTCGACGCCAGCCTGGCCCGCAACGCCGCCTGGGTCGCCGAGCGGCTCGACGACCACGTCATGACCACCTTCGCCTATCCGTTCGGCGACGCGGCCCTCGGGTCAAAGGCGGTGATCGACCGCCGCTTCCTGTGCGGCCGGGGCGTCCGCGACGGCATCAACGCCGGGTTCGCCGACCGCAACCTCTTGCAGGCCATCGGTCTCGAAAGCCGCCGCCTGCCGGGCTATGACCTCGAAAGAATGATGGCCGACACTGCTGCGTCAAAAGGCTGGCTGATCGCCTATGGCCACGACGTCATGGACGGCCCGACCCCCTATGGCTGCACCCCCGACGACCTGGATCGCGTGATCCGCCTGGCCAAGGCCGCCGATCTGGACATCCTGCCGGTGGGCGCGGGGTGGGAGAGGGTGGCGGCGTAGTTCTCCTCCACGTTCGCGCAGCGAATGGGGAGGTGGATCGACGGCGACAGCCGGCGAGACGGAGGGGGCGACTCGGTGTTGGATGTGGGGAGACTCAGCGGCTGATACCGCTTCGCCCCCTCCGTCATGCCGCGAAGACGCGCCATGCCACCTCCCCATTCGCCAAGCGGCGAACAGGGAGGAGAAACGTCACGCCGCCTGTTTCTCTTCCGCCGCCAGCGCCGCCTTGCGCGCTTCCGCCCACGGGATCAGCGTCGACTTCGGCCAGGCAACCAGCCACGAGCGCGGCAGATATTCCCCACTCTCGATCATCGCCCGGCGTGTCGGCGAGGTCGCTCCGCAGCGTTCGGAATGGATCGGGGCCGGGCCCTGGTGGATGATGAAGGCCCCGCCCTTGAGCGGATTGACCCGCAGATAGGCCAGGCGCGGCGAGATGGTTTCCAGCGGCGGATCGTAGAACCAGCTCGATCCGATCATCCCGGCCAGCTCGGGCCGCGTCTTGCAGATCGCGGCGGCGGTGGCCCAGGCGCGGTCCCAGCCGGCCTCGGTGAAATCGTCGGTGTGGCGGCTCTCGGTGTGGACCTCCAGCCAGGGCTTCTTCCACCCTTGCGCCTTTGCATAGGCCAGAACCTGCGACCAGCCATAGCCGTCGCGACCGTTCCTCACCACCTGCCCCGGTCCCATCGGCGACGACAGGTCGATCGTCTGGGTCTTCGCACCCGGCACGCTCAGCACCAGAGCGAAGCGCACATCCTTGGCATAGTGGTCGCGGTCGTATTCGGCATCGCCGTCGGCGGCCTCGGTCAGGAAGGCGGCCAGCTTGTCGAGCCAGAAGGGATACAGCTCATGCACCTCGACCGGCAGGGCGGCGGTCTCGACCCGCTCGGCCATCTCCAGCACCCAGGTCGCCACCAGGGCGCGGCGCATGGCGTCGGTCGCATCAGCCCCCAGCGCCTCGTCGGCGGCGTGGGAGGGCAGGTCGAAATTCCAGTGGCTGGCCGAGGCCCGCGCCGGATAGACGGCCTCGACCGAAGCGGTGAGGACGCGGTTCAGTAGGTCGGGTGCCAGTCGCTGCTGGACGCCTTTGAAGGCTTCGACCTGAGAGGGGCTGAGCATTTCCATGGCGCGACCATGACACACACCGGTTGGCGAACCTTTAAGGCTGACGCCCTGACGGCCGTGCGCTAAACCCCGGGCCAAACCTTCGGAGCTTTCCATGTCCATCACCGCCCGCCTCGCCGAACTCGGCGTCGAGCTTCCCGAACCCGCCAAGCCGGTCGCCAGCTATGTTTCGTTCGTCCAGACCGGTAACCTGCTGCACATCTCCGGCCAGCTGTCGAACGACGCCTCGGGCGGCATCAAGGGCACGGTCGGCGTAGACGTCACCCCGGAACAGGCGCAGGCCGCCGCCCGACTGTGCGCCATCAACCTGATCGCCCAGATGAAGTCGGCGCTGGACGGCGATCTGGACCGTGTCGTGCGGGTCGTGAAACTGGGCGGCTTCGTCCAGGCCGGCCCGGGCTTTACCGCCATCCCCGCCGTCATCAACGGCTGCTCCGACCTGATGGTCGAGGTCTTCGGCGACGCCGGCAAACACGCGCGCTCGGCCGTCGGCGTGTATCAACTGCCGCTCGGCTTCGCGGTGGAAGTGGATGCGGTGGTGGAAGTCCGCTGATCCATTTTCTTCCGCTCATCCCGGCGAAAGCCGGGACCCAGTGCTTTGGGCGCTAGGTGCCGATGGTTCACGCTATCGGCGATCCAGCGCCGTGCCTCACGACAGAACTGGGTCCCGGCTTTCGCCGGGATGAGCGGATTTGAGTAGCTTCTCCATCCACGTCCACGACACCCTCGCCGCCATAGGCCGCGAGGCGTGGGACGCCTGTGCCGCCCCGACCGGCGATCCCTTCGTCAGCTACGATTTCCTGCACGCCTGCGAGGCCTCGGGCAGCGCCGCGCCACGACAGGGCTGGGGTCCGCGCCACCTGGCCCTGACCGCCGACGACGGTTCGGTGCTCGGCGTCATGCCCCTCTATCTGAAAGGTCACAGTCAGGGCGAATACGTCTTCGACCATTCCTGGGCCGAAGCCTATGAGCGGGCGGGCGGGCGCTACTACCCCAAGCTGCTGGGCGCCGTGCCCTTCACCCCCGCGACCGGCCCCCGGTTCCTC
>NZ_JAEMRD010000215.1 GCF_016463485.1 Brevundimonas sp.
ACCGAACTGATCGACGCGGAGATGAGCCAGCACGCATCGCTGGCCCACGCCAAGGTGACGCCGCTGGACGACCTGGCCGCTCAGGTCGAGGCGTGGCGGGCGATGGGGCTGAAGGTCGGCTTCACCAACGGCTGTTTCGACATCCTGCACCGGGGGCACGTCGCCTATCTGGCCCAGGCGCGGTCATGGTGCGACCGGCTGGTCGTCGCGCTGAATACCGACGCCTCGGTCAAGCGGCTGAAGGGTGAGGGCCGGCCGGTTAATGACCTGGACAGCCGCGCCGTCGTCATCGGCGGTCTGGCCAGCGTGGACCGGGTGACCAGCTTTGACGACCCGACGCCCATCGCCCTGATCGAACGGCTGAGGCCCGACGTGCTCATCAAGGGGGCGGACTATACGCGCGAAGGGGTCGTCGGTGGCGATCTGGTCGAGAGCTGGGGTGGCGAGGTCCGTCTGGCGGCCTTCCAGGACGGCTATTCGACGACGAAGACCATCGAGAAGCTGTCGGGAGACACGACATGAGGAAGATGATCGTCGTCACCGGCGGGGCGGGCTTCATCGGCTCCAACATCGTCGCCCGGGTGACGGCCGAGGACGCGTACGACGTGGTGGTCTGCGACCGGCTGGAGACCGCCGATCTGGCCAAGTGGAAGAACCTGGCCAAACACCCGATCGCCGACTTCTGGGCCCCCGAAGACCTGTTCGAGATGCTGGAGCGTCATGCCGAGGTCATCGAGGCCGTGGTGCATATGGGGGCGATATCGGCGACGACCGAGCCGGACGCCGACCTGATCCTGAGGACCAACTTCACCCTGTCGCGCGACCTGTGGGACTGGTGTTCGATCCGCGATGCTCGGTTCATCTATGCCTCGTCGGCGGCGACCTATGGCGACGGACTGGACGGGTTCGAGGACGACGATAGTCTTTCGGCCCTGTCGGCACTCCGGCCTCTAAACGCCTATGGATACTCGAAAATGCTGTTCGATCAGTATGCAGCGCGTCAGTCGGATCGGGGACAGTCGCCCAGCCAGTGGGCGGGGCTGAAGTTCTTCAACGTCTATGGCCCCAACGAGGGTCACAAGGGCACGATGAAGTCGGTCGTGGCCCAGATCTGGCCCAAGGTCGCGGCGGGCGAGACCGTGACCCTGTTCCGCTCCCACAACCCCGACTATGCCGACGGCGGCCAGATGCGGGACTTCGTCCTCGTCGACGACGTGGTCGATATCGTCGCCTGGCTGCTCGAAAGCCCGCACGTCTTCGGGGTGTTCAACGCCGGTTCGGGACAGGCGCGGTCCTTCCTTGATCTTGCCAACGCCACCTTCGCGGCGGCGTGCAAGACGCCGTCGATCGCCTACGTCGATACGCCCGAGGTGATCCGCGACAAGTATCAGTACTTTACCGAAGCCCGGATGGAGCGGCTGCGCGCCGCCGGCTATGCCGGCCAGTCCACGCCGCTGGAAGAGGGTGTCCGGCGCTATGTGCAGGACTATCTGGCCACCCCGGACCCCTGGCGGTGAAACGGTCTCGCCTGACCCTGAGGCAGACGATCGGCTGGGCCGGTTTCGCCCTGGTCGGGCTTCTGGTCGTGGCCGTAGGGGTATGGCGGGGCGACATCCTGAGGGCCGCGCTGGATCCCCAGGTGCCGTTCCAGACCTATGAGCCGCCGGCCGCCCCGGACTATGCTCGTCCCGACAACTGGGCCCTGCTGGACGCGCGGGCACCGGGCGCGGGGTCGGCCGCCGTCTTTTTCGTCCACTCGACTACCTATGACGGCGGGCGGGAGTGGAATGGGCCGATCGATGACCGCGAGGCCGACGCCTACCTGAAGCGGGTGGTGACGCCCAACTACGCCGGGCCGTTCGAGCGGTCGGGCGCGGTCTCGGCGCCCCGCTACCGACAGGCCAGCCTCTATACCCGGCTGACGCTGCGGGCGGACGCGCGGGACGCCCGCGCCTTTGCGTATCGCGATATCGCGGCCGCCTTCGACGCCTTCGTCATCGCCCATCCGACCGGGCCGATCGTCCTGGCCGGGGTGGAGCAGGGCGGAGAGCTGATCGACCGGCTGGTGCGTGAGCGGATCGCGCCCGACTCGGCGCTGAGGCGGCGGTTGGTGGCGGCCTATCTGATGGACACGATCGTGGCCGTCGACAGCCTCAGTCCCGCCGTGCCGGGTTGCGGGTCGCGCCGGCAGGTGGGCTGTGTCGTCGGCTTCTCCCAGGTCGGGGACGACGACAACGGCGCGGCGGCGCGGCGGCTGCGTCGGGCCCTGGTCTGGAACGGGAAGGGCAGGCTGGTTGAGCTCAATGGCCGGGCCGCCCTCTGCGTCAACCCGGTGACCGGCAGTCCGTCGGACGAGCTCGTGTCGGCGCGACGGCACCTGGGCGCGGCCAATGCGACGGGGCTGGAATGGGGGGTCCGCCCGGCGTTTCTGGACCGCCAGGTGACGACCCAGTGCCGGGACGGCCTGCTTCGCCACAGCTTCCCAAAGTCGGAAGCCTTCAAAGAGGTCGGGGACTGGGCCGATCGCCGAAAGGCGCGTCAATACAACCTGTTCTATGCCGACATTGAGGCCGACGTGCAGGTTCGGCTAGGGGCCTGGCAGGCGCTAAACCCAGCAGGATGATATGCCTTTCGTCATCCTCCGATCTCGCTACGCTCGCCGGAGGATGACGAAAGAAAAGTAGGGAACGGCTAATCCAGTCCCGTTCGGTCGTTGCGCCAGTCGAACAGGGCTTCCAGCACCTGAACCGCTTCCCCACGCGGCGACGTAAGGTCGGGGTCGCGGCCCAGCACCAGCCGGGCATCGTCGGCGGCCGCCAGCATCAGGCCGCGATGCCGGATCGGGTCGGCGAAGCGGTAGGCGGGAAAGCCGCTCTGCTTCAGGCCCAGCGGATCGCCACCGCCGCGCAGGCGGAAATCCTCCTCGGCGATCTCGAAGCCGTCCTCGGAGCGGCGCAGGGTCTCCAGCCGTTCGCGGGCCGTGTCGCCCAGTCCTCCGTCCGTGCCGCCACCGCCGTACAGCAGGATACAGGCGCTGGACTTGGCCCCGCGTCCGACCCGGCCGCGCAGCTGGTGCAGTTGGGCCAGGCCGAAGCGGTCGGCGTGTTCGATGACCATGATGGAGGCATTGGGCACATCGACGCCGACCTCGACCACGGTGGTGGCGACCAACAGGGGCAGGCGGCCGTCGGCGAAGTCGGCCATGACGGCCTCGCGCTGCGCCCCCGGCATCTGGCCATGAGCAAGGCCGACCTCGAGCCCCAGGATTCGGCGCAGGTCGGCGGCGCGTTCCTCGGCGGCGGCGAGATCAGAAGCCTCGCTTTCGGCGACCAGCGGACAGATCCAGTAGGCCTGGGCCCCGCCCTCGATCGCGGCCTTTAGTCGGGCGGCGACCTCGCCGATCCGGGCGAGCGGCAGAACGGCGGTGGCGACCGGGGTACGGCCCGGCGGCTTTTCCATCAGGCGGCTGACGTCCAGTTCGCCGTACTGGGTCAGCTCCAGCGTCCGGGGGATCGGCGTCGCCGACATGGTCAGCAGGTGGACGCCGCCGATGCGGGGATCGCCCTTGGCCTGAAG
>NZ_JAEMRD010000216.1 GCF_016463485.1 Brevundimonas sp.
CCTGCTGACCTGGCCGTGGCTGTACCAGACCATCCGCTGGGCGGGGGTGGCCTTCCTGTTCTGGCTGGCGTGGGATGCGTGGAAAAGTCCGGGGGCGGGCGAAACCGCGTCGGAGGATACCCCGGGGCGCGATCTGGGACAGGCCTTCGTCAGGGGGCTGGCGGGCAATCTGCTGAACCCCAAGGCGGCGGTCTTCTATGTGGCCCTCTTACCGACCTTCATCCGGCCCGATCACGCCCGGCCGCTGGTCCAGGCGCTGACGCTGGGGACGCTGCATCTGGGGGTCGCCCTGGTGGTTCACGGCCTGATCGTGCTGGGCGCGGCGGCGGCGGGCGCGCGTCTGCTGACCGACGCCAAGGGGCCTTGGCTGCGCGCCGCCTCGGCCCTGGGTATCGTGGCCGTGGCGATATGGATGGCGTGGGAGACGCGGGGCTAGGCAGAAGGCAGTTCGGAACGCCATGCAACGTCGCCGCTGGGGCGGCGTTACGGACCCAGCGGGGGCTAATCCAAGGAAGGCATTTCCAATGCGCACCCTATTGATCGCCGCTGCCGCCGGTCTGATGACCCTCAGCGCCCTGCCCGTCGCCGCTGCCGTCGCGCCGCAGGAACGACCCTATACGCAGGACACCATGCGCGGCCAGGACCGGGGTCGAAACGACAACGACTGGAACAACGGACGCGGCAATGACCGCAACGAGGGCCGCAACGACAACGATCGCTATGGCCGCTGGGACAACGGCTGGGGTGCGAGACCGGCGGGTCCGCCACGCGGCTGGACGCGGACCAACGACTGGTACCGCCACGTCCGCGCCTGTTCGCAGCGCTATCGCAGCTATAATCCGCGTACGGACACCTATGTCGTCAGGCGCAATGTGGTGGCCCGCTGCCGCCTGTAGGCCTTTTGCGGTCTGAAGGAACCGAGCCCCGTCGCGTGAGCGGCGGGGCTTTTTCGTGCGCGGCTAGAAGTCCAGGTCCGCATAGTGGGCGGCGGCGGCCAGGCCCTGGAAACGGTCGGTCAGCAGGGGGCGGAAACAGGGCCGGGACTTGATCTTCATGTACCAGAGCTTGAGCGCCGGCTGGGCCTTCCACGGCAATTCGCCGAAATAGTCGAGCACCGACAGGTGGGCGGCGGCGATCAGGTCGGCCTGGGACAGGCGACGCCCCGCCAGCCAGTCGCGGGCGGCGGCGAGCTCTTCCAGCATGGCGAGGTGCTCACGCAGGGCCGCGCGGCCGTCGCGCAAGGCGCGGGCCTCGGGCGGGCCGAGGCGGAGCAGGGGCTTTTCCATCCGCTCGTGCAGCAACACGGCGTTGACCTCGTCGGTGAAGCGGCGGTCGAACCAGGCGGTCAGGCGGCGCGCCTCGGCCCGCTCGGCAGGGTCCGAGGCCAGCAGCAGCGGCGTCTTCTGCTGATCCTCGATCCAGCCCAGGATGGCCGCGGGCTCGCAGAGGGTCAGAGGGCGGTTATCGGCGACCTGGAACACTGGGGGCATGGCCGAGGGGTTGAGGTCGGCCAGCGGGCAGTCGGGCTCCCACGGGCGGACGACAGTATCCTCGAACGCGATCTTGGCCTCGCCCAGCGCCAGGCGAACCGAGCGCGAGCCGGGGTCGAACGGGAAATGGAAGAGGACGCGGGCCGACATGCGGGGTTTCTGGACCCGCGTCCGTTAAATCGGCGTTTACTTCGTCCGGTTCAGCCCCAGGGGCCGGATGCGGGCCAGGGCGGTTCGTGGGGTGTGCCGGACGGATCGGCGTGGATCAGGACGTCGGCGCCGGGGAGGGCCTGACGGATGCGGTTTTCGGCGTCGTCGACGATCCTGTGAGCCTCGGTCAGGGTCAGGCCCCCGTCGAGATCGACGTGCATCTGGATCATCACCGCCCCGCCCGAGGTACGGGTGCGCAAGCGGTGCAGGCCCCGGATGCGGGCGTCGGACAGCACCGCCTGGGAAATGGCGGCGATCTCGTCGTTGGAAGCGGACCGGTCCAGCAGTTCGTCCGAGGCGGTCTTCAACAGGCCGACCGCGCCCCAGGCCAGCCAGACCGCGACGACCAGGCCGGCGGCGGCGTCCAGGCCCGGTGCCCGCAGCCAGGATCCCGAGATCACCCCGATCAGGACGACGACGGCGGCGGCGAGGTCGGCGGCGTAATGGGCACGGTCGCCGGCGACCGCGAGGGACTTGACCTGTTTCAGGGCCCGGGTCTGGAACCAGACCAGTCCCGCCGTCAGGATCATGGACAGGATGATGACGCCGACGGCCCATCCTCCGGCGGCGACGGGGCGAGGATCGAACATCCGGTGGATCGCCTCCCAGCCCACGAAGACGGCCGAGGCGAAGATCAGTCCGGCCTGGACCAGAGCGGCCATGGACTCGCCCTTTCCGTGGCCGTGGCGATGCTCGGCGTCGGCGGGCGCGGCAGCCCAGCGCACGGCGAAGAAGGTGGCCAGCGACGCGGCCAGATCGAGCGCGGAATCGGTCAGTGAGGCCAGCACCGAGACGGAGCCGGATGCACCCAGCGCAAAGGCCTTCAATGCGATCAGGACGACGGCGACCCCGACCGACAGGCGGGTTATCCGACGGGTGATCGCCGCCGCGTCGGGTCCGGTCAGCGCGGGCTTTACGGCGGCGTCAGGCGGCGTTTCGGCGGGGGAGGTCATCCCCGGCCTTGTCGCCGAAAGCCGGGGCCTTGCCAAGCGCGGCGGTCACAGGCTTATGGTCAAGCTTAACTCTTAAAACGGTGGTCACCAAAGCGCCGCAAGGTTGTAGCGTCTCTTACCACGACGCGATGACGAGGAAGGTTGGGCAGGCATCGGCATGGATACGGCCGGACGCTGGATAGGACGGGGCGAGGCCCTGGCGCGGCTGGGGGTCAAGACCCAGACGTTGTACGCCTATGTCAGCCGTGGGCGGATCGCCGCGCGGCCCGATCCCGCCAATCCGCGCCGCAGCCTGTATGCCGTCGAGGACATCGGCCGGCTGACCTCGCCGAGGTCCGAGGCCGAGCCTCCGGTGTCTGCGGACCTTGCCCAGCTGACGACGCCGGCGGTGCGCGGCGTGGTCACGATCGCATCGTCGGTCAGCGTGATCGCGGGGGGGCGGCTGCTGTATCGGGGCCGGGACGCGGTCGATCTGGCCCAGACCGAAACCATCGAGGACGTCGCCCGCCTGTTGTGGGATGCCCGGGACGAGAATCCGTTTGCGGGACTGGGGCCGCGTCTGGACGGGGCAGGGGGCGTCAACGCCCGCACCCGTCTGTTCGGAGCCCTGGGGCGGCGGGCGCATGAGGACCGGTCGTCGGCCGGTCGCGATGGGGCGTCGCTGAAGGTCGAGGCGGCCTCGGTGCTGAACGAGGTCATGGATGCGGTGGCCGGGCCGGGGCCGCGCCTGTATTTTCACCAGCGGCTCGGGCGGGGCTGGAAGCTGCTGGAGCGGGACAGTCCCCTGATCCGCCGGGCGGTGGTGCTGGTCGCCGATATCGGGTCGTGTCCTTCGGCCGTGGCCACGCGGGTGTCCGCGGCGGGCGGGGCGTCCC
>NZ_JAEMRD010000090.1 GCF_016463485.1 Brevundimonas sp.
TTCCTCGACCATGGCGGCGTTCTGCTGGGTCATCTGGTCCATCTGGTTGACGGCGATATTGACCTGGCTGAGGCTTGCCGCCTGTTCCTGGGCCGAGGCGCTGATCTCGGAGACCAGGCCGTCGATGGTGGCGACCTGTTCCACGATCCGGGTCAGGCTCTCGCCCGTCTCGCCGACCAGGGCCACGCCCCGGCTGACCTGCTGGCCCGAGGTGGAGATCAGGCCCTTGATCTCCTTGGCGGCTTCGGCCGACCGCTGTGCCAGGGCCCGGACTTCCTGGGCCACCACCGCAAAGCCGCGACCGGCATCGCCGGCCCGGGCGGCCTCGACCCCGGCGTTCAGGGCCAGCAGATTGGTCTGGAAGGCGATCTCGTCGATCACCCCGATGATCTGGTTGATCTCGGACGCCGACTTCTCGATCTGGCCCATGGCGGCGATGGCGCGATCGACGACTTCGCCCGAGGCCTGGGCGTCGCCCTTGGCCGTCGCCACGACCTGGGCCGCCTGCTGAGAGCCGGAGGCCGTCCGCTTCACCGTCACCGTGATCTGTTCGAGGGCCGCAGCCGTCTCCTCCAGCGAGGCCGCCTGCTGCTCCGTGCGCTTGGACAACTCCTCCGAGGCGGAGGCGATCTCCTCCGAACCGTTCAGGACGGCGGTTGCGGACCCGGATATCGACTGTATCGTCGCCGCCAGGGCTTCCACGGTCTTGTTGAAATCGTCCTTCAGGCTCTGGAAACGTGGCTCGACCTCGATATCCATGCGGGTCGTCAGGTCACCGGCCGCCATGTGCTTGAGGCCTTCAGCGAGCGCGGCGACGACGCGGTTCTGCTGGTCCTCGGCCTCCTGCCGCTCCGTCTCGGCGATTTTTCGCCGGGTCTCCAGGGCGTCCAGATAGACCGACACTGCCAGGTCCATATCCAGAAGCGTCGCCTTGACCAGGGCTCCCAGTTCAGCAGCCGTCGAACCCGCCGTCACGCCACGGGCGTTCAGGGCATGTTTAGGCCAGCGCGCCTCGACGACCTTGGCCACCATGGCTTCCAGCACCAAAGCATAGCCACCGATGTACCAGCGAGGTTCCAGGCCGATGCGCGCATGGACCTCGCCGACCTTGTTGACGCCTTCGGCATAGCGTTCGTCGTACAGCCCACTCGAGATGATGTCCCAGTGCGCCAGCTGCTTCTTGTGCGCGGCGTCGATATGGCCATCGTTCTTGAAGAAGGCCCTGGTCTCGGGCGTGGCCCGGACCTGTTCGTAGAATCCGTCCAGAGCCGCTGGCATCTCCTTCATGATGAGGGGCTTGATGGACTTGATGCGCGAACGCGCCGCCTCATCAAGCTTCATGAACTTGATCCGGCTCTCGACGGCTTGATTGGACATGGATCTGCTCTCTTTCCCGAGAAGGGCGGCCCTCGGTCGTCCTTGTCCCAAAACCCTGCGTCCAATGTGGATAACGGGAGCTTACTCATGCGCTAAGTAATTTCCCTCACGTAAACTTGGCTTCCGAACTGAGAGTATTGGCAGGCCGACGCCTCGGACCGGCGCTCCACCCTTACCACGCCGGGCTTGAATGCGCCGGCCCCCGGAACACCGCGTTGGCGAAGATGACTTCGAGGCCGTCCATATAGCCTCGGAAGGTGGGGTCGCTGGGGAAGGCGATGAGCCAGCCTTCGCCCTGGGGGGCGGCCATGACGGCGGGCTTGAAAGCGAGCTGGCGGCGGTTCTCGGCCCAGAGCTGGCCCGAGGCCAGCAGGGTGTCGGCGGAGGTGAAGCGGGCGACGTTCGTGCCCTCGCCGCGCTTCAGCGGGGTGTAGATGTCGGCGCCCCGGACCAGGAAGTTCAGGGTCGGGGCGACCCCGGCCGAGAGCCAGTGTTCGGGGTCGACCTCGGCGGTGGCCAGGACGCCGGCGACGCTGTCGGGGCCGCGCTCTCCGCCGTGGATCAGGCTGTCATAGGCGGCGCTGGAGGCGATCGCCGTGCCGGGGACGCGGGGCTTGTCGGAGGGGGCGTCGGACTTGTCATCGTCGGGGGCGACGGCGGTCTCGCGGCGGGCGGCGAGCATCTTCGACTCCGGCGCGGTCAGCAGGCGGGTGGCGCTGCCGAGGCCGATCAATGTGCCGCCCTGTTCGACCCATTCCCGCAGGTGGGCGACGCCGCCCTCGCCGAGCGTCCCGGCATAGTCGCGGCCGTCGGGCAGGATCACGACCTGGAAGTGGGCCAGATCGGCGGAGGCCAGGTTGGACGTCCGGACCACGGTGACGGGGTAGCCCAGCGACCGCTCCAGCACATAGCGGGTCGCGCCGACGGCCGAGGGGTCGGTCGGGTCGTCCCAGGCCAGGGCGATGCGGGGAGCCCGGATCGCGACCGCATCGGCCGAGCCGAAGCCGGGGCCATCGGAGACCCAGGAGTCGTCGATGCCGACGACCTCGGCCCCCCAGCTCATGGCCAGCTCGCCCATGAGCTGGGGCAGGTCGGCCGGGTTGCCGGCGCGGGGGATGACCAGGGTGCCGGCGGGCCAGCGGCGGCCGGCGTGGGTGAAGGGCTTGTCCAGGCTGCGCAAGGTGACGCCGTCCTTCAGCGCCTCGACCATCAGGCCGGTCCCGGCCAGGCCGGGGGCGACGAGGAAGCCGTAGGCGGCGTCGGGATTGTCCACGCCGCGCGGGATGACCTGATCCTCGGTCGCCACGGTGACGGCGACGGCGGGGGCTGAGGCGCACTTGTCCGACGGGACGTTGAACATCAGGGGCAGGGACCAGGCGGTGACGTCATAGATCTCGTCGCCCAGACCGCGTGCGCGGCGGCGCTCTTGTTCGGCCAGGAAGTCGGCGGGGACGGGGATGTCGCGGGTCAGCAGGACCTCGGCCATGCGGCTGTTGGGCTGGCTCAGGTTCACGACATAGGACCCGGCGGGATAGGATTTGCCGCAGGCCGTGAAGCCGGCGTCGGCGCGGCCGACCTCGATGCCCGACGAGACCAGCAGCCCCGCCAGACGATCGGCGGCCATCGGATCGTAGGTCGGGGGTGTCAGGACATAGGCGCCGCGTCCGCGCATCCCCTCGACATGGAAGGCGTAGAAGGCGTTCAGCAGCCGGTCGTGGTTGGCGGAGGAGGCCTCGATCGTGGACAGGCTGGCCACCATATGGTTCCGCACCGTCTCGCGATAGGTCAGGATCTCGCCCGACGAGCGCCGCGCCGCCAGACCTCGCGCGGAACCCTGTTCATAGGTCATCGACACGGCACCGAGGTAACCCGGCCAGCCGTCGCCATAGCCGGGATAGAAGGCGTCGAAGACCTGGCGGTTGAAATAGGGGATGCCCTGCTGGTCGAAGCGGCGGGCGGTATTTCGGCCGATGATCTCGCGGCTTTCCAGGGTCGAGGGCGCGATCAGCGGGTTCAGGGGCTGGGCCTCGGGCGGGAAGAAGAAACTATCTTCTGTTCCCATTTCGTGGGCGTCGACCAGGACCTGGGGCCGCCAGTCGCGGACCTGGGCGGCGTGGCCGCGCGTCTCGGGCTGTGTCTGGATGAACCAGTCGCGGTTCAGGTCGAACATGTCGTGGTTGAACCGGCCGGACGGCCAGGGCTCGTCCCGCTCGGCCGACAGGGGATCGGGATTGGCGACCGTGCCGAAGCCGGCGGCGTTGCCGTTCAGGAAACGCTCGCGGCCGTCGGGGTTCTGGGTCGGGACGAAGACGACCAGGGTGTTGGCCAGCCACCCCTGCACCGCCGGATCGCGCGAGGCCAGCAGGTGGCGGGCGGCGGCCATGGCGGCGTCGGCGGGGCTGATCTCGTTGCCATGCACCGAATAGGCCAGCCAGACGATCACCGGCTGATCGGCGATGATCCGCGCGGCGTCGGCGGCGCTGGTGCTGCGGGGGTCGGCCAGGGCGCGCGAATTAGCCTTGATCTGGTCCAGCCGGGCGATGTTGGCGGCAGAGCCGACAGCGGCCCAGAACACCGGGCGACCTTCGTGGGTGCGGGCCTGTTCGCCGATGACGACGCGGTCGGGGGCGGCGGCTTTCAGGGCCTCGAAATAGCGCAGCACGTCGGCCGAGCGGCTGATCCGTTCGCCGCTGTCATAGCCGAGGACGGCGGTGACGGTGGGAACGGTCGCATCATAGTCGGCACCTGGGATCAGGGAGGAACCGGGCGACTGGGCCAGCGTCGGGGATGCTGCGACGGCGATCAGCGCCAGGGCCGACAGGAGGATCGAACGAGAGCGGGCAGACGACATGGAAATCCCCGTGACACGAGGCCCCAGCTTTAGCGACTGGCGAGAAAATGGGAACCGAAGACCATTGCACCCCTGAAGCGATCGGTGAGGGGTTGATCGATCTGAGGTCGTGGAACAGAGTGTCGCCGTGGGGACCGCCTATGTCAGTTAGCGTACTGAGGCTCGTGGACAATCGTACCGCGCGGGACGGCCGGATCAGCGCCGTCGGGCTCGGACCGTGGTGAGTGGGTTGAGTGAGCCGCTGCGCAAGCATTATCCTCGGGACGACGCGTCGGTGGCGCAGGACCCGCAGGATGCGGTGCTGGCCGTCCTGCTGGCCGAGCGGGATCCCGACCGTCTGTGGCAGGCGTTTTCGGGCAGGCTGGCCGAACTCGGCTTCGACAAGCTGAACTACACCGTCTTCCTGCCGTCGCGCTCGCTGGATGCGCCGGACCTGATCAATCCGTCGCTGTCGACCATGCCGGCCGAATGGTTGGCGGACTATGCGGAGCGTCGGCTCGACCTGATCGATCCGCTCGTCGACTATGTCTCGGCGGGCGGACAGGATCCCATCCTTTTCGACGCCACGGCCGAGGGCGATATCGGAGAGGTCGCCCGAACTGCGCTGCGCGGCGGCATGAAGGCGGGGGTGCTGGTGCCCCTGCAACGCGGGCCGGGTCGCCACACCGGGGGCATGGTGATCGGCAGCAGCCTTGACCCCGCAGATACGCGAGAACGGGTGCGTCGACACGGCGCGCTGTTGCTCGCCATGGCCCGGGTCTTCCATGCCGGGATCGCGGGCGAGATCATGCTGAGAACCCACGGGGCCCAGGCCCTGTCGGCGCGGGAGCGTGACTGTCTGTCGGCCGTGGCCATGGGGCGCCGGATCAGCGCCGTCGCCCACGACCTGAACATCGCCGAGGTCACGGTGGGCATGCACCTGAAGAATGCGCGCAAGAAGCTGGGGGCCCGCAGTCTGCCGGAAGCGGTCGCCCGCGGGCTGATCTTCCAGCAGATCGAGACGCTCTGACGCCACCCCCCGAGCCACCCAGCGGCCCACCTATGGAAATCCGCAGGTTTCGCGAGGCGCACGAAAACGCCAGTGTGGACCTGCCCGGCCGGGTGATCGCGAAAGCGCTCCGGCTGCGGTCCGCATCACCCTCCGCCTGACCGTAGGGGGTGTCGGCCCCGGCGTCCCGACTTCGCCCCACGAGGTCGGGACGCCCATTTTCCCTTCTGTTCGCCAGGTTTGCTCGGACCGGATTGACTCGGTCACACAGTATGCGGCATACACTGTGTGTCACACACTATGTGACGAGCAGGATCAGCCATGACGATCGATGCCGAACTTTTTGAATCCATGCGGCTGGAGCTTCGGCGCGGGTCGCTGGTGCTGGCCGTGCTCGCCTGTCTCAGGACCGAGCGCTACGGCTATACCCTGCGCCAGGCCCTGGCGGCCGACGGGCTGGAGATGGAGGAATCGACCCTCTATCCGCTGCTGCGCCGTCTGGAGAGCCAGGGGCTACTGGCCAGCGAATGGCGCGAGGAAGAGAAGCGGCGGAAGCGCTTCTACGTCCTGTCGCCGATGGGCGAGGCCATGCTGGCGGCCCTGACCGACGAATGGCGGGGCATCAACGCCTCGCTCGACCGAATTCTCTGAACAATCCCGACCTTGGAGCAACCAGGATGACCCTGACAGACCGATATCTGAAGGCCGTGGCGGCGCAACTGCCCCGGGCCACCCGCGACGACATCATCGCCGAGCTGCGCGACGCCATCCAGACCCGGATGGAGGACCGCGAGGAGAGCCTCGGCCGCCCCCTGAGCGAGGCGGAACAGGAGGCGGTGCTGCGCGAGGTGGGCCACCCCCTGACCGTCGCCGCCCGTTATGGCTCGGGCCCCCAGCATGTGGTCGGGCCGGAGCTGTATCCCTGGTGGATGTTCGGGGTGAAGGTGGCGCTCGTCGCCATGGCCGCGATCACGGTCATCGGCCTGGTGGTGCGGGTCTTCGCCGGGGACATGATGGCGGGTCAGGCGATCGGCCACGCCTTTGCCAACGTCTTCAACGGCGCGATCACCATCGTGGGTCTGGCCACCCTGGCCGCCTTCATCATCGAGCGTCAGAAGGAGAAGCCGGCCTTCATTCGCGACTGGCGGGTCAAGGACCTGGGCCTGTTCGAGATCGCGGCCTTCGACGCCGACAGCGTGTCGCGGGCCCTGTCCGAGAACGGTCCGACCCAAAGCGGCGCGGCCGATCGGGCCCGGGGCCGGGTGCGGGGCATCAGCGGCCAGATGTCGCCGGCCGCGCGCGGCGTGGCCAGCGCCATCGCCTGGGCCGTCTTCCTGCTGTGGTGGACGGGGCTGCTGACGACGCGGGACCTGAGGCCCATCGACCTGGCCGTGACTATCGACGGGGTCAGCTATTCGCAACTGGTGATCCAGACCCTGGGGCTGATCTACTGGCCTGTCATCGCCTATGCCGTGGCGCGGATCGTGTTCGGACTGGCGCGGGCGGCCATGCCCGGCTCGGTGCGCCTGACCGGGCTCGGCGACCTGGGTCTCAGCGTGACGCGGGCCTGCTTCTACGGCTGGCTCTGGATCGCCTCGCCCCTGTCGCCGCTGATCCGCGCCGACAGTCTGCAGACCCTGATCGAACGGGTGGCGACCATGGTGCAGACCCACGACTGGGCCCTGGCGACGATCATCATGCTGGTGGTGGCCATCGGTTTCGTGACCAGTGTGTTCGAGGCGTCGGGCGCCCTGTGGCGGCTGGTGACGGGCAAGCCGTCGCCGGGCGCGGACAGGCTCAAGCCCAGCCTCGTCTGACCTGGTCATGTCCGAAAACCGCGAGACATGGGGGCGATCAGCCCCCATGTTGGCGTCATGGAAACGGCGCGCGACACATTGGATCAGGAGGCCTGCTACCGGGCCGTGCTGACCCGCGATGCGCGGTTCGACGGGCGATTCTTCGGCGGGGTGACGTCGACCGGCATCTATTGTCGGCCGGTCTGTCCGGCGCGGACGCCGAAGCGCGAGAACATGATCTTCTATCCCACCGCGGCGGCGGCCGAGGAGGCGGGGTTCCGGGCCTGTCTGCGCTGCCGGCCCGAGACGGCTCCGGATATGGGGGCCTGGCGCGGCACGTCCAACACCGTCAGCCGGGCCTTGGCCCTGATCGAGGCGGGGGCCCTGGATGAGGCCGACGTGGACGCCCTGGCCGGTCGGCTGGGGGTGGGTGAGCGCCAGTTGCGCCGTCTGTTCCGGCAACATCTGGGGGCGGCCCCGGTCAGCGTGGCCCAGACGCGGCGGGTGCTGCTGGCCAAACAGCTGATCCACGAGACCGATCTGTCGATGGCCGAGGTGGCCCTGGCGTCTGGTTTCGGCAGTGTGCGGCGCTTCAACGAGACTTTTCAATCCTTGTACGGACGACCGCCCTCGGCGCTGCGGCGGCGCAAGGAGCGTGCTGCCGAGGTCGGGGTGCGGCTGGGGCTGTCCTACCGGGAGCCGTACGATCCTGAGACCATGCTGGCGGCGCTGGCTTCGCGCGGTGACTTGGTCGATGACGGCCGCTGGTCGCGGGCCCTGACCGCCGCCATCGACGGTGCGGACGGCCGGGTCGTGGTGGCCTTCGGGCGGCCGGGTCGGGTCGAGGTCACGGTCGAGGCCTCGGACCTCAAGGCCCTGCCGGGGGTGCTGGCGCGGGTGCGGCGGGTGTTTGACCTGTCGGCCGATCCCGACGCGATCGCGCGGGATCTGTCGGCCGACCCGGGACTGCGAGCCCTGATCGAGGCGCGGCCGGGGCTGCGCCTGCCCGGCGACTGGATCGATGACGGACAGACGGCACCGAGCGATCGGTTGCCGGACGATTTCGAGGCGTGGGCCATGGCCCGCGCCGAGCGGTGGAGGCCCTGGCGGGCTTACGGCGCCCTGCATCTGCGGACAGCGGGACTGTCGGCGCGAGATCTGGAGAACGAAGGTGAAAAACGTGCAGCCTGAGACCTTCACCCTGGACCGGATCGGGACCCCGGTCGGCGAGGTGCTGCTGGTCGTCGATGCCGACGGCGCGGTGCTGGCCCTGGATTTCGAGGACTATGAGGCGCGGATGATGCGGCTGCTGACGCGGCATCACGGGGCGTTCGTGCTCGAGCCGGGTGAGGTGCCGGAGACGACCCGAGCGGCGGTCGTGGCCTATTTCGCGGGCGACCGGGCCGCGCTGAACGGTTTGACGGTACGCACCAACGGTACGGATTTCCAGCGCGAGGTCTGGGCCGCCCTGCGGGCCATTCCGGCGGGCGAGACCCGAACCTATGGCCAGTTGGCGGCGGCGATCGGGCGGCCGAAGGCGGTGCGGGCCGCCGGGCTCGCCAACGGCCAGAACCCCGTCGCCCTGATCGTGCCCTGCCACCGTGTCATCGGGGCGAACGGTACCCTGACCGGCTATGCCGGTGGGCTGGAGCGCAAGCGTTGGCTGCTGGCGCATGAGGCGAGGTGACGCGGCGGCCTCAGCCGGGGCTCGACCCTCTTCGGCGACGGGTTTAGACTGCGGCGACAGCCGGGGTGCGCCTGGCCGACGAGGATGACGCCATGCTGATCGCCGCGCTCGCCGCCCTGGCCCTGACCGCCCAGCCCGTCCCTGCCGCCGCGCCGCCGCAGGTCGATCCCGATACCCCGTTCCAGCTCAATGACCTCGAGGTCACCGGTCGCCGGCTCGAAAACCTGGTGCGTGATTTTGTGGTCGATGTGGGAGCCCCGGTGCGCAACCGCGACCTTGCGCGCTGGAGCCGCAGCGTCTGTCCGGGCACGGTCAATCTGAGGACCGCCGAGGCCCAGTTCTTCATCGACCGGATCGCGCAGACGGCCATGAGCGTGGGCCTGAACCCCGCCGGTCCGGGCTGCGACCCCAATGTCATCATCATCTTCGCGGTGGACGCCGACCCGGTGACCCGGGCCTTCGTCGCCCAGGCCCCGCGCCGGTTCGTCAGCGGCGGATCGGGCACCGATCGCGGACGCAGCCAGCTGGCCAGGTTCCAGACCACGGACGCCCCCGTCCGTTGGTGGCATTCCAGCATGCCGGTCTTCTCCGACACCGGCGAGCGCGCCACGCGCCTGCCCGGCGATATCATCGGCAATGGTGCGGGCGTCGGGGGACAGGACACCACCTTCGCCTATGCCCCCTCGGTGCGGACCACGGTGTCGTCGCGACTGCGTTCAGAGATCGTCGACAACCTGTCCAAGGTCTACATCGTCGTCGATGCCGGCAAGCTCACGGGTACAACCCCGGACCAGTTGGCCGACTATCTGAGCTTCCTGGCGTTGGCCCAGGTCGATCCCGAGGCGGAGACGCGGGGCTATGCCACCATCCTGAACCTGTTCGACGATCCGCAGGGGACGCCGGGCCTGACCGATCTGGACCGGGCCTATCTGAACGGGCTCTACAAGTCCGAGCGGAACCTGGGCAATGCGGGCAGCCAGACCCAGGAAGTCGCCAACTCCATCGTTCGCGCCCACCACGCGATCAGGGCGGCCAAGGGCGAATAGGCTCCTTCAGCCGAAGACGATCTTCCACATCAGTCGGCCCGGCGCGAAGGTGAACAGGCCGGCGATCAGCAGGCCGCCGACGAACAGGCCGGTCATGCCGCGCCGGTGCGCCTTGATGTCGTGACGTCTGGCGGCAAACACGGCCATGGGCAGGGCGATCACGGTCCAGCCGCTGAGCAGATGGATCCAGGAAAAGGTCCCGCTGGTCCGGATGAAGAAGGAGCTGATCGCCACGGTCGCCATGGCGATCACCCAGGTCCAGCCGAGCGTCCGGTGCAGGGTGTTGCCCTTGACCCCCAGCAACAGGACCATGCCGATCAGCAGCGCCGAGAGGGCGGCGACGACGTGTAACTGGATCACCACGGGCTGGGCGGCCAGCAGGGCCAGGTCCGGGGCGTGGGGATGCGACCAGAGCGGCAGCAACCCGGCTTGGGCCAGCCCGATCCAGGCGGCGATGACGAGGATGACGCCAAGGCCGGCGAGCGGCCAGGGACGGAGCAGGGGGCGGGTGATCGACGGCATGGCGGGCTCCTGAAGGGATGCTCCGGTGTAGTTGTGCCGACCGTCGCGTCACCCGCGACTGCGCGATCCGTCGTTGCGAATGCGTCAATGGCCAGGCGGCGCCGCTGGCGAAGCGCGAACGAACAGGCCTTGCGTCAGACCCCGTCCAGGAACAGCCGGCTGGCCGGGTTGTTGGTTTCGTCGACGTAGGGATAGCCGAGGGCGTTCAGGGCCTCGGTGAGGGCGTCCACCTCGGCGGGGGGGACGTGGATCCCGGCCAGGACGCGGCCGACGTCGTCGCCGTGGTTGCGATAGTGGAACAGGGTGAGGGCCCAGGCGGGCTGGAGCGCGTTCAGGAAGCGCAGGAAGGCGCCGGGGCGTTCTGGGAACTGGAAGCGCAGGATCCGCTCGCCCTCCAGCCCCGCCGCGCGACCGCCGACCATATAGCGGACGTGCAGTTTGGCGGTCTCGTTGTCGCTCATGTCCTCGACCCGGTAGCCCGAGGTCTGGAGGGTGGCGATCAGGTCTTCCTTCTCGTGCGGGCCGCTGCGCAGGGCGACGCCGACAAAGAAATGGGCCGCGCCGTCCGGGGCCCAGCGATAGTTGAACTCCGTCACCGACCGGCCGTCCAGCAATCTCAGGAAACGGGCATAGGCGTCGCGGTCGTCGGGCATCTCCACCGCCAGCAGGGCCTCGGCGCCCTCGCCGATCTCGGCCCGTTCGGCGATGTGGCGCAGCCGGTCGAAATTGACGTTGGCGCCCGAGTTGACGGCGATCAGGGCGGCACCATCATCCGTACACGGATTCAGCGCGGCCCAGGCCTTGAGCCCGGCCAGGGCCAGGGCTCCCGAAGGCTCGGCGACGGCGCGGCTGTCATCGAAGATGTCCTTGATCGCGGCGCAGATGGCGTCGGTGTCGACCAGGATGATGTCGTCCAGCAGGTCCTTGCACAGGCGGAAGGTCTCGTCCCCGGCGCGCAGGACCGCCACCCCGTCGGCGAACACCCCGACGCTGTTCAGTGTGACGACCCGGCCGGCGTCGATGGCGGTCTTCATGGTGGCGGCATCGACCGGTTCGACCCCGATGACCTTCGTCTCGGGCCTCAGGAATTTGACGATGGCCGCGACGCCGGACGCCAGGCCGCCGCCCCCGATCGGCACGAAGACGGCCTCGATCGGCCCCGAATGCTGGCGCATGATCTCCAGTCCCACCGTGCCCTGGCCGGCGATGACCTCCGGGTCGTCGAAGGGGTGGACGAAGACTGCACCGGTTTCAGCCTCCAGCGCGCGGGCGTGGGCATAGGCCTCGTCGAAGGTTTCGCCGTGCAGGACGACGTTTCCACCGCGCGCCTTGACCGCCGCCACCTTGATGGCCGGGGTTGTCACCGGCATGACGATGGTCGAGACCGCGCCGCGCTTCGTCGCCGCCAGGGCCAGGCCCTGCGCGTGGTTTCCGGCCGAGGCGCAGATCACGCCGCGCGCCAGGGCCGCCGCGTCCAGCCCGGCGACCTTGTTGTAGGCCCCGCGGATCTTGAACGAGAACACCGGCTGCAGGTCCTCGCGCTTCTGCAACACCGGCCGACCCAGGCGCGCGCTCAGGCGCGGCAGGGGATCGAGCGGGCTCTCGATCGCAACGTCATAGACGCGTGCGGTCAGGATGCGGCGGACGGTATCTTGCATGGGTCGTGTTCTGGAAGGCGGTGCGGCGGCATGTGCGCGTGATTTCTGACCGGTCTTCTAGCGGTTCACGCAAGAAATGCTGCACAAAAGTGGGCTACTGTAGCCACCGCCCCGGATCGACGGGACGGTCCTCGCGGCGAAGTTCGAAATAGACCTCGCCGTCGGTGGCGGCCTTGCCCAGGCCCTGGCCGTCGGTGACGCGGGCGCCGGTCTCGACCGAAACGCTGTCCAGACCCGCCAGGACGACGCGCCAGCCGGGACCGAGATCGAGGATCACGACCTGGCCCCAGCCGTTGAGGGGGCCGGCGTAGTCGACCACGGCGGAGGCCGGGGCGGCGACCGTGCGGCCGTCGCCCTTCCAGCGCAGGCCGGTCGATCCGTCGCCGAAACCGCCGCTGGGCAGGCCGGGCAGGGGCGAGGTCAGGCGGCCGCGGCCGCCGGGCAGGCGGGTGGCGACAGGCTCTGCCTCGCCCTCGGGGGCCGCGCCGACCGTGCCGCCCAGGGCCCGGATGCGGGCCTCCAGCACGGCGGCGGCGCGCTCGCTGCGCTGGGCGTCGGCGCGCAGCACGGCCAGCAGGGCGGTCTTGCGGGTCGTCAGGGCCTCGATCTCGCCGCGCCGGTCGCCCTGGGCACTCTCGATGGTCAGAAGGCGTTCGCTGGACAGGACGGCGAGGCGGCGGATGCGGGTGATCTCGGCCTGACGATCGGCCAGCACCCGGGCCCGGCGAGCGAGTTCGGGGGTCATGGCGCGCATCAGGATGGCGGCGCGGACCGTGTCCACGGCCTTGTCGGACGGGATCAGCAGAGGTGGCGGCGGGCGGCGGCTCATCATCTGCAGGGCCGACAGCAGCCGGCCCTGCACGGCGCGCTCCCCGGACAGGTCCGCGAGCAGCATCGTCTCCTGTCGGGCCAGCTCGGACAGGCGGGCGCGCTGGGCGTTCAACTGGGCGTCGTCGGTATCGCGCGCCTGGCGCAGGGCGGACAACTGGCGCTCCAGTGCCGCCAGTTCTGTCTGGGCGTCCACGGCGTCGGCGCGCAGACGGCGGGCGCGAACCTGTTCGTCGCGATATTCGGCCTGGAGCGAGCGCAGGTCGGTGGGTTGGGTGTCTCCGGTCTCGAGGGCCTGATCCTGGGCGCGCAGGGTCGCGGCCGGACCGACGGCCAGGGCGATCAACAGGGTGGTGGCGACCAGCTTTCTCATCAGTCGCGATGATAGGGTGATCCGGCCAGGATCGTCACCGCCCGATAGACCTGTTCGGCCAGCATGGCCCGGGCCAGGGCATGGGGCCAGGTCTGGGGTCCGAAGGCCAGGGTCGATCCGGCCGCCGCCAGGACGCTGGTGTCCAGCCCGTCGGCACCGCCGATAGCGAAGACCAGCCGCCGCTCGCCGCGATCCCGAAGCAGGGCGATATGGTCGGCGAAGGCGCGGCTGGAGTACGCCTTGCCCCGCTCGTCGCAGGCGATCAGGTGCGCACCGTCCGCGGCGGCCAGGATCAGTTCGGCCTCGGGCGCCTTGCCGGGCTTTCGGGGATCGAGGTCGATCAGGTCGAGCGGGCCGAGGCCGAGTGCGCGGCCTGACAGGCTGGCACGCTGGGCGTAGTCGGCGGCGAGGGTGGCCTCTGGCCCACGGCCCGGCTTGCCGATGGCGAGGATGGAGAGTTTCATCCTTCGCTCCGCTGCTTCCAGTCCCTCTCCGTCATCCTCGGGCTTGACCCGAGGATCGGACGCTGTGCGAGACCTGTCTGTGCGCGAGCCGCGATCACTGTGCTCCGCTCTTCTGCACTGCCTGCCGAAAGTCCGATCCTCGGGTCAAGCCCGAGGATGACGGAGCGTGAGATACTAGACCGCCGTGGGCGTGCGGTGGGCGCTGTCGACGGCCCAGATCTTTTCGATGTTGTAGAACATCCGCACCTCGGGCCGGAACAGGTGGATGATGACATCCTCGGCGTCGATCAGAACCCAGTCGCAGTGCGGCAGGCCCTCGACCTTGGCCTTGCCCAGGCC
>NZ_JAEMRD010000217.1 GCF_016463485.1 Brevundimonas sp.
ACCCCGATCGTGCTGGAAGCCCGCCAGACCGCCCGCCTGTTCGACGCCGACCACTGGGGCGACCGCTGGGTGATCCGCACCAACGCCGACGACGCCATCGACTTCAAGATCGTCGAGGCCCCGACCGACGCGCCCGGCGCCGCGAACTGGAAGGACCTCGTCCCCCACACGCCCGGCCGGTTCATCGAGGGCGTCGCCCTGGTCAAGGCCTTCATCGGCCGCCAGGAACGCGCCGACGCCAATACGAAGATCGTCATCCGCGACCGCGCCGGTGCCGAGCACGAGATCGCCGTGGACGAACCCGCCTATGCGTTGTCGCTGGCCGGGGCGTCGGAGTTCGACACCACCGTCATGCGCTATGGCTACAACTCGCCGTCAACCCCGACCTCGACCTATGACTACGACCTGAAGACCCGCGAGCGGAGCCTGCGCAAGGTGCAGGAGGTGCCCAGTGGCCACGACCCCGCCGACTATGTCGTCGAGCGGCTGAACGCCCCCGCCAGTGACGGTCAGCTGGTGCCCGTCACCGTCCTGCGCCGCAAGTCGACGCCGGTGGACGGCTCGGCCCCGCTGCTGCTTTACGGCTACGGCTCCTACGGCAATCCGATCCCGGCCTCCTTCTCGACCAACCGGCTCAGCCTGGTGGATCGGGGCTGGATCTATGCCATCGCCCATATCCGGGGCGGGTCGGACAAGGGCTGGAACTGGTTCCTGACCGCGCGCCGCCACACCAAGAAGAACACCTTCACCGACTTCATCGCCTCGGCCGAACACCTGATCGCCAACAAATATGCGACCGCCGGAAACATCGTCGCCGAGGGCCGGTCTGCGGGCGGAATGCTGGTCGGAGCGGTCACCAACATGCGTCCCGATCTGTGGGCCGGGGTGATCGGCGGCGTGCCCTTCGTCGACGTGATCAATACCATGTCGGACACCTCGCTTCCGCTGACCCCGCCGGAGTGGCCCGAATGGGGCAACCCAATCGAGTCGGCCGAGGACTACGACTATATGATGAGCTACAGCCCCTATGATCAGGTGGTGCCGATGGCCTATCCGGCCGTGCTGGCGACCGGGGGCCTGTCGGACCCACGCGTCACCTATTGGGAGCCGGAGAAATGGGTCGCCAAGCTGCGGCCCGCGACGACTTCGGGCAAGCCGATCCTGCTCAAGATCAACATGGAGGCGGGACATTTCTCCTCCTCTGGCCGGTTCGACTATCTGAAGGAGGTCGCCCACGACTACGCCTTCGCGGTCTGGGCCGTCGACAAGGGCTGGGAGGCGACGTGAGCCCGACCGCTTCCTCCCCCGTCCACGTCCGTCCCTCGACCGACGCCGACCTCAAGGCAATCACGGCCATCTATGCCCAGAACGTCCTGACCGGCACAGGCACCTTCGAGACCGTCGCACCACCGCAGTCCGAGATGGCCGCGCGCCGCGCTTCGGTGCTGGCGCTCGGCCTGCCCTGGCTGGTGGCCGAGATCGACGACGTCATCGTCGGCTATGCCTATGCCGGACCGTTCCGCGTCCGCGCCGCCTATCGCTACACAGTCGAGGATTCGATCTATGTCTCGACCTCGGCCCACGGTCGCGGCGTCGGCAAGGCCTTGCTGACCCGGCTGATCGACGACTGCGAAGACCTGGGCGTTCGCCAGATGCTGGGCGTCATCGGCGACAGCGCCAACGAGGCCTCGATCCGGCTGCACACCGCCTGCGGCTTCCGGCCCATGGGGGCCATCGAAGGGGTGGGCTGGAAGTTCGATCGCTGGCTGGACGTGCTGTTCATGCAGAGGGCGCTCGGTCACGGGGCCGTCTCCGACCCGGACCCCACCGCACCCGGCCTGCCGCTCGCCTGAAGATGGGGCTGTAAAGGTTACCGTGACGCGCCGTTCGGGAAGTCGCTTGCGAGATGACACCGGGGTCTGCCAAGGCCGGATCATGTCCGGTCGTGTCCTGTTTGCATCCCTTGTCCTTGCCGCCTTGGTGGCGATCGCCGGCCCGGTGTCGGCCCAGAGCCGCCCGATGTTCGTCGCGCCCGGCGTGACCTTCCCCGAGACCGGCGGCGTCGTACGGGCGGGTCAGAACGGCCTGGTCGTCGACGACGGCGTGGCCAGCGTCGACGAGAGCGATCAGTACAGCCTGCTGGCCCTGTCGGTGGACGCCGATCCGCACGGCGTGATCCGCTTCACCTATGGCGACGCCTGGACCCTGGCCCAGCCCCGGCCCTCGTCCTGCGTTTTCACCGTCCGCCGTGTCGAGCGCACCCTGACCCAGACCGCCGCCAACGACCTGGCCCGGACCCTGGCGGACATCGAGATGCAGCGGCTCAAGGAGGGCCATCCCCTTCTGGCCCCGATCGGCGAGCGCCAGGCGAACGGCGCGGTGGTCAAGCAGATCGTCGATCGGTTCACCTGGACGGAGACCGTCCCGGTCCCGGTCCCCGAAGCGGAGGCGGAGGCGGAGGCGGACACGGCCGCCGATACCGAAGCTGACGCCGATGCGGATGCCGGTTCGGCCGCCCCCGCCACGGCCACCGTCTTCGGCCTGTCCAAGACCTGGCTCTTCGTCCTGTCGGCCAAGCCCTATTACGTCAACAAGACCTGTTTCGCCTGGACCACGGCCGAGGACCTGACCGTCATCGACCAGCTGATCGGCCTCGACTACCACCGCGATCCCGCCTGAGCGCGACCCGTCAGCGATGATTGCATGCGCGTCTTCCTTCTCCCCTTGCGGGAGAAGGTGGCAGCCGGAGGCTGACGGATGAGGGGTGGGACCGGGCGTTGAGAGTGAGGGTGCGGTCTTCGGACACCGGCCTTGTATCCTCGTACCCCTCATCCGAGCGGCTCCGCCGCCCACCTTCTCCCGCAAGGGGAGAAGGAAATTCAGCGCGACCATCGGCGCGTTGCGTCCGCAAGCCACCACGCATAGACAGAGCCGGTGCGCAGCCTGTCCCTCATTCTCGGCCTGATCGGCGTCTTCGCCCTTCTGACCCTGGGCGCGGGCGGGGCCTGGGCGGCGCCTGCGACGGCTGCGCCCTGCCACGAGATGGCGACTACCCACCACGACGCCCCTGCAAAGTCGCCCGCCCCGGCCAAGGCCGGCATGGTCATGGCCTGCTGCATGGCCTGCGTATCTCCCGCCGTGCCGTCGGCCCCGACCACCGTCCGGGCCGTCCATCCGCGCCCGGTCCAGCCCGCCCGGCTGGCCCTGCCGATCGGCCGGTCGCCGGCACCGAAACACGGCCCCCCTCGCCTCGCCTCCTGATCGTCCCCGTCGCGCGGATGCCTGTCCGCGCCGTTCAAGACTTTCAAGGAGCCCCTGATGGCTGTCCCTTTCCGCGTCGGCGCGTTCGCCGGCGCATCCCTGTTCGCCCTGGCCGCCCCGGCCCTGGCGCAAGACCATTCGATGCACGCGCCACCGCCCGTGCCGGCCCAGCAGCCCCCCGCCGCTGACCCACACGCGGGTCACCGGATGCACCC
>NZ_JAEMRD010000091.1 GCF_016463485.1 Brevundimonas sp.
CCGAACGGGTCTCCATGCCCGACTTCGACATCGACTTCTGCCAGGAGCGGCGGGAAGAGGTGATCGACTACGTCCAGGCCCACTACGGCAAGGACCGGGTGGCCCAGATCATCACCTTCGGCACCCTGCAGGCGCGCGCCGTGCTGCGCGACGTCGGACGCGTCCTGCAAATGCCGTTGGGCCAGGTTGATCGCCTGGCCAAGATGATCCCGAACAACCCGGCCAACCCCACGACCCTGGCCCAGGCGATCGAGATCGAACCCCGGCTGAAGGAGGCACGCGACGCCGAGCCGGCCGTGGCCAAGCTGCTGGCCACGGCGCTGGAGTTGGAAGGCCTGTACCGCAACGCCTCGACCCACGCGGCGGGCATCGTTATCGGCGACCGTCCCCTGGTCGAGCTGACGCCCCTGTATCAGGACCCACGATCGGACATCCCCGCCACCCAGTTCAACATGAAATGGGTCGAGCCGGCCGGTCTGGTGAAGTTCGACTTCCTGGGCCTGAAGACCCTGACGGTCCTCGACCGCGCCTCGACCTATCTGAAGCGGCGGGGCGCGGCGCAGGATTTCAACCTCCTGCCGCTGGACGACACCCGCACCTATGAGCTCATGGCCTCGGGCCAGACGGTCGGGGTGTTCCAGCTGGAATCGCAGGGGATGCGCGACACCCTGCGCAAGATGCGCTGCGGCTCCATCGAGGAGATCACCGCGCTGATCTCGCTGTATCGCCCCGGCCCGATGGAAATGATCGACACCTATATCGACCGCAAGTTCGGTCGGGCCGAGGTCGACTATCTGCACCCGAGCCTGAAGGAGACCCTGTCGGAGACCTACGGCGTCATCATCTACCAGGAACAGGTGATGAAGATCGCCCAGATCCTGGCGGGCTATTCGCTCGGCGAGGCCGATCTTCTGCGCCGGGCCATGGGCAAGAAGAAGAAGGAGGAGATGGACGTCCAGAAGGCGCGCTTCATCAAAGGCGCCTCCGAGAAGTCCGTGCCGGAACAGCAGTCGGACACCATCTTCGAGTTGGTCGCCAAGTTCGCGGGCTATGGCTTCAACAAGTCCCACGCCGCCGCCTATGCGCTGATTTCGTACCAGACCGGCTGGCTAAAGGCGAACCACCCGGTCGAGTTCTTCGCCGCCTCGATGTCGCTCGATCTGTCGAACACCGACAAGCTGGCGGTCTTCTATCAGGACGCGCGAAAGTTCGACGTGCCGGTGCGCGCGCCCGACGTGAACCGGTCCTCCGCCGACTTCGACGTAGCCCAGGAGGACGACAAGGGCGTGGTTCTCTACGCCCTGGGGGCCATCCGCAACGTCGGTCTGGAGGCCATGAAACATGTGGTCGAGGTGCGCGAGACGGGCGGACGGTTCACCGACATCTTCGACTTCCTGGAACGGGTCGATCCGCGCAGCGTAAACAAGCGGGCGCTGGAAGGCCTGGCCAAGGCCGGGGCCTTCGACACACTGCACCCCAACCGGCGTCAGTTGCTGGAGCAGGCCGACGTCCTGATGGCCTATTGCCAGTCGGTCGCGGCCGAGCGGGCCTCGTCCCAGGTCAGCCTCTTCGGCGCCGATCAGGCCCATGCCGCACGGCCCCGGCTGAAGGCTGTCGAGCCGTGGATCGGGCCGGAACAGCTGGATCACGAACTGTCGGCGGTCGGCTTCTATCTGTCGGGCCACCCGCTGGAGGACATGGTCCCCGCGCTGAAACGCAAGCGCGTCACCTTCGTCGCAGAGGCCACGGCCCTGGCCGAAAGCGGGCACGAGGCCTTCATGATGGCCGGTGTCGTGCGTCGTCGGCAGGAGCGAGCCAGCGCGCGCACCGGCGAGAAATTCGCTTTCGTCACCTTCTCTGACCCGACCGGCGAGTTCGAATGCCTGTTCCCGCCCGAGCAACTGCGCAAATGCCGCGAGGTGCTGGAGGTCGGAACCTCGGTCCTGGTCCGCATCCGCGCCAAGGCCTCGGACGGTGAGGTGCGGTTCTTCGGCGATGACGCGTCCCGACTGGAGGCGATGATCGACGATTCGACGGCGGGCCTGCGCGTCCACGTCTCGGCACGCGGCACGGACCCGGAGGCGATCCGATCGCGGCTGGAACGGTCGCTGTCCACCGATCGGGGCGGAAAGGGCGGGGAGGTGTCCCTGGTCGCGTCGCTGGACGGCCGACGCGAGGTCGAGCTGAAACTGCCCGGTCGCTACCGGCTGGACGGTGCCCTGCGCGGCGCGCTGAAGTCCGCGCCGGGCGTGCTGATGCTGGAGGATGCGTGACGGTCGGCCACTGCGCGGCATCCCCGCTTTCCGCGTCCCTCACGACCCGCTAAGCCGGTCGCCAGTCCTGTCCGGAGTCGCCCCCATGTCCGCCCGTACCCTGTTCGTTTCCGCTCTCGCGCTCGCCGCCGTCTGCGGCTTGTCGGCCCCGGCCTTCGCACAGGACGCGGCGACGATCGCCACGGCTGAACAGCTGCGCGACCAGGTGCTGAGCCAGAACGTCGCCCTGGACTACGTCACCCAGCTGACGACCCGGTTCGGTCCGCGACCGGCAGGCTCCCCATCGGAGCAGGCCGCCGCCGCCTGGTCCGCCGAGTATCTGAAAGGGTTGGGCTTCAAGAACGTCCGTATCCAGTCCTTTCCCCTGGTCGGCTGGGAACGGGGTGAGGAGAGCGCCGCGATCGTCGGTGCACACGCGCAAAGGCTGGTCGTCGCCGCACTGGGCCACTCGATCGCCACGCCCACCGGCGGCATCGAGGCCGAGGTGGTCCGGTTCGCCACGCTTGAGGCGTTGATCGCGGCACCGGCCGGATCGCTGGCCGGCAAGATCGCCTATGTGGATGCCGGTCAGCTGGTCGCGAACCAGGACGGCTCCGGCTATGGCCCCCTGACCCGTATCCGCGGCGCGGGCCCGAACGAGGCGGCCAAGAAGGGCGCACTGGCCTTCATCATGCGTTCGGTCGGGTCGGACGACCACCGGATGCCGCACACCGGCACGACCCGCTATGTCGACGGCAAGGTACCGCTTCCGGGCTTTGCGCTGAGCGCGCCCGATGCCGACCAGCTTAGCCGTCTGTTGGCCATGGGCGAGCCGGTGCGTCTGCGGCTGTCGTCGACGGCCCGCACCTATGAGACGACCTCCCAGAACGTCATCGCCGATGTGCCCGGCCGGGCGCGGCCGGACGAGATCGTGCTGCTGGGCTCGCACCTGGACAGCTGGGACCTGGGCACCGGTGCCATCGACGACGGGGCAGGGGGTGCCATCACGATCGCGGCGGCCAAGGCCATCCTGGATCAGGGTGGTGCCGAACGCACCGTCCGCGTCGTCCTGTTCGGCGCCGAAGAAGTGGCCCAGCCGACCAATACCGGCAACGGCGGCGGCGCCTATCTCCGCAGCCTGAGCCCCGCCGAGCTGGCCGGTCACGTCTTTACCGGCGAGAGCGATTTCGGTGCCGACCGCATCTATTCCCTCGGCCTGCCTGTGGGGGCCCAGACGTCGGAATTCGCCCGGATCGCCGGGCGCGTGCTGTTCCCGATCGGCGTCCTGCCCGCCGGTCAGCCCGAACTCAACGGCGGTGCCGACATCGGCCCGATCGTCCAGGCGGGGGTGCCTGTGTTCGGCCTGAACCAGGACGGTATCCGCTATTTCGACCTGCACCACACCGCCGACGACACCCTGGACAAGATCGATCCGGTCCAGATGACCCAGAACGTCGCCGCCTGGACCGCCCTGATCTGGCTGGCCGCCGATTCGGACGTCGATTTCCGCGCGATGAAGCCGGTGACGCCGTCGGCCCCCTGAACCGAAACCGGTGGACGATCGCGCCCTGTGCAGGTAGCGCAGAAACGCCGCCGGAGGGTCTCCGGCGGCGTTGCGGGCGTGGCGAAATGGTAGACGCAGCAGACTTAAAATCTGCTTCCTCACGGAGTGCCGGTTCGAGTCCGGCCGCCCGCACCAGTCTTCAGTTCGGCGCGACGGCCGCGTAGTCCGACCGGGTCATCATCGCCTTTTCGGTGTCATCACCCTCCATCGTCAGGGTGACGGCGGGCTTTCCGGCCTGGAACTCCTCCATGGCGGTGGCTTTGCGGGCGCGCATGGCGTCGGCCAGGGCGTCCATGTCGAGACCTGCGGCGCGGGCTTGGGCGAACATGCCTTCGGCGCGTTTTTCCTCTTCCTCGACGTGGTGCTCGATGGCTTCGGACAGCACCTTGACCTTGGCGTCGTAGAAGTCCTCGTCGGGGCTCATCGCCTCGATTTCGTTGATCAGCAGCTTGGCGCTGTCATGTTCGACATAGGCTTCATTCAGAAGGTCCTCCTCGATCTTGCCGCGACAGGCCGGATAGAAGATCTCCTCTTCGATCGCGGTGTGGACCTTCAGCTCAAGACAGGCCTGGTTGGCCAGGGTCTGCTTCTTCGACGGGCTGGTGGCCTTCTCGAAGGCTTCGAAAATTTCCTCGACCTTGCGGTGATCCGCCTTCAGCAGGGCGACGGCATCCATCTCTTCGTATGACTGGGCCATGGGGTTTCTCCTTGCACTGGCTGATCGAAAAAGCGGCAAGAGAACACCGGTTCCACAGAGAATGACTCGCAGAAATCGTTGAGGAATTGTCCAGTTCCGCACAAATGAAGAGGCGCTGGCTCCAGATCGTCCTTGCCGGGCCATGGCCTTTCTCGCCACTGTCACGCCCGCGCAATACCGACCCGGTACAGGGTCGGCCGAACCAACTCGCTGGAGCCCCGCCTTGAACCTCGCGCCACTGATCGCTGCTGCTCTGGTCGCAACCCTGCCGGTCGCGGTTCAGGCCCAGACGCCGCGCGAGGCATCGGCAGCGGTTCAACCCGCTCTCATCGTGACGATCGTCATCGATCAGTTCAGCGCCAATCTGTTCAACCAGTATCGCGGTCGATTCAGCGGTGGTCTGAAAACCCTCGCCGATCAGGGCGTGGTCTATGTCAACGGCTATCAGGCCCAGGGCGTGACCACGACCTGCCCCGGTCATTCGACCGTCCTGACTGGTGCCTTCCCGACCCATACGGGCATCCCCGCCAACGAATGGATCGACCCTGCGACGGGTCAGGAGGCCTATTGCCTGGCGGCGCCGAAGAACACGATCGCCGACGGCTCGGCGGGCGAGAACGGTCCGGTCGGTCCCGACAACATGCGCGTCACCACCATGGCCGACTGGTTGAAGGCCGCGAGCCCGACCAGCCGCGTCTATGCCGTCTCGGGCAAGGATCGTGGGGCGATTACCCTGGCCGGTCATACGCCCGACGGCGCCTTCTGGCTGGCCGAAGGCTTCGGCATGACCACCTATCTCGAGCCGGGCCAGACGGCGGCGGCGCGGCTGGCCCCGATTGCCGAGTTCAACGCCGCCTATGTGTCACACTACAAGGCGACGCCGGTAACGAACTGGACCGTGCGGCATCCCGCCTGTCTGGCCATGGCCGGGACATCGACGATCGGCGGCCAGACCTTCACCGCCGGCCTGCCGCCGATGAACTATTCGCTGGAGAACTCGCCGGCTCTGGACGAAACGACCCTGGCGGCCGCCGCCGACCTGCTGGATCGCCAGCAGCTGGGACGTCGTGGCGTCACCGATATGCTCGGCGTCAGTCTGTCGGGCACCGACAAGATCGGCCACGGCTATGGCACCCAGGGCCCCGAGATGTGCGAACAGATGATGCGTCTCGACGCGGCCCTGGGCGACTTCCTGGGGCAACTGACCGAGGTTCCCGGCGGGGTCGTGGTCGTGCTGACCGCCGACCACGGCGGCTCGGACTTTCCCGAGCGCATGACCGAACGGGGAGCCATCGCCGGCCGATACGATCCGACACTGCTGCCGCGCATCAATGAAAAGCTGATGGCGCAGTTCAACCTGACCGCCGCGCCCCTCCAGAGCGGAGGCACCGGCTTCATCGTCGCCGACGCCGCTCATGTCTCGCTCGCGGAGCCCCTGCGCAGCCAGGTCATCGCCGCCGCCGTGCGCCTGCTGAACGCCGAGCCCAACATCGTCCTGGCCGTTCCGCGCGACGCGCTGCTGGCCGAACCCATGCCGGCGCGGGACGCCGATCCCGAAGAGCTGACGGTTCGCGAGCGCCTGCGGCTAAGCGCGGTGCAGGGCAGGGGGGCCGACATCCTGCGCGCCTATGCGCCGAACCTGACGTCCGGCGCCCGCATCGGGGGCTCGATCGCCAGTCACGGCTCGCCCTGGGACTATGACCGGCGCGTGCCGATCATCTTCTGGAGTCCCGGAGGTCAGGCGCAGGAACGGTTCTGGCCGATCCGCACGGTCGACATCGCCCCCACCCTGGCGCACCTGATCGGCCTGACGCCGCCGGTCGAGATCGACGGCCGCTGTCTGCATCTGTTCGACGAGAGCCCCTGTCCCGTCGCGCCGTGACCGATCGTTGACGCGTTACAGGGCGTCACTTCTCGTTTCGGGCTTGAGCCCGGCCTTACGTCGTGCGCGTTTGGGGGGCAGAAGCGATTCCTGAGGAAACGCTTCCGGCGAACGGGACAGAGATGAACAGAGCAAGACGCGGTCGCATCGTCGCGACCCTGGGGCCCGCAAGCCGCGCGCCCGGAATGGTGAAGCAACTGGCCCAGGCCGGGGTCGATGTCTTTCGCCTTAACTTCAGCCACGGTTCGCACGACGATCACGCCGCCGCCCTGAAGGCCGTGCGTGGTGCCGAGTTGGCGCTGCAGCGTCCGCTGGGCGTGCTGGCCGACCTGCAAGGGCCCAAGCTGCGGCTCGGACGGTTCGCCGACGTCGAGATCTCGATCAAGCCCGGCCACACCATGCGGTTCGACCTCGACCCCACGCCCGGCGACGCGACGCGGGTGCAGATGCCGCATCCGGAAATCTTCAAGGCACTGCGCAAAGGGATGCTGCTGCTGCTCGATGACGGCCGGGTCCGGCTGCGCGTGGGCGAACGCACCGACGAATGGGCTGACGTCACCGTCGAGAGCGGCTCGAAACTCAGCGACCGCAAGGGCGTGGCGGTGCCGGAGGCGGTGATCCCGGTCTCGGCCCTGACGCCCAAGGACCGCGAGGACCTGGCCTTCGCCCTGCGGATCGGCGTCGACTGGGTCGCGCTCAGCTTCGTCCAGAAGGCCGAGGACATGGCCGAGCTGAAGCGGCTGGTGAACGGCCAGGCGGCCTGTCTGGCCAAGATCGAAAAGCCCCAGGCCCTGGCCGACCTCGGGGCCATCATGGACTATTCGGACGGCGTCATGGTCGCGCGCGGCGACCTGGGCGTCGAGCTCGACCCCGAAGAGGTGCCCGTCGCCCAGAAGATGATCATCCGCGCCGCCCGCCAGCGCGGCATCCCGGTCATCGTGGCGACCCAGATGCTGGAATCGATGACATCGTCACCCGCACCGACCCGGGCCGAGGCGTCGGACGTGGCCAATGCGGTGTACGAGGGTGCCGACGCCCTGATGCTGTCTGCCGAGACGGCATCGGGCGACTATCCGCTGGAATCGGTCGGCATCATGAGCCGGATCATCGAGCGGGTGGAGAAGGACCCCCTGTGGCCCAGCCTGATGGACGCCGAACACGCGGGGATGGACGACATCGACGCCGACGCCCTGGTCGCGGCGGCGCGAAAGGCGGCCGAGGCCCAGTCGACGGCCTGTATCGTGGTCTTTACCAGCCTGGGCGGCACGGCGCGTCGGATGTCGCGCGAACGACCGCTGCAGCCTGTGCTGGCCCTGACCCCCAACCCGAACACAGCGCGACGTCTGGCCCTGGTCTGGGGGCTGGAAACCCGTCTGGGCAAGGACCCCGCTTCGCTTGAGGATGTCACCGACCTGGCCGTCGAAAGCGCGGTCAAGTTCGAGCTGGCGCAGCCCGGCCAGCGCATCCTGGTGCTCGCCGGAACGCCTTTCGGTGCGCCGGGGGCTGCGAATCTGCTGCGACTGGCCCATGCTCCGGCCAAGGCGGCGAAACGGTCGCGTAAAACCTGACGGGCGAATGATCAAATATCTGGGGTCGAAGCGTGCGCTGCTGCCCCCGATCCTTGAGGCGGTGAACGCGATGCTGCCCGAGCGGGGGGTGGTCTGTGACCTGTTCTCCGGTACGGCCCGCGTCGGCCACGCGTTGAAAGGCCAGGGTCATCGGGTCTGGTCCAACGACCACAACGCCTATGCCCACGCCCTGGCCACCGCCTATGTCCAGGCCGATCGCGAGGTCTGGGCCGACCGCGCCGCCGTGGTGCTGGCCGACCTCGCTGCCACGACGCCCGAGCGGGGCTGGTTCACCAAGGCCTTCTGCGAGGACGCCCGCTTCTTTCACCCCGACAACGGCGCCCGGATCGACGCGATGCGCGACCGGATCGAGGCCATGGGGCTGGAGCCCGAGCTCGAGGCCATCGCCCTGGTGTCGCTGATGGAGGCGGCCGACCGGGTGGATTCCACCGCCGGCGTCCATATGGCCTATATGAAATCCTGGGCCCCGCGGGCACTGAAGCCGCTGACCCTGCGGATGCCCGACCTTCAGCCGGCTGTTCCCGTTGGGCCCTGCCGCGCCACCCACGCCGACGCCCTCGACATCGCCAGCCAGTTCGACGGGGACCTCGTCTATCTGGATCCGCCGTACAATCAGCACTCCTACCTCGGCAACTACCACTGCTGGGAGAGCCTGGTGTTGTGGGACCGGCCCGAGACCTATGGCGTCGCCAACAAGCGGGTCGACGTGCGGACCAGGAAGAGCGCCTTCAACTCCAAGCCCGGTATCGGTCCGGCGCTGGAGGCCGTGGTAGCGGCGATCCGGGCCCCTAATCTGATCGTGTCGTTCAACGACGAGGGCTATCTGACGCGCGATCAGCTGGTCGCCATTCTGTCCTCGCGCGGCCATGTCCGGGTCGTCGAGATCGCCCGGCCCCGCTACGTCGGGGCCCGTATCGGCATCCACAGTCCCAAGGGGGAGAAGGTCGGGACGGTTGGGCGCTTACGGAACGTCGAATATCTGTTCGTGGTTACCGAACGGCCCGTGGAGCTGCCGGTCGCAGCCTGAGATCAGATCCCCCCGGCCGGCACGGTCGCGGCGCCTTCCGCCTCGGGATCGCCGGGCAGCCAGGCGACGTGGCCGTCATAGATGTCCTGGTTCAGGATGCCCTCTTCCTTCGCGACCAGCACCGGGACCAGCATCTGGCCGGTGACGTTGGTGGCTGTGCGCATCATGTCGATGATCCGGTCGATGGCGACGATATAGCCGATGCCCTCCAGCGGCAGGCCCGCCGTCGACAGCGTCAGGGTCAGCATGACGATGGAGGTACCCGGCACCCCCGCCGTCCCCAGCGACCCCAGCACCGCCGTCAACCCGATGAGCACATACTGGGTCAGCGATAGGTCGATCCTGAAATACTGGGCGATGAAGATGGCGGCGATCGCAGGATAGATAGCCCCGCACCCGTCCATCTTGACGTTGGCCCCCAGCGGCACGGCGAAGGCCGCATAGGCCTGTGGCACGCCCAGCCGCTCGACCGTCTGGCGCAGGGTGATCGGCAATGTGCCCAGCGAGGACGAGGTGGCGAACGCCGTCTGCTGCGCCGCGAACGCGCCCCGGAAGAAGGCCGTGACCTTCAGCCCGTGCAGCTTCAGGAGGCCCGAATAGACCACCAGGATGTGGAACAGGCAGGCCGCATAGATGGCCACGATGAACTTGATCAGCGGCAGCAGCGCCTCCCAGCCATAGCCGCCGACCACCGACCCGATCAGGCCGAACACCCCGAACGGCGTCAGCTGGATCACCCAGCGGGTGATGCGGAAGATGATGGCCGCGCCCTCGTCGACGAACCGCCGCGCCGTCGCCGCCCGCTCGCCCAGCGCCACCAGCGCCACCCCGACCAGGGCCGAGAAGAAGATGATCTGAAGCACCTTGCCTTCGCTCAGCGCGGCGAACGGATTGGTCGGCACGACGCCCAGCAGCACTTCCAGCGGGGTCGGGATTTCGCGCGGCTTGACCTCGCCTAGCGGCAGGTTGGACAGGCCCATCCCCGGGTTGATCAGATGCCCAAAGGCGAATCCGACCAGCACGGCCAGCAATGAGGTGATCGCGAACCAGACGATGGTCCGCACTCCCAGCCGCACCGCCCCGGCCCCTTCGCCCAGTTTGGCGATCGACGAGGCTATGGTGAACAGCACCAGCGGTGCCACGACCATCCGGATCAGATTCAGATACAGGCCGCCGATTGGCTGCAGCCAGACCTCGGCCTGTTCGCGCAGAATCAGGCCGGCGACGATGCCCAGCCCGAACCCCACGGCGGTCCGGATCCACAGCGGGATGGCGAAGAAGCGGGCGATCATCGGCGAACGGCTTTCGGGGGAGCGAAGGTTTCCGAATGTGCGGGGTGTGGCGGAAAACCGCAACGGGGGCTGTGGCGAAGGGATCGGTGCGCAGGGTTTAGAAAATGTCGCGATCCCCTCCCTTCTCCCGCAAGGGGAGAAGGAAGATTCAGTGCCCCCCGTTCAGCATCGCGAACACCTGGGCATAGTCCCCGCGACCCTCGGCACCCGACAGGAACTTGACCCGCTCGACCAGCACCTCGTCGTGGCCCGCCTCGAACAGGGCGACGCTTTCGGCGGTGAACTCGGCCAGGGGCATGGAGCGGGGGTCATCGGCGTGGCCGGGCATCAGGTCGGTCGCGACGGCGGGCGGGGCCCATTCGACGACCCGGACCATGGTGTCCTTGAGCTGGTGCCGCAGGGACTGGCTCCAGGAATGGATGGCCGCCTTGGTGGCGTTGTAGGTGGGCGTGGCGGCCAGGGGCACGAAGGCGAGGCCGGACGAGACGGTGACGACCGTGGCCGAGGGCCGGGTCAGCAGATGCGGCAGCAGGGCCGCCGTCAGCCGGATCGTGCCCAGCAGGTTGATGCCGATCGTCTCCTCGACGATCGACAGGTCGAAGACGCCGCCGGACAGGTCCTCGGGCTTCATGATGCCGGCGTTGTTGATGACGACGTTCAGGTCGGGATGGTCGGCGACGAGGCGGGCGGCGACGGTCTTGATCGCTTCCGGATCGGCGACGTCAAGCACCACATGGGCCATGCCGGGATTGGCGGCGACGACGGCTTCCAGCGGGGCGGCGCGTCGGCCGGCGATGATGACCTTGGCCCCCCTGGCATGCAGGGCCTCGGCGAAGGCGCGGCCGATGCCGGTGCCGCCGCCGGTGATCAGGACAGTGTCGGATGCGGTGTTCATGGGAAATCTCCGGGGCTGGAACTGCGATGTCCGGCGATGTATGCCTGTCGCTCTCCACTGGAAAGTAGGCACCGGAACGTTCGGTACTTACCGAAGGGAAACCGATGTCAGCGCCAGCCTTTCAGCCCCGCACCGACTATCCAGAGGTCGATTTGCGCGTCGAGGCCCTGGTCAACGAGGTCATCGGCCGCGTCGCCGACAAATGGACGATGATCGTGCTGGATGTCCTGGCCGAGAACGGCGAACTGCGTTTCACCCGTATCGGCCAGCTGTCCGACGGCATCAGCCAGAAGATGCTGACCCAGACCCTGCGCCAGATGGAACGGGACGGACTGGTGGTGCGTACGGTGCATCCGGTGGTGCCGCCAAAGGTCGAATACCGGCTGACGGACATGGGCTTCAGCCTGGCCGAGGCCTTCTGCGGCGTGTGGGGCTGGGCGGCCGAGCACCTGGAGCGGATCGAGACGGCGCGGGCGACTTTCGACGCGGCGAAGGCGGGGTAGGGGCGAACGTCTCCTCCCTGACGCGAAGCGACGGGGAGGTGGCGCGGCGCGTCTTCAGCGCCGTGACGGAGGGGCTTTTCACCCCAGACAAGGTGCGCGCGGTCAGAGCCCCTCCACCGCGAAGACGCGGTCCCCCTTCCCATTCGCCAAGCGGCGAACGGGGAGGAGACGGTTATCTCAAACCCCCGCCAGCGCCCGCGTCACATAGAAATCCGCCAGCAATCCGTCGATGGCCTCCTCGACGTCGTCGAAATGGTCGATGAGGACGTCGCCGCCGAGGTCTTCGGCCGGCACCGGGGTGTAGCCCCAGGTCACGACGATACAGGGCATGTCGGCGGCGCGGGCGGCGCCGACGTCGGGGGCGGCGTCGCCGATCATGATGGCCATCGACGGGTCGCCGCCGGCCAGTCTGACGGCCTCCTGAAGGTGGGCAGCGGCGGGTTTCTTCGCGCTGACCTTGTCGGGGCCGACGACGGCGGCGAAATGGCGGGTCAGGTCGAGCTTGTTCAGCAGCAGTTCCGACAGGTCCGTCCGCTTGTTGGTGGCGACGACCAGCAGGGCACCGCGCGCGCTGAGCGCCTCCAGCGTCTCGACACAGCCTTCGTAAGGCTGCGAATGGTCGGCGATATGCTCGATATAGTCGGCGATGAAGGCGTCATACAGGGCGGGGTCGCGCGCCTGTTCGACCGGCGCGCCCGCCCGCTCGAAGCCATGTTCCAGCAGGGGCCTCGCACCCCCGCCGATCAGCTCGGCCGCCCCCTCCATCGGCACGATCGGCAGGCCGTGCCGGACCAGCATCCGGTTCAGCGTCCCGACCAGATCCCCGTGCGTCTCGACCAAGGTGCCGTCCAGGTCGAAGGCGATGGTCCAGCCCTCCAGATCGCGTTCGGTCATGTTTCATCCTCTGTTCCCCCTCCCGCCGGGACAGGGATGGGGTTAAGTCGTACCGACTAGCCGCCGGACCGATTCATGACCACACCGCATCCACGCGCCGCCATCATCCTCGCCGCCGGCCAGGGTACGCGGATGAAGTCGCCCCTGCCCAAGGTGCTGCACCCGGTCGGCCACCGCGCCATGCTGGACCACGCCATCGACGCGGCCGAGGCTCTGGGCTGCGAGCGGATCGTGGTGGTGGTCGGGAGCCATTCGCCCGAGGTGCGGGCCCATGTCGTCGCGCGTCTGGGCGAGGACGCCATCGCGGTGCAGGACCCGCCACTGGGCACTGGCCATGCGGTCCTTGCCGCGCAAGGCGTGCTGGGCGATTTCGTCGGTCAGGTGGTGATCACCTATGGAGATGTGCCGTTGCTGAAGGCCGCCGACATCGAGCCGGTGTTTGCCTCCCACGACGGCGTTACCGTGATCGGGTTCGAGGCGAAGGATCCTGGCGCTTATGGCCGGCTGGTCATGGACGGCGACACCCTCGCCGCCATCACCGAGGCGAAGGAGGCGTCGGCGGAGGTGCTGGCGATCACCACCTGCAACTCCGGCGTCATGGCCGCGCCGGTCGGCCTGCTGTTCGAGTTGTTGTCCGAGGTCACCAACGCCAACGCCAAGGGCGAATACTATCTGACCGACGTGGTCGAGCTGGCCAGAAAGCGCGGGGCGCCCACGCGCGTGACCATGGCGTCCGAGGACTCCGTCATGGGCGTGAACGCCCAGTCCGAACTGGCCCAGGCCGAAGCCCTGTTCCAGTCGGTGATGAGGGACGCCTTCCTGGCTGCCGGCGTCACCATGTCGGCCCCCGACACCGTCCATTTCGCCTGGGACACCCAGGTCGGCCCCGGCACGATCATCGAGCCCTTCGTGGTCTTCGGTCCCGGCGCGGTGATCGAGGGCGGGGCCCGCATCCGCAGTTTCAGCCATATTGAGGGCGCTCGCGTCGCCTCGGGTGCCCAGGTCGGTCCCTATGCCCGGCTGCGGCCCGGTGCGGACCTGGGCGAGGGGGCCAAGGTCGGCAATTTCGTCGAGGTCAAGAATGTGACGATGGGGCGGGGTGCCAAGGCCAACCACCTGTCCTATCTGGGC
>NZ_JAEMRD010000218.1 GCF_016463485.1 Brevundimonas sp.
ACCTTCTTCGAATACATCCCCGACAACGCCCTGCTGTTCGTGGACGAGAGCCACGTCACCATCGGCCAGATCAACGGCATGTTCCGGGGCGACTACCGCCGCAAGTCGACCCTGGCCGAGTACGGCTTCCGCCTGCCCTCCTGCATCGACAACCGCCCGCTCAAGTTCGACGAATGGGAGGCGATGCGGCCCCAGACCATCCACGTCTCGGCCACGCCCCAGACCTGGGAGATGGAACAGACCGGCGGCGTCTTCGTCGAACAGGTCATCCGCCCCACCGGCCTGATCGACCCCCCGGTGGAGATCCGCCCCGTCTCCGGCCAGACCCGCAACCAGGTCGACGACGTCATCGACGAGGTCAAACAGGTCGCCCGCGACGGCTACCGCTCCCTGGTCACCGTCCTGACCAAGAAGATGGCCGAGGACCTGACCGAATACATGCACGAACAGGGCGTCCGCGTCCGCTACATGCACTCCGACGTCGACACGATGGAGCGGATCGAGATCATCCGCGACCTGCGCCTGGGCACGTTCGACGTCCTGATCGGCATCAACCTGTTGCGCGAGGGGCTCGACATCCCCGAGTGCGGCCTGGTCGCCATCCTCGACGCGGACAAGGAGGGCTTCCTGCGCTCCGAGACCTCCCTGATCCAGACCATCGGCCGCGCCGCCCGCAACGTCGACGGCCGCGTCATCCTCTACGCCGACCGCATGACCGGCTCGATGGAGCGCGCCATCGCCGAGACCAACCGCCGCCGCGAACGCCAGGAGGCCTACAACCTCGAACACGGCATCACGCCCGAGAGCGTCAAGCGCGACATCAAGGAGATCCTGAACAGCCCCTACGAGAAGGACCGCGTCCTGATCCCCACGGGCGTCAAGGAGGAGAGCCGTCCGTTCATCGGCAACAACTTCCAGGCCACCCTGCGCGACATGGAAGGCAAGATGCGCGAGGCCGCCAGCAACCTCGAGTTCGAGGAGGCCGGCCGCCTGCGCGACGAGATCAAGAAGCTGAAACTGCTCGACCTGGAGTTCGCCAACGAGATCCTGACCGGGGCAGGGGAAGCGGTGGACAAGGCCGCGCCGAAGAAGTGGCGCGCCGAGGCGGCGGCGGAGAAGGCGGAGGCGTTCCGGAAGGGGCGGTTGTAGTCCCACCGGATATTGCGGTCAGACAGAAAAGCGAGCCGCTGAAAAGTGTCCCCGCTGGGCCAATAGCCTGCTTCAGAAGCGCCTATATCACCCGTCCTTACTATAACTAGAATGTAATCTACTTGCAAAAATACCTAAGTTTCCGCAGTATAATATTCGTTCTCTGACCTCTCCACCATGCGGGATATTACAGTCTAGCAGGTCTTCGTTGGAAATCATCTGCTTACATTTCTTGATATCTCACAGTTATCGCCGTTATCTATCCTGACGCGAGTATTTAATGTAGCACGAGGAGCGACTGCGTATTGACGAGAAGACTCTCCTAGCCGAGTACAGCCAACTAGAAGCCTGCCCCATCGTATTGATACAATCACAGGATAACTGCAACTGTTTATCAATGTACGATTTTGTATGGTTTCACTATCATAGTAGTCGGCATTCCCGAACATGTTTTGACCCGTCGCACTTTCGACGACACGGGTCTCTGAAATTACTCCGTTGGTAATGCAGCCGCTCGCCGAGCTTGGCGCAGCAGAACTGGTAATCCGAGGAGTGGCAGACGGAGGAGTAGCCACTCTAGACTGACCGGTTGGAGTAGAACTAGAAGGCCGATTCCGTGATTCAAGATCGGATGTGTAAGACCGCACAGTCGAACTCAAATTACTTGAGGGTGCTTGAGTGGTAACGCTGGGAGGAGATGTTACAGTGCGCGGCGGCTGGGCGGCCGCGCTGTCGAGCAGCGGGCCCACGAAATTCTGAAAAAATGGATTGGCCTCTAGGCTCCCCGGTTCCGACGAGCTTGGTGCTGCTCTCCGAGGAGAAACAGCGTTTTCAGATCGTGCGACTGGATTGCTTGACTGACAATCCTGAGGAAAGCGCCGCGGATCTCGGTTCCCGCACGGCTGAGGCGGGGATGTGCTATCCGCGAGTGTCGGCCGCGGCGGTGCAACCCGCTGGGCATTTGCAGCGACCGGTAGGTAGCAGAATAACAACGCCAACGTCGCCTTCAGTGCCATGTCGCGCATCTTCGAGCCTCCGAATCCTGAACAATGTTCGATCAAAAATCGTCACTGTCTACCTTGCCGCGAATTTTTCGTTAGGACGGAGAACTTAGCGCGGTGTGTTACCCGGAAGGTCCTTGGCATATCGACGACCCGGGTGGTGTACCGCACGACAAGTGGCAATAGCCAAACGCGCGGTAAGGCATGGCTAATCAACGCACGGCCATGCTTCCCACATGGCCGAAAACGACGCCCCGGAGCACGCTCGGCTTCGCCGAAGAGGCGGCGGTCTTCAAGGGACCGACCCGGAACGCCCGCGTCCTGAGCGAGGGCTGGGTCGCCGCCCATGCCTTTTGTACCAGCTGCGGCGCGACGCCCCTGACCGCCTTCGCGGCCATGGTCACGCTCAGGTTTCATCATCATTCATTTCTGCTGGAATTGGAGGTCAGCCTAGTTAGGTTACCCTTGTTTTATGGGTGAGCTGGGGCGCAGATGTCGACACTCGTGAAGGCGGCGAAGGCGATTGGCGGCGTGCTCGCGGCGGGCGCAGCCGCCGTAGGGATCGTGGTGGGCGCGAGAGAGCTTTCCCTAATACCACCGACCGCGACATCAAGCGCACCTTCAAGCCTGTCTTCGCCAGACTTGAAAGACTGCAAGTCGCTAAGCCCACGTCAGGCAGATGCGATTGTGGACATGGTCCGACAAGGTATCGCTACACCAGATCAGGGACGTGCGCTCGCAGAAAGTATAAGCTGCCAATACTATAATGAGGCGGTTCGATTAGATCCTGAACAGCGAAATGAGGCCGTTGATCTAGCGCTGAGGGCCGGTGATCGGGCTGCAACGCTCGCGCAGTCCCCAAATCGAAGCGACCGAGAAGCCGTCGCGAGTGCAGCAGAGGCGACCGCCGCCACCGCTAGGAGTTCGGCAAATCAATCGACGAGCGAACTCGAAGAGCGTAGGCAGGCGGCTGAGCTTGAGCGGGCGATTGGCGCACTGCTTTTTCAATCCATGCTCAATCCAGAACCACCGGCGCCCGCTCCTTCAGCTGAATCTCAAGCAGCGACCGCACGATTGAACACTCGCGAAAAAATAGAGAACTAAACCAACTCTACCTTCAACGATCGCCCGAGCACCCGCGCCGCGCGGCTCAGGGTGTCCAGGGTCACATTGGAGGCGTTCGGGTCGAGGACGCGGTTCAGTTGCGCCCGGCTGGTGTCCATCCGGGCGGCCATGGCCGCGCGGGTGATCTTCTGGTCGGCCATCGCCTGCTGGAGCTGGAGGGCGATCACGCTC
>NZ_JAEMRD010000219.1 GCF_016463485.1 Brevundimonas sp.
AGCACATGCCAGCTGATGGCCTCGCCCTCGCGGTCGGGGTCGGTGGCCAGGATGACGCGGTCGGCGCGCTTGGCGGCGGCGGCGATCTCGGACATCCGGGCCGAGGCGCGGGCGTCGACTTCCCACTCCATCTCGAAATCGTCGTCGGGACGGACAGACCCGTCCTTGGACGGCAGGTCGCGGATATGGCCGTAGGAGGCCAGAACCTCATAGTCCGAGCCGAGGTATTTGTTGATGGTCTTGGCCTTGGCCGGGCTCTCGACGATGACGAGGTTCATTATGGCGCAGTCTGTTTGGGAGGCGGCGAAGGTGGTCAGACGCAGCCGTCCTGTCAATCACGCCGATTGTGCAATGCAGAATTCACGTATGGGTTGTCGTTTAGCCTAAAGTTGTGCAGGGTGGGATTCGCTGTCAGATCCGAGGACCTTCATAATGGCCCGAGCCGAACTCGCCCAGACTTCCGCCGTCGCATCCCGGTCTCTCGCCAGCACGGAATATCCTGTCCGCGAGTATATTGGCTCCATGGCGCAGGAACTGGCCGAGATGGCGCGCTGGGACGGCGACGAGGTGCTGGCGGGGCTGCTGGAGACCGTCGTCTTGAGGGCCGAGTCGCCCCGGCCCTCAGGGTCATAGATCAGGCATCGCCGATCGTTCCGGTCCGAACCTCGCCGGCCCGCGTGTAGAGGCTGGAGACGACGCCGGTGGAGAAGGTCTCGGTCCGATCCAGGGTAAAGCCGGCCGGCGCGGACCCCTGGCCGAACCAGCGCTTGCCGTGGCCCAGGACGACCGGAAAGGTCATCAGGCGCAGCTCGTCGATCAGGTCGTGGGCCAGCAGGGCGTGCAGCAGGACGCTGGACCCCTGGGTCAAGAGGTCGGGGCCGTCGCCCTGTTTCAGGCGGGCGATCGCGGCCGGGACATCTCCGGTGAGGGCGACGGTATTGATCCAGGTCGCGGTGTCTGGATCCGAGGTCGCGACATATTTGGTGACACGGTCGAACAGGGGCCCGATCGGGATCTCCTGATGCACCGGCCAGTAGGCGGCGAAGATGTCATAGGTCCGCCGACCCAGCAGCAGGTCGAACGGGTGACCATCCGCGTCGTCGAACACACCCATGAAGGGGTCGGTGTCCTCGGCCCAGAAGGGGGCGGTCCAGCCCCCGAAGGCGAAGTCTTCCGACGGGTCTTCCTCGGGCCCGCCCGGCGCCTGCATGACGCCGTCCAGGCTGACGAAGGCAGCGGCGATGAGCTTTCTCATGGTGATCAGCTCCGGCGGATGGGGAAGATCTGGCGCAGGGCCGGATCGCGCAGCCAGAGCCCGCCCCACATGAACAGACCCAGATAGACTCCGAACAGGGTGAAGCCGAACAGGGGGTTGTCGACCCGCAGGTTGGTCGCGATCGCACCGCCCAGATAGGCCGTCATCAGCACCGCCCCGAACACCGCCGTGCGCGGGATCAGATACAGGACCAGGCAGGTCAGTTCGATGATCCCCAGCAACAGGGTCTTGTCCCCCGACCAGCCGTTGGGCGTCATGCTTTGCGCCACGACGGCGGGCATGAAGAATTTGGGCATGATCGACGCGCCCAGCATGAATACGGCAAACAGGCCGGTCAGGACGCGACCGACCCAGACCATCGGCGAGGCCTTCATTGCGGGTCTTCCGTTGGCTGCCAATTCGCGGCCGACGGGGCTTCCGGCTTCCAGTCGGCACCTCGGATGGTGTTGATCATCCAGGGGATGCCGAACCTGTCGGTGAAGCTGCCGTAGCCGGGTGTCCAGAAGGTCTCGCCGAAGGCCATGCCGACCTTGCCGCCCTGGGACAGGGCGTCGAATACCCTGCGGGCCTCCTCGACGCTTTCGGTATGGAAGGTGACGTCGAAGCCGTTCTTGGGCTTGTCGATGTTGGGGGCGAACTCGGGCGGCATGTCCGCGCCCATGATCGCCTGGTCGCCGATCTGCAGCCAGGCGTGCATCAGCCAGTCCTTGTACTTCGCATCGATCGGCATGTCGGGCGGGCCGTCGCCGAAGGGCATGGCGGCTGTGATCTCTCCGCCCAGGACGCCGGCGTAGAATTCGAACGCCTGACGACATTCGCCTTGGAAACTCAGGCTCGTGACGATCTTCATGGTCGTGTCCTCCGTGTTCTTTGGGGTTGTCAGTCGGGGTTGGCGAGCAGCCAGGCGTCCAGCCTGTGCATGGTCGAGGTCCAGCCGTGGGTATGGCCGGTGACGCTGCGTTCGGACTTCAGGCCCTCGTGGGTGAAGTCCATGCGGGTCTTGCCGTCGTCGGTCTCGTGCAGGTCGACGGTGACCAGGGTGTCGGCGGGCGGGCCGTCCTCGTGGCTCTCGTCCCATTTGAAGGTGAAGACCAGGCGGCGGGGTTCGTCGATCTCGCGGTAGTGGCCGCCCTGCCAGAGATCCTCGCCGGTCTCGACCGAGCGCAGGCAGGCGCGCCACTCACCGCCGATCCGCAGGTCGTTGGTGCCCGAGACCATCGGCCATTCGACCGGACCCATCCAGCCGACCCGCATCTCGGGCCGGGTCCAGGCGGCCCAGACCAGCGGCCGGGGGGCGTCGAAGGTGCGGGTCATCTCCAGCCGGCCCGGCAGGAGCGGTGGCAGGTCAGCAAGGGGTTGGGGCTTCAGGGCGGGATCGATGGTCGACATCTCAGAGCGTCGGCAGCAGGGCGTTCAGCTGGTCCGCGACCGTGCCCCAGCCGTCGTGGAAGCCCATGGCCTCATGCTGCTTCATCGTCGCCTCCGACCAGTGGCGGGCGGTGGCGACATAGCGGGTCGTGCCGTCGGGCAGGGGGGTCAGTTCGATCTCGGCTGACATGAAGGGCCCGGCCGGCAGCCAGCCCTTGATGAAGGCGTCGGTGGTGATCCAGCGGCGGGCGGGCTCTACCAGCAGGAAGACCCCGTCATTCGGCATGACCTCGCCGTCCGGGCCGTTCATGGTGACAGCGAAGCGGCCGCCGACTTCGGGTTCGATGACCGCATCGGTGATCCACCAGGGCTTGGGGCAGAACCATTGCGCCAGGATTTCGGGGGTCATCCACGCCTTCCAGATCTTCTCTGGGGTGCCGTTCAGGATCCGCTCCAGCACCAACTCGTGGCCGTGAGCGCCGGTGGCGTGGCAGGGATCGATTTCAGTTTCTTGGGCCATTGGGGTCTCCCTTCTGGATTTTCTTCAGGTAAGCATCGAGGCGGTCGAAGCTGGAATCCCAGTATCGCCGATAGTGCTCCAGCCATTCGGCCATGCCCTTCATGCCCATCGGCTCCAGCCGGGCGGGCCGCCACTGCGCCTCCTTGCCGCGACTGATCAGACCGGCCTTTTCCAGCACCTTCAGATGTTTGGAGACGGCAGGCAAGCTCATGTCGAACGGCTCGGCCAGGTCGCCGACACTGGCTTCGCCCTCGCACAGC
>NZ_JAEMRD010000092.1 GCF_016463485.1 Brevundimonas sp.
TCCAGCGTCTGGGCGGCAAGATCCCCAAGGGCGCCCTGCTGGTGGGCCCTCCCGGCACCGGCAAGACGCTTCTGGCCCGCGCCGTCGCGGGCGAGGCAGGCGTGCCCTTCTTCTCAATCTCGGGCTCGGACTTCGTCGAGATGTTCGTCGGCGTCGGCGCGTCGCGCGTCCGCGACATGTTCGAACAGGCCAAGAAGAACGCCCCTTGCATCATCTTCATCGACGAGATCGACGCCGTCGGTCGTCACCGGGGCGCAGGCCTGGGCGGCGGCAATGACGAGCGCGAACAGACCCTGAACCAGCTGCTGGTCGAGATGGACGGCTTTGAATCCAACGAGGGCATCATCCTGATCGCCGCCACAAACCGTCCCGACGTGCTGGACCCCGCCTTGCTGCGTCCCGGCCGTTTCGACCGCCAGGTCGTGGTGCCCAATCCGGACGTCAACGGCCGCGAGAAGATCCTGCGCGTCCACATGAAGGACGTGCCCTTGGCCGCCGACGTCAACACCAAGACCATCGCGCGCGGCACCCCCGGTTTCTCGGGCGCCGATCTGGCCAACCTCGTGAACGAGGCGGCCCTGATGGCGGCGCGCAAGGACCGCCGCATGGTCACCCACCGCGACTTCGAGGACGCCAAGGACAAGGTCATGATGGGCGCCGAACGCCGCTCCATGGCCATGAACGAGGAAGAAAAGCGCCTCACCGCCTATCACGAGGGTGGCCACGCGATCGTCGCCATGAACGTCAAGATGGCCGACCCGGTCCACAAGGCCACCATCGTTCCGCGCGGACAGGCGCTGGGCATGGTCATGCAACTGCCCGAGGGCGACCGCTATTCGATGAAGTACCAGCAGATGGTCGATCGCATCGCCATCATGGCCGGCGGCCGCGTGGCGGAAGAGATCATCTTCGGCAAGGAGAACATCACTTCGGGTGCCAGTTCTGACATCCAGCAGGCGACCAAGCTGGCCAAGCGGATGGTGACCCAGTGGGGCTTCTCCGACGTGCTGGGGACCGTCGCCTATGGCGAGAACGAGCAGGAGGTCTTCCTCGGCCACTCCGTCGCACGCAGCCAGAACATCAGCGAAGAGACCGCCCGGATCATCGACGCCGAGGTCAAGCGCCTGGTCACCTCCGGCTGGGACGAGGCCCGCCAGATCCTGACCGACAAGGCCGACGACCTGGAAAAACTGGCCCAGGCCCTGCTCGAATACGAAACCCTGTCCGGCCAGGAGATCAAGGATCTGCTGGAGAAGGGCGCGGCCCCCAACCGCGACGAGAACAACTTCCCCAACTCCGGCCCCAGCGTGTCGGTCCCCGTCACCCCGATCCCGGAAGCCATCGCCGCCACGAGCGTCCCGACCGTCCATTAGGGCCTGAAACGACAGCACCCGTCGCGGGCCACGCTCGCGACGGGTTCTTTCCAACGAACATGTTTGCATCATAAACAAGTCTGTGAGATACAGCTCCACGAAGAGGGGAGTTGTTCTCATGTCGTCATCCGAAACCCGTCCGGCCGAACGGCTGCATGGCCTCGACGCCCTGCGCGGGACCGCCCTGCTGCTCGGCGTCGTCCTGCACGCCTCCATGTCCTATTTCCCGGTCACGATCTGGATCGTGCCGGATACCGACAACTCGCCGGTGGCCGGCGTCATCTTCTTCGCCATCCACCTGTTCCGGATGACCAGCTTCTTCCTGATCGCCGGCCTGTTCGCCCATATGATGCTCGGCCGCCGGGGGACTGTCGGCTTCATCAGGGACCGTCTGAGCCGCATCGCCGGACCCTTGGCGACCTTCTGGTTTCCGGTCCTCGCCGCCATCATCGCAGGCCTGATCTGGATGGCCGCCATCCGCAACGGCGGGACCATTCCGACCGACGGACCGCCCCCGCCGCCACTGACGCTCGAGACCTTTCCCCTGACCCATCTGTGGTTTCTGTGGGTGCTGCTGATCCTCTACGTTGGCCTGCTGGTCCTGCGCGTGCCTTTCGCCTTGCTGGATCGTGAGAGCAACTGGGGCCGGGTCGTCGACCGGATCACCGGTGCCCTGATCGGGCCGTGGACGCCGGTCGTGATGGCCGCGCCCCTGGCCCTGGCCTTCTGGCTGGCCCCCGGCTGGACGCCCTTCTTCGGCATCCCGACGCCGGACACGGGGCTGGTTCCCAATGCCGTGGCCCTGACCGCCTTCGGAAGCGCCTTCGGCCTCGGCGTCCTGCTGGATCGCCGCCGCGACCTGCTGGGCCGGATCGAGCGGCTGTGGCCCGTGTTCACCGTCATGGGGGTGGGCGTCGGCACGGCCGCCCTGGTCATGGTCGGTGGGCCGGTCCCTGACCTGGCCCCGGTGACCGAGCCCGCGCTGAAGGCCCGGCTGGCGGCGGTCATGGCCCTGGCCGTCTTCGCCTCGACCTTCGCGGTCCTGTCCCTGGCCCTGCGCTTCGCCTCGGGACACAGCGCCGTCCGCCGCTACCTCGCCGACGCCTCCTACTGGGTCTATATCGTCCACCTGCCGCTGGTCATGGTCGGGCAGATCCTGGTGGTGAACCAGACCTGGCCCTGGTTCATCAAGTTCGGGGTCGTCATCGGCGGAACCCTGACGATCAGCCTGCTCACCTATGAACTGCTGGTCCGCCACAGCTTCGTCGGTGGCTGGCTGAACGGCCGCCGGGTCCCCTGGCGCCGCGCGTCCGAACCCGAACTCGCCCCTGCCGAATAGCTTGCCAAGACCTGCCGGCTCGTCCACCCCAGAGACCAGCCGGCTCCGGAGAATCGTCATGCCCGCCAAGCCACGCCTGCACTCGCCCGAGGACGACCTCGCCTTCATGCGCTCGATCGTCGAGGGCGGCGGCCGGCCGCCGATGACCCTGGCGGTCTGCTATCTGGCGGGCGGCCTGCTGTACGGCCTCCAGTGTCTGTTCCACGTCGGCCAGGCGATCGGACTGATCCGCTGGCCCGACCTCGCCAACCTCGTCTTCGTGGTCGGCATCACCGTCGCCTTCCTGTCGATCCTGACCTGGGCCATCCTCAGGGATCGCAAGGACGGCGGCGCCAACCGGGGTCCGATGGCCAGCCGCACCCTGAACGCGGCCTTCAGCGCCACCGGCATGGCCAACTGTGCGGTCATCATCGTCTTCGGGGTCGGCGCGATGCGGGATCAGGACTTCGCCATCTGGCTCTACTATGCCGCCATCGTCTTCGCTCTTCAGGCGGCCGCCTGGTACATGGCCTGGACGCTGAAGCGGAAGGGCTGGATGCTCGCCACGGCGCTGGGGGGCTGGGCCACGGCGGTCGCGCTGGGACTGCTGGTGCGCGAGCCCTTCTGGTATCTCGGCGTCTGCACCGTCGCCCTGTTCGTCCTGTTCGCCCTGCCCGGCTGGATCCTGTTCCGCGACGCCCGCGCCGCCCCCAGGGGAGCCTGAGCGCGCCATGGGTCTGGCCGATCTGGGACGGATCGACGAGGTCATCCACGGCCGCATGCGGCTGGGGATCATGGTCTATCTGGCCGACGCCGAACGTGCCGACTTCACCGAGCTGAAGACCGTGCTCGACGCCACCCAGGGCAATCTGTCGGTCCATCTGAAGAAGCTGGAGGAGGCCGGCTTCGTCGCCATCGACAAGAGCTTCAGGGACAACAAGCCCCTGACCCGGGTGTCGATCACGCCTGAAGGCCGCCAGGCCTTCTCCGCCTACCTCGACGCCATCGGCAGTCTGATCGGGGGCCGGGACTGATGGCCGGCTCTCGGCTACGCGCCCGCGTCATGGGCATCGTCAATGTCACGCCCGACAGCTTCTCGGACGGTGGGCGGCTGACTTCGACCCAGGCGGCCGTCGCCCACGCCTTGGCCCTGATCGAACAGGGCTCCGACATCCTCGACATCGGCGGCGAGAGCACCCGCCCCGGCGCCGCCCCCGTCCCGGTCGTCGACGAGATCGCCCGCGTCGTCCCCGTGATCGAAGGCATCCGTGCCCTGTGGCCCGGCCCCATCAGCATCGACACCATGAAGCCCGAGGTCGCCCGCGCCGCCGTCGCCGCCGGGGCCACGAAGTGGAACGACGTCACCGCCCTGACCTTCGCCGCCGACAGCCCGGCCACCGCCGCCGCACTCGAATGCGATGTCGTCCTGATGCACATGAAGGGCGAACCCCGCACCATGCAGGCGGCCCCCGCCTATGACGACGTGGTCGCCGAGGTCTGCGGCGAACTGGCCGGACGCGCTCGGGCCGCGATGGCGGCCGGGGTGGCACGCAACCGCATCTGGCTCGACCCCGGCATCGGTTTCGGCAAGACGGTTCAGCACAACCTGGCCCTGACCCGGAACCTGCCCGCCCTGGCGGCGCTCGGCTTTCCGATCCTGTTCGGCGCGAGCCGCAAACGGATGATCCAGAGCCTGGACGCCTCGGCGACCGACCCCGCCGACCGGCTGGGCGGCTCGCTCGCCCTGGCGCTGGAGGCCGCACGGCGCGGGGCCGCCATCGTCCGGGTCCACGATGTCCGTGAGACCGTACAGGCGCTCAGGGTACAGGCGGCCCTGACCGGCGAATAACCGCTTGCCCCGACCGTCGGCCTGTCCCATCTGGACCCGATGAACGTATCGTGGATCAATCCCTGGGTCGCCCTGGTGGTCGCCGGGGCGCTGGAAATCGTCTGGGCCTCGGGCTTCAAATACGTCGGGCCTCAGCGTCCGCTGATCTCGCTCGGCGTCGGCGTCGCCATGCTGCTGAGCTTCTATTTCCTGTGGCTGGCGACCCAGAAGCTGCCGATCGGCACGGCCTATGCCATCTGGACCGGCATCGGCGCGGTGGGGGCGGCCAGCGTCGGCATCCTCGTTTTCGGAGAGCCCGCGACCGCCCTGCGGATCGCCTGCATCGTCCTGATCGTCGCCGGGATCGTGGGGCTGAAGCTGTTCTCGGGCGCTCACTGATGGTCCTCGAGACACGTCACGCCCGCGTCCTGATCATCGCCGGTTCGGACTCCGGCGGCGGGGCCGGGATCCAGGGCGACATCAAGACCGTGACCCTGCTGGGCGGATACGCCGCCACAGCCGTCACCGCGATCACGGTCCAGAATACCCTGGGCGTCCAGGACGTCTTTCCCCTGCCCCTCGACCTCATCGAGGCCCAGGCCCGTGCGGTGCTGGACGACATCGGTGCCGACGCGATCAAGACCGGGATGCTGGGTTCGATCGAGGTCGTCGAACGCGTCGCCGCCATCCTGGACACGACCTCCGTGCCTGCCGTCATCGACCCCGTCATGATCGCCAAGGGCGGCGCCCCCCTGCTGGCGGCCGAGGCCATCGAGGCCGTCCGCACCCTGATGATCCCCCGCGCGGCCCTGCTCACTCCCAATGCACCGGAGGCGCAGGCCCTGACCGGCATCGCGGTCACCGATCTGGACGGCCAGCGCCGTGCCGGTGAGGCCCTGATGGCGATGGGGGCGCGGGCCGTGCTGATGAAGGGCGGCCATGTGCCCGGCCCACGCGTGGTCGATCTGTTGCTGACGGCCCAGGGCGAGACCCTGATGGCCGGGCCCCGGCTGAACACCACCTCCACCCATGGCACCGGCTGCACACTGGCCAGCGCCTGCGCCGTCGGCCTGGCCAAGGGTCTCCAGATGGAAACCGCCGTCTCCAACGCCCGCGCCTATGTCGCCGAGGCCATCCGCCGCGCGCCAGGCCTGGGCGGCGGCCACGGCCCGCTGGACCACGGCTGGCCGCTGCGGGAACGGCGATGAGCGATCTCCAAGCCCGGCTGATCGCCACCGTCCGCGCCGATCCCGGCCTGATGCACGTCCTGACCACGGTGCGCGCGCTGGATCTGCCCGACTGGCGGGTCTTCTCGGGCGCCGTCTACCAGAGCGTCTGGAACGCCGTCACCGGTCGCCCCGCCGGCTATGGCCGCAAGGATTTCGATCTCGGCTATTTCGACCCCGACACCTCCTGGGACGCCGAGGACGTCGTGATCCGCCGCGTCGCCTCAGCCTTCGACGAACCCTTTCGCTCAGAGGTCGAGGTGCGCAATCAGGCGCGGGTCCACATCTGGTTTCCCGACCGGTTCGGAGAGCCGTACGACGCCCTTCCCGACACCGACACCGCCCTGACCCGCTTCGTCGCCCCCGCCTTCGCCGTCGGGGTGCGGCTGGAGGCCGACGACGGTATCAGCGTCGCCGCCCCCTTCGGCCTCGACGATCTGTTCGCCCTGACGCTCCGTCCCAATCCCGACCGGCCGCCGGCCCGGGGCTGGGACAAGGCGGTGGCCAGCGCCACGGAACGCTGGCCCGAGATCCGGGTCATCGCCTGACAGGCGACGAAAAGGGCGCGACCCTCGCGGATCGCGCCCCTCTTGTTTCAGAACCTGGCCGGTTTAGCCGCGGCGGTTGTCGCGATCCCAGCGTTCCATGCGGATCTGGGCCGACAGCCGGTCGAAGCGGCGGTCCAGGTCGGCGCGTTCCCAGCCGGACAGGCCACCGCGACGGTAGCTCTGTTCCAGACGGGCGATGCCGAAGAACTCGGCGCGCAGGCGACCGGCTTCCCGGCGGCTCAGCGAGCCGTTGCGGACGCCACGGTCGATGCGGCGATCCAGTTGGTCCTGACGCTGGTTGATCGACTGCCAGTTGCCGTACCCGGCGTTCTGGTAACCACGGTCATGGCCTCGGCCGTAGTCACGGTCCTGATGTCCGTAAGACTGGGCGGCGGCGGGCAGGGCGGCCGACGTCGCGGCCAGGACGAGGGCGGGGACAAGCATCTTCTTGAACATCGGATCTCTCCTTGCTGGTGTTCTGTCGGGGGCCGGGGTGGCCAGCGATGACGACAGATAACCACCCGCCGGCTGATCCCGACCTGAACAGGCCGCGTCAGGTTCGGTTCATCAGCATGACAAATGCGAAAGGGTGGCGGGCGGCTGCGGCTGGCGGTGAGGTTACCCGTGGTCAGCGGCTGGTGATACGAGCTCGCGTGCTTCGGTCAGCCCACCAGCCACCAGCCACTAATCACCCGGTCAGCGCACCGTCCGGTTCCGCGCCACCGTATTGCCGGTCGCAAGATCGCGATCGTCTGCGCTGGAGCCGAACGGATAGCCCCGGTCGTCGCCACAGTACCTTCGCCCGCCGTTGCGCGACCCGACCACCACGGACCGGCCGGTCGAGCCCGAGAACACGTTGTCGGTGATCACATTGCCCGAAGGCGTCTGGTGCCGGATCACTCCGTCCTCGCCGCAGTTCCGGTACAGGAACACCCCGCCTCGCCCGCGCAGCACGAAGCGGTTGCCGCTGATCAGGTTTCGCGCCGAGCCGTCCACGGCGATCTGTTCACGCGGGGTGGTGATGTCGAAGGCGATGTTGCGGATCGCCGTCCCCGCGCTCTCGGCGTCCAGATAGATCGCCGTCGAATCCGACCGACCCGCGAACCGCCCGCCGTTCAGGCTGACGCCCGTCACCCCCGGCCCGACGTAGAAGGGGATCGAGCCGGTGCCCAACAGGGTCGTCCCCGTCACCGCGATCCGCGTCGGCGCCGCGCCTTGCGCCGCCGCAGTATGGCCCGGCGTCCGCGACGAGGCGTACAGGTCTTCGATCCGGCTCTGCGCCCCCATCCCCCAGATGCGGACGTTGCCGTGGATGGTGCAGTTGGCGATTGACAGGTCGGTGGGGCGGCTCCAGCGCGGCGCCGGCCCATCGATCCGCCGCGACCAGATCGCCACCGTCGGCGCCTGGGTCGAGGTCTGCATCCCCGGCCGCCCGATCGATCCCCCGCCGCAGTCGATCCCTGCGCCCGAGGCCTCCGCCCCCTCGATCAGCACCTGCCGCGTCACCGAACGCCCACCGAGAACAGCCCGGCACGTCAGCCGATAGGGTTCGGTCGAGGCCATGGTCAGGGCCGTGATCTCCGCCGCCGAACAGGGCCGGGCGGCAGGCAGAGCGCCCGCCTGCCCCTGAAGCGCCGCGAGGATCAGCGACGCGATCATCTCAGGGCAGAGGCAGGGCCAGGGCCGCCCGTTCGGCGGCGCATCCCGGGTTGGTCAGGCCTGTGGCCCGCACCGCCGCCAGCTCGGCCCGCGCGGCCTCCAGATCGGCCTGAAAGCCCGGCGTGGCGGCGATCTGTGCAAACACGGCCCGGCCCAGAACCTCGCCCGCCGCCGCATCGGCCGGATAGTGCATGCCACAGACGACCCGGCTGACCGCGATCTGATGGCCGATCTCGCGCGCGGCGGCGGCATGGTCGGGATCCAGCGCGGCGACGGCCTCGCCATAGGCGACTCCGACCGTGGCGCTGCCGGACGGGTATGAGGCGCTGGCCCGCCCCGCCGCGCTGACGACAGTGCAGGCCGTACGGGTCGCATCGACGCCCACGGGACGGGGGCGAAAGGCGCGGGCCTTGGCCGTCTCCGCCGCCCCGTTGGCGTCCTTCAGGACCTTGTCGAACAGGGCGGTCAGGCGCGGCGTCGGGGCGGCCGCGAACCGCACGTTCAGGGCGCAGTCGAAATGCTGGGCGGCCAGTCGTGGCGACAGTTCGGCATGGCCCGTGGCCAGCAACCACCGGTCCCCGCCCTCATAGGCACGATAGCGGTCCGACAGGGCCCGGTCCGCCGCCTGTTCGGCCGAGCCGTCGGCGAACGGCGCCGGCACAGATCCTGCGAGGGCTTGGACCTGTTCGACCGCCAGATAGCCGCCTGCATGCGCCGGCGCCGACATAGCGGCCGGTGCGGCGACCGCAGAGGCTACCGGGGCCCCGAACGGCGTGCTCGAACAGCCCGCCAGCAGAGCCGTCACGGCCAGGGCCGCCGCCAAAGCCGCCGGCGACGTCTTCACTGACCCGCGCTCCAGGTCAGTTGCACCGAGGTCCGGCCCTCTGACGGCGCGGCCACGACATTGATGTTGGCCCCGTTGGCCTGGTTCTGGGCCCCATAGGCCCGCGCCTCGCCCTGGTTCATCGACGAGATGATGGCCATGCCCGCCCCTTCCGCGCGTTCGCGATAGAAGGCGATCACGGCGTCGGGATCGGCGTCGGTGGTGAAGGTCACGACCCCGCCCGGCCCCGCCGGCCCGGTCGCGGCCAGCGGCGGCCCATCGAGCTCGGCCCCGGGATACAGGGCCGCAAAGGCCGGCGCGGCGGCAGCCGCAGGCGCGGCGGGTTCGGCGGCCGGGGCGGGCGGAACAGGGGCGGGGGTCGAGGCGGAAGCCGAGGCAGGCGCTTCGGCCGGTGCCGGTGCCTCGCTGGGCCGGTCGCAACCCGCGATCGCGAGGGTCAGCAACAGGGCACCCCCCGCAAGACTGCACTTCATATCAGCATACGCCCCATAAACCGTTGAACTGAGACCGTTCGACCTCGCCATACCGTGGCCCATCGTTACGGCGACGGCAAGGCGACGGCTGGCCCCTGACGCTCCGCGCGCGGCAACGGCGCCACAGGTCAGCCGGTCGCGGCGTCGGCCTCGCTCCCTGCTGGCTTTTCAGCCCCGGGCTCCGCGCCCGTGTTCTTGACCGTGTCCGGTCCCACCGACGACGGCGTCGGGGCGTCGGCCGAGACCATGCCCTCGCTGGCCAGGGCCTGGTTGATGATGTCCGAGTCCGGGTCGTCGTCCGATCCGGTCGCCGCGCCGCCCTGCAACGAGCCCGCCCGGGTGTCGGACCCCGAGTCGGAGCCGGTCAGCGCCTCGATCATCGCATCGGGCGTGCGGCCCAGGTCGGGCTTCTCTCCGGTGGCCTCGGCTTCGCGGGCGTCCCGGGTCTCTGGCTGGTCGGTCATGAGCGGCTCCTGTTTCAGGACACAGGAATGACCGGGCCGCACCGCCAGTTCCTCATTTTGCAAAGATATATCTCAAGACCCTTGCTTTGTGTCTCGAAAGATATATCTTGGCCGCATGAAAACAGAAGAGAGATACAAGATGTTTGGTTTCAAGACCGAAATGCGCGGCCGTGGTGGCCGTCACTGGTGCGGCCCGTCCGAAGGCGGCGAAGGTCGTGGCCGTCATGGCTTTTCCAAAGGCCCCTCGGGTCGGGGCGGTCGTGGACCGGGCGGCGGTGAAGGTCGCGGCCCCGGTCGGGGTCGTCGGATGTTCGGCCCCGGTGATCTGCGGCTGGTGCTGCTGGCCCTGATCGAGGAGCAACCGCGCCACGGCTATGATCTGATCAAGGCCATCGAGACGGCCTTCGGCGGCGGCTATGCGCCCTCGCCGGGCGTCGTCTATCCGACCCTGTCCCTGCTGGCCGACGAAGGCCTGATCGCGGGCGTTGAGGACAGCACCGGCAAGCGGGTGTTTTCCGTCACCGAGGCCGGCAAGACCTGGCTCGACGACAACCGCGCCGCCGTGGATGGCGTCATGCAGCGCATGGCCCTGGCCGCCCGGCTGGTTTCCGGCGAACAGACCCCCGAGGTGGTCCGCGAGGCCTTCCACACCCTGCGCCACGCCGTCCAGATGAAGCCCGGCGGCTGGTCCGACCCCGAAACCGCCAAGGTCGTCGAGGCCCTGATGAAGGCCGTCCGCGAGATCAGCGGGGAGTAGTCTTCCAAAACTTTCGTCATTCCGGGCAAGCCGCGCTTGCGGCGCTGACCCGGAACAAGGCGGCCTGCGCGAGCAGGAAGCTGTCGAGGACGCAGCCGGCGGATACTGTGCCTGAACAGATCGCCTATCGGCGCCGCCCTGTTCCGGGTCTCCGCTTCGCTTCGCCCGGAATGACGAAAGGAAGGGGTGCAAGGGGGGGCACCACCCCCGTCACATTGAAGTCGCCGCCCTCGGCCACTATCTGGGTCCGCCCGCCGCTTAAGGACCGCTCCGACCATGCCCACGCCGATCCCCGCCGAATGGTCGCCCCACCGGGCGATGTGGGTCGGCTGGCCCAGCCACGCCGACCTCTGGGAAGACAACCTCGAACCCGCGCAAGGAGAGGCCGAGGCCCTGGTCCGCGCCCTCGCCGGTCCCGGTCGCGAACAGGTGAAACTGCTGGTCGGAAACGACGAGGCCCTGCCCGATGCCCAGGCGCGGTTCGCGGGCGTGGACGGCGTCACCGTCGTCCCCGGACGCTTCGGCGACATCTGGTTGCGCGACACCGGCCCCATCTTCGGTGCGGGCTCGACCCGCGCCGCCGCCTTCCGCTTCAACGGCTGGGGTGGCAAGTACGAGATGGAGTTCGACGACACCGTCGCCGACCAGATCGGAAAGGCCTCGGGCACGCCGCTCGACCGCCACGACTTCATCCTCGAGGGCGGGGCCGTCGACCACGACGGGGCTGGAACCCTCCTGACCACCCGCCAGTGCGTGCTCAACCCGAACCGCAATCCCGGCTGGACGCAGGACGCGGCCGAAGCGGCACTGACCCAGGCGTTGGGCGCGACCCGCGTCGTCTGGCTGGGCGAGGGCCTGCTCAACGACCACACCGACGGCCACGTCGACAACCTGGCCCGTTTCGTCACGCCGGATACCGTCGCCGTCCCCATCGCCTTCGGCCGCAAGGACCCCAATGCCGACGCCTATGACGCCGCCGCCGCCGCCATCGCCGACGCCGGCTTCACGCCCCTGCGCATCCCGTCGCCCGGCCTGATCCTCGACGAGGACGAACGGCCGGTCCCGGCCAGCCATATGAATTTCCTCATCGCCAACGGCGCGGTCATCGTCCCCACCTACGGCGACCCTCTCGCCGCCCGCCTCGCCTGCGAGGCCCTCGCCACCGTCTTCCCCGACCGCGAGATCATCCCCCTGCCGTCAATCGCCATCCTGTCGGGCGGCGGATCCTTCCACTGCATCTCCCAGCAGGAGCCCGCCTGATGGCCCGCACCGTCACCGTCGCCGCCATCCAGACCTCCTATGGCTCCGACGACATCCAGGCGAACATCGACAAGACCGTCGGCTTCGTGCGCGAAGCCGCCGGCAAAGGCGCTCAGGTCATCCTGCCCTCGGAACTCTTTCAGGGCCCCTATTTCTGCGTCTCGCAGGAGGAGCACTGGTTTGGGACCGCCTATCCCTGGCGCGAGCATCCGGCCGTGGTCCAGCTGGCGCCCATCGCCGCCGAACTCGGCGTCGCCATCCCCGTCTCGATCTTCGAGCGCGAGGGCCCGCACTACTACAACAGCCTGGTCATGCTCGACGCCGACGGATCCCCGCTGGGCGTCTACAGGAAGAGCCACATCCCCGACGGCCCCGGCTATCAGGAGAAATACTATTTCCGCCCCGGCGACACCGGCTTCAAGGTCTGGTCCACCCGCTTCGGGCGGATCGGCGTCGGCATCTGCTGGGACCAGTGGTACCCGGAAACCGCCCGCGCGATGATGCTGCAGGGTGCCGAGATCCTGATGTACCCCACCGCCATCGGCACCGAGCCCCACGACGAAAGCCTCGACACCGCCGAGCCGTGGCGGCGCGCCATGCAGGGTCACGCCGTGTCCAACGTCGTCCCCGTCGTCGGGGCCAACCGCATCGGCCATGAACAGGTCACGGCGGCGGGCCAGACCTTCTATGGCCACTCCTTTATCGCCGACCATCGCGGCGACCTGGTCGAGAGCTTCGGCCGCGAGAACGAGGGCGCCCTGGTCCACACCTTCGACCTGGACTTCCTCGATCGCCACCGCGCCGCCTGGGGCTTCTTCCGCGACCGCCGCACAGATCTGTACGGTGCCTTGGCCGCCCCCCGTCCCGTCGCTTGAGCACCGGCCACGATCGCGCTAGGGTCCCTGCGTTCTCCCGGGGGCGGCGCCTGAGCCGCTGAGATAGAGGTAATCCTCTGACCGGCCGAACCTGATCCGGGTCATGCCGGCGAAGGGATGGGAATATCTCCGCTCATCCCGGCGAAAGCCGGGACCCAGTTCTGGGGTGAGCGGTAACCTCGCCCGGAGTCGGCGCCCTCAACGCAGAGGCCGCCATGAACATCGCCGTCACCCCGCCCGCGAACGCCACGCCCGTCGAGCCCTCGCACGATCCCGCCGTGGATTTGTCGCTCAAGGACGCCCGCGAGCAGGTGATGGCCGAGACCGGGACCATCCCGACCGGCGAACGCGCCGGATCGCGCAAGGTCTATGTCGCCGGCGAGCTCTACCCCGACATCCGCGTCCCCTTCCGCGAGGTCGCCGTCCACCCCAGCGCCAACGAGCCGCCGGTGACGATCTACGACTCCTCCGGCCCCTACACCGACCCCACGGTGACCATCGACATCAAGCGCGGCCTGCCCCTGGTCAAGTCCAGCTGGCAGCTGGATCGCGGCGACATCGCCCCCGTCCTGAACCCGCGCGAGGTCAAGCCCGAGGACAACGGCCACGCGTCCGGCAAGAACCTGGCCCCCCGTTTCGACGTCTCGAACCACAAGGTCTTCAAGGGCGTCCCCGGCCGCCCCGTGACCCAGTACGAATACGCCAACGCCGGCATCATCACGCCCGAGATGGAATACGTCGCCATCCGCGAGAACCTGCGCCGCGAGCAGAACGCCCCCTGCATCCGCGACGGCGAAGACTTCGGCGCCTCGATCCCCGACTTCGTGACCCCCGAGTTCGTGCGGCAGGAGATCGCCCGCGGCCGCGCCATCATCCCGCACAACATCAACCACCCCGAGGTCG
>NZ_JAEMRD010000220.1 GCF_016463485.1 Brevundimonas sp.
CGATCAGAACCCAGTCGCAGTGCGGCAGGCCCTCGACCTTGGCCTTGCCCAGGCCGTGTTCCTTTAGGGTGCGCAGCAGGTGGTCGGCCAGGGCGCCGACGTGGCGGTGCGACCGGCCAGAGGCCACGATCATGGTGTCGGCCATGGGCGACTTGCCCTTGAGGTCGATCAGGACGATGTCCTGGGCCTTGTCGTCGTCCAGCTTGGCGAGGATGGCGGTTTCCAGGGCGTTGCTGCCGGCGGGCAAGGCCACGCGCGGACCGTCGAAACCCGAACCCTCTTCCCCGTCTTCGGTGCGGATGGGCTCGAAATCGTCCATCTCGTGGGCCGTGTTGGAAACGGCGTCTTCATGCGTATCGTACGCGGGCGAGGGGGTCAGCGGAGGGCTCCGGGGTGGTGACTAAAGCGGGTGTCTAGCACAGATGGGACCCGGGGTCACGTGACTCAAGCGGGGCCGGACAGGGCCGCCCTGCGGATCGCCGTGGACGAGCTGAGATTCAGCGGCGCCGTCAGATAGGTCCAGGCCGGGGCGGACATGTCGGCCAACACCCGCGCCTCGTCCGACGAGACCCGGAAACCGGCGAACCGACGCGCCGCCGGGGCCGCACGGCTCTCCAGCATCGAGCCCGGCCGGGCGACAACCGCCACCGGCATCATTCGCATGATGTCGGTCCAGCCGCGCCACCGATGGAAGCTTTCGAGATTGTCCGAGCCCATCAGCCAGACGAAATGCACATTGGGATAGCGAGCCTTGAGCGTGCGCAGGGTGTCGATGGTCCAGGTGGTGCCGGCGCGGGTCTCGAAATCCGAGACGACCATGGCCGGGCCGTGGGCGTGGGTCCGGGCCGAGGCCATGCGATCGGCCAGGGGCGCGGTCTCATGCCGGCCCTTGAGCGGGTTCTGGGGCGAGACCAGCCAGACGACGCGATCGAGCTGCAACCGGCTCATGGCCGTCTCGGCGACGTGGGCATGGCCGTCGTGGGCCGGGTTGAACGAGCCGCCGAACAGGCCGACCCGCATTCCGGGCGCGAGGTTCAGCCCGTCGCGCAAGGCACCGGCGCGGGGGCCGGACGTCTGGGGCGCGGGACCGGCGTGGAAGAAGGACAAGGCGGTCGGCGCTCGGCGTTACGAGGAAGGCGGCTTATGCTCAGTCTTGCGCTAACACGCCGGGAACGGACTGTCGCGTCAGATTCCTTGACGCAGTGCAGCAGAGACGGACGCCTTCAGGGGGCCCAGCCTGCGGCGGTCGATGGGATCACGTCGCCCTCTTCGTCGATCTCGCCACGGTTCTTGCGCACCTCGGCCCAGGCGGCACGGAGCAGTTCGGGCACGCCTTCGCCCGAGACGCCCGAGACCAGCATGGGGCGCTTGCCGGAGGCGGCCTCAAGCTCGGCGGCCTTGGCCTGGCGCTCGTCGGGGGACAGGGCGTCGATCTTGTTCAGCGCCAGGATTTCGGTCTTGTCGGCCAGGCCCTCGCCATAGGCATCCAGCTCGCCGCGAATGATGCGGTAGGCGCTCGCCACATCGTCCTGGGTGCCGTCGACCAGATGGATCAGCGAGGCCGAGCGTTCGACATGACCCAGGAACCGGACGCCGAGGCCCGCGCCCTCGGACGCGCCCTCGATCAGGCCGGGGATGTCGGCGATCACGAACCGTTCGCCCGGCGACAGATCGACCATGCCCAGGTTGGGGGCCAGGGTGGTGAACGGATAGTCCGCGATCTTGGGCCGGGCCGCCGAGGACGCGGCGAGGAAGGTCGACTTGCCGGCGTTGGGGAGGCCCGCCAGACCGATGTCGGCGATCAGTTTCAACCGCAGCCAGATCCACATCTCCTGGCCTTCCTGGCCCGGATTGGCGTGGCGCGGGGCCTGGTTGCCCGGTCCCTTGAAGCGGACATTGCCCCAGCCGCCGTTGCCGCCACGCAGCAGACATTCGCTCTGGCCGATCTCGACCATGTCCAGCACGACCGTCTCCTTGTCCTCGCCCAGCACCTGGGTGCCGACCGGGACCTTGAGCACCACGTCCTCGCCCTTGGCGCCGTGCATCTGGCGGCCCTGGCCATGGTGGCCGGTGTCGGCCTTGAAATGCTGGCGATAGCGATAGTCGATCAGGGTGTTCAGCCCCTCGACCGCCTCGATCCAGACCGAGCCGCCGTTGCCGCCGTCGCCGCCGTCCGGGCCGCCGTTGGGGATGAATTTCTCGCGCCGGAACGAGACGGAGCCTGCCCCGCCGTTACCGGAACGGATGTAGATCTTGGCCTGGTCGAGGAATTTCATCGGGGAGACTTTTCAGGGCGCTAACGCTCGCGACGCGGTCGCTCGCTGCTTGAGCGCAGGCCCTATAGCTGAAGAGAGCGGCGATTTACAGGCATCCCAAGTTGAGCGCGCTATGCTCGCCTCGCGGAGCCTCGCGACTTGAGCGCACTCGCGTCAGGCCTTTCGGACGAACTCGGTCCGGAGGACGAGGCCGCGCACCTTGTCGACATTGGCCTCGATCTCGGCCTCGTCGTCGGTCAGGCGGATGTTCTTGACCAGGGTGCCGCGCTTCAGCGTCACCCCGCCCGACCCCTTGACCTTGAGGTCCTTGATCAGGGTCACGCTGTCGCCGTCGGCCAGGATGTTGCCGTTGGAATCCTTGGTCGGGGTGTCGGTCATGGGCGGGCCATAGCGTACCCTCCTCCTTTCGTCATCCTCCGGCGAGCGTCGCGAGACCGGGGGACCCAGCGGCACCGAAGGCGATCTTTCCGGTCGAGCTCTCAGCCGGATGTGTGCGTGACAGTGTCCTGCTCTCGCAGGCCGCTGGGTCCCCCGGTCGCTTCGCGCCGGAGGATGACGAAAGAAGAAGCTTCAGTCCGGCACATTCGCGTCGAGTTCGTCCAGCCAGACCCTCGCATTGCCGTCTGAAGGCGCGCGCCAGTCGCCGCGGGGGCTCAAGGAACCGCCGGTGACGACCTTGGGGCCATTGGGCAGGGCCGAGCGTTTGAACTGGCTGGTCTGGAAGAAGCGGATCAGGAATTTGCGCAGCCAGGACTTGATGGTGCCCAGGTCGTATTCGACCTTTTCCTCATCCGGGGTGTTGATCGGCCAGGCCCCGCGCGCGGCGTCGCCCCAGGCCTGATGGGCCAGATAGGCGACCTTGGAGGGCTTCAGGCCGAACCGGGTGATGTAGAACATGAAGAAGTCGTTCAACGCATAGGGGCCGACGGTGGCCTCGGTGGACTGGATCTTCCCGTCCGCACCGGCGGGGACCAGTTCGGGCGAGATTTCGGTGTCGAGGATGGCGTTCAGGGTGTCGGCGGCGTTCGCCATGTCGTCCCGGCCCGCGACCCAGCGGATCAGATGCCGGATCAGGGTCTTCGCCACCCCGCCGTTGACGTTGTAGTGGCTCATGTGGT
>NZ_JAEMRD010000093.1 GCF_016463485.1 Brevundimonas sp.
AGGCGGGGTCGAGGGCGGAGCGGGCGGGGCTCACGGGCCGGATCGGGGCGGGGCCGCCGTCGGCCTCCAGCACATCCTCGGGCAGGGCGATGACGACCGGGCCCATCCGGCCTTGCAGGGCGGTGGCGAAGGCGCGTTCGACGACCTCGACCGTGCGCGTGCCGGTCTCCAGCTCGGTCGCCCATTTGGCCAGGCCGCCGAACACCTCGCGATAATCGACCTCCTGAAAGGCGCCGCGGCCGCGATCGGAGATGGCGATCTGGCCCACGAACAGGATCATCGGCGTCGAATCCTGATGCGCCGTATGGACACCGATCGAGGCATGGGTGGCACCCGGCCCACGCGTGACCATGCAGACGCCGGGGCGACCGGTCAGCTTGCCATAGGCCTCGGCCATGTTGGCGGCACCGGCCTCGTGCCGGCAGGTGATGACCTGGATGCGGTCGGTGACGTCGGCCAGGGCGTCGAGGACCGCGAGATAGCTTTCGCCGGGCACGCAGAAGACGCGGTCGATGCCGTTCATGACGAGGGTTTCGACCAGGCGGCGGGCGGTGGTGACGGGGGGCATGACGTGTGGTTTCTCGGACATGATGCAGGACTAGCAGAGGACCGGACGGCTTGGCGATGGAACCTGCGGCCAAGCTCGCCGTTGTGGAAGCGTCACCATTCAGGAGTTCTCCCCATGCGCAAGATCATCGCCCTCACCATCGTCGCTGCCGCTCTGGCCGTTTCGGCCTGCAACACCGTGTCCGGCGTCGGCCGCGACGTCTCCGCTGCCGGTTCGGCCGTGACCCAGGGTGCCGAGACCGCCAAGAACTGATCTTCGACCCGGTTCGAGGATGGAAAGGCCCGCCAGACGGCGGGCCTTTCTGCGTTTCAAGCGTCACAGTATCGGGCTAGGGTCGCGGCCCTGACCTTCTGCGGAGCATGATGATGGGTATTCGGGACAGCGTCCTGGGCGGACTGGGCGAACAGGCGGGCGGCGGGATCGCCGACCTCCTCAAGCAACAGGGCGGGGTCGCCGGGATCGCCGAAAAGTTCGGCCAGAAGGGTCTGGGCGACGTCGCGGCGTCGTGGATCGGCACGGGCGGCAACATCAGCGTCACGCCCGAACAGATCCAGTCGGTCATCGGCCAAGGCCCCATTGCCGACTTCGCCAGGAAGCTGGGCGTATCGCCCGAACAGGCCAGCCAGACCCTGGCCGGACTTCTGCCCGAGGCCATCGACCGGCTGACGCCCAACGGCAATGCCGCCGAGGCGGGTGGCCTGCTGGATCAGCTGCCGGGCGGTCTGGGCGACATGATCGGCGGCTTCCTCAAGAAATAGCCGGTTCCGCGTCAGTCCTTGGTGGGGCTGACGCGGCTGGCGTCGCCATAGGTCAGGGCCAGGAAGACGTCTTCCAGGTCCGGATCCTCGGTGGTGATGTCGGCGATGGTGACGCCGGCGGCCCGCACGGCGGCCAGCACCTGTTCGACCGAGGACTGGCCCTTCTTGTAGCTGATCGAGAACGCGCCGTTCGGGCGGGCGACGACGTCGAAGCCCGGCACGGTCGGCAGGCCAGACAGCTCACCCTCGGGGGTGACGATGACGTTCCTCGTATCCAGCCGGCGCAGCAGGACCGGCGTCGGCTCGCAGGCCACGACCTCGCCCCGGTTCATGATGGCGATGGTGTCGCAAAGCGCCTGGGCTTCTTCGAGATAGTGGGTGGTCAGCAGAATGGTCACGCCCTCGGCGTTGATGCGCCGGACATAGTCCCACAGCTGGCGACGCAGCTCGACATCCACCCCGGCCGTGGGCTCGTCCAGGATCAGCACGGGCGGATTGTGGACCAGGGCCTTGGCCACCATCAGCCGGCGCTTCATGCCGCCGGACAGGGCGCGGACATAGGCGTGGGCCTTGTCCGACAGGCCCAGCGCGGCCAGCAGTTCGTCGGAGCGGCGCTCGGAGGCCGGCACGCCATAGAAGCCCGCCTGGACCTCAAGCGATTCACGCGGGGTGAAGAAGACGTCGGAGACGATCTCCTGCGGCACGACGCCGAGCGCCGCGCGCGCATCGCGCGGACGCTGATCGATGTCGCGACCCCAGATCGCAGCCGTGCCACCGGTCTTGTTGACGATCCCGGCCAGGATGTTGATCAGGGTCGACTTGCCGGCGCCGTTGGGGCCCAGCAGGCCGAACATCGAGCCGCGCGGGATGACCAGGTCGACGCCGCGCAGCGCCGTCTTGGGCGGCGACTTCTTGGTGCCGGCGTAGGTCTTTTCCAGCCCGTGCACCTCGATGGCGTTGACGGGGAGGGCTTCGGATACGGTCATGCAGTCTTTCGGGGCGGGCCGGTGAGGCCGGGTTTGACGCAGGCGGGGCCGGGGCCCTAGTTATGCGCACCTCCCCGTCCCGCCAAGGTCACGCGTCGAAAATGGTCCAGTCCGCCACCTCCGTCATCGCCCCGCCCGAAGAAGTGGTCGTCAGCTCCAAGCGCGTCGCCTGTGACGGCGGCAACGGACACACCGGGGCAACGCTCGGCCATCCGCTGGTCTATCTGGACATGGGCGAGGACGATTTCGTCGAGTGCGGATACTGCGACCGCCGGTTCGTGCTGTCGGCCGACGCCCATTCGGAGAGCGAATACCTGGATCCGGCTGCGCGGCCGCCCGAGGCGCACTGAGGATTCACACGGCCAGCAGGGCCTCGACCTCGGCGCGGGTCGGAAGCGACGGCTGGGCTCCGGCGCGGGTGGCCGCGACCGCACCGGCCGCACAGGCGAAGCGCAGGGCGTCAGACGGCTCCATCCCCTCCAGCAGGGCCACGGTGATCGCGCCGACGAAGGCGTCGCCCGCCCCTGTCGCATCGACGGCCACGATCGCGGGCGGGGTGGCCCAGGCGACCTTGACGCCGCGGTGGTACATCTCGGCCCCTCGCGCCCCCTGCGTCACCACCACCCGGCCGCCGCCGTGGTGCAGGATCTCGCCATAAAAGGCGGCCTCGACCTCATTGACGACGATCAGGTCGGCCCGGCGCAGCAGTTGCTCGGACACCGGGGCGGCGGGGGCCAGATTGGCGCAGACGAAGCCCGTGGCCCGCCCGACTGCCGCCTCGACCGTGGCGATCGGCAGCTCCAGCTGGACGATCAGGGCCGTCTCGATCCGCGCCGGCAGCTGTTCGGGGGTGACCAGGTGGTTGGCCCCCGCCGCGACGACGATCTGGTTCTCCCCGGACGGATCGACGGCGATGAGGGCGACGCCGGTGGGGGCGGCCAGATCGGTCTCGACGCCCGACAGGTCGACCCCGAAATCCTCGAGCAGGGCCAGGGCCTCGCCCGACATGGCGTCGTCGCCGACCCGCCCGATCAGACAGACCTCGGCCCCCAGCTTCTCGGCCGCCAGGGCCTGGTTGGCACCCTTGCCCCCGGGATGACGCGCGAGGGTCGCACCCGTCACCGTCTCTCCGGCCGCCGGCAGGGACGGCGCCGAGGCGACGAGGTCGAGGTTGATCGAGCCGACGACGGTGATGTTCATCGCGCCGCCTCCAGCGTTGTGGCGATGATGTCGAAGACCCCCTCCCCGTCCGCCGACACGGCCCAATGGTGCCGGGCCGTTTCCGGATCGACGCGGAACTCGACCGCCGTATGGCCCCGCGTCAGGTCCGAGGTCGTCTCGACGTCGATCCGGCAAGGCCTGAGCTCGAACAGTTTGGGCCGCAGCAGCCAGGCGATCGTGCAGGGATCGTGCAGGGGTGCCGCATCCCAGCCGACGATGGTGCGCTCGACCGTCCGGGAGAAATTCAGCATGGCCGCCGCCGCATCTGACGACGGCGTGCGGATGGCCTCGATCCGGGCGATCCGGTCCTCGGTCGCCCTCACCTGATGGGTGGCGTCCAGACCCAGCACCGTAATCCGGCATCCACTGGCGAACACCTCCGCCGCCGCGTCCGGGTCGGCCCAGATATTGTATTCGGCCGAGGGAGTGATGTTGCCGCCCTCGCTGCGCGCCCCGCCCATGACCACCACCGGCCCCAGCCGTTCGGCCAGATGCGGGGCCCGGCGGAGGGCAAGCGCCAGGTTGGTCATCGGCCCCATGACCGCCAGGGCGACCGAACCCTGCGGCCGGGCCATGACCAGATCGACGATGGCGTCGGCGGCGTGTCCCTCGGCCAGGGGGACCTCCGGCTCGAACGGTGCCAGATGCCCCAGCCCCTCCGGCCCATGGAACTCGCCCGCGTCGATCGGATCGCGCACCAGGGGTTGCGCTGCCCCGGCATGGACCGGCACGTCGCCACGCCCCGCGATCTGGCGCATCATCCGGGCATTGCGCGCGGTCTTCTCGACCCCCGCGTTACCGCCCACCGTCGTGATCGCCAGCAGCTCCAGCTCGTGCGAGGCGAAGGCCAGCATCAGGGCCACCGCATCGTCCACGCCGGGGTCGCAATCGATGATGAGGGCCTGTCGCGTCATTCCCCTCGATAGGCGAGCGGGCCCCACGCGGGCAAGTCGCGCCATGACAGGACTGTAACCCGACACCGGCTTTACCGAGGCCACACAACCCCTCTAACGTCGTCACAACCCTCAGGAGTTTCGCTGATGATTGCCCGTTCGACCGCCCGCACCCTGTTCGCCTCGGTCGCCGCGACCGCGCTCCTGTCCGGCATCGGAGCCGGAGCCGCCCAGGCGTCGGAGCCCGCACCGGCCGTCGCCGCTGCGCCCGCCGCCGAGACCGGGACACTGATCCCGCAGGAGACCTGGCAGCTCGACAACGGGCTGACCGTGATCTTCAACATCGACCGGTCCGATCCGGTGGTGGCGGTGGCCCTGGCTGCCCATGTCGGTTCGGCGCGCGAAACGCCAGGGCGGACCGGGTTCGCCCATATGTTCGAGCATCTGTTCTTTCTGGATTCCGAGAACCTCGGCCCGGGCGGTCTGGACAAGATGACCGCGCGGATCGGCGGGTCGGGTGCGAATGGATTCACTTCGAACGACATCACCGTCTACCTCCAGACCGTGCCCAACGACGCGCTGGAGAAGATGATCTGGGCCGAGGCGGACAAGCTGGGCTATTTCATCAACACCGTCACCGACGCCGTCCTGACCAAGGAAAAGGAGGTGGTGAAGAACGAGAAGCGGCAGTCCTATGACAACCAGCCCTATGGCTTCACCTGGCCGGTGACCGCTGCGGCCCTGTACCCGGCGGATCACCCCTACAGCTGGCCGGTGATCGGATCGATGGCGGACCTGAACGCCGCGACCCTGGACGACGTGAAGGCCTTCTATCGACAGTGGTACACGCCCGACAACGCCGCCCTGGTGATCTCGGGCGACTTCGATCCGGCTCAGGCCCGGGTCTGGGTGCAGAAATATTTCGGCGAGATCGCGCGCGGCCAGAGCGTCGCGCGGCCGACGCCACGCCCGGCCGTCCTGAGCCAGACGCGCCGGCTGATGCACGAGGACAATTTCGCCCAGCTTCCCGAGCTGACGCTGTCCTGGCCCGGGGTCGAACGCGGAAACCCCGACGTCGCCGCGCTGGACGTCCTGTTCCGGGTCCTGACCGACGGCAAGGATGCGCCGCTCAATCAGGTTCTCATCGATGACCGGAAGCTGACGTCGGAGGTCAGCGCCTATTCCGGGAACGACCTGATCGCCGGAAACATACAGCTGTCGGTCCGCGCCTTCGATGGCGTCGATCTGGACACCGTGCAGTCCGCGCTGGACGAGGGCTTCGCCCGGTTCGAGGCGCAAGGCGCCGATGTCCCCACCGTCGCCCGCATCAAGACGATGATGGAGGCCGGCTTCTTTGGCCAGCTCGACAGCGTCCTTTCCAAGGCCCAGACCCTGGCCTTCTACGACCAGGCCGGGGGGTCGGCCGATGCCGACCTGGCCGCCATTCGCGCCGTGACGCCGGCGGACGTCATGCGGGTCTATCGCCGGTACGTCGCCGGCAAGGCCCATATCGCGACCTCCTTCGTGCCCAAGGGCAAGCCGGAGCTGGCGCTCGAGGGGTCAGAGATTGCGGTCGTGGCGGAAGAGGCGATCGTCGCGGGGGCCGAACCGGACGTGAACCAGCGCGCCGACGACAAACCCTATGAGCGCACGGCCTCCAGCTTCGACCGCACGGTCGAGCCCGCGTCCGGGCCGGCGCCGGTCCTGACCCCGCCGGCCCTATGGACCGCCGCCATGGCCAACGGCCTGAACGTGTCGGGCATCGTCTCGACCGAGGTTCCGCTCGCCACCTTCGAACTGTCGATCGAGGGCGGGCGTCTGTTCGACGATCCGAAGACCCCGGGTGCCGCCTCCCTGCTGGCGCGGATGTTCGATCGCGGCACGGCGACGAAGACCCCGGCCGAGTTGGAGAATGCGTTCAAGGCGCTGGGCGCCACCGTCGCGGTGTCGGCGGGCGACGAGCGGTTCTCGATCTCTGGACGGACGCTGGATCGCAATCTGGCGCCGACCCTGGCCCTGGTCGAGGAGATGCTGCTGCATCCGCGCTGGGATCCAACCGAACTGGAACTGGCCAAGGCCGCCGCCCTGTCCGACATCCAAGACCAGAGGTCCCAGCCCAATGCCATCGCAGGCCGGGTCTTCGACCTGGTCGAATACGGGCCCGGCCATATTCTGGCGACCAGTGCCCTGGGCACCGAGGCCTCGGTCGCGGCCCTGACCATGGACGACCTGAAAGCCTTCCACGCCACCAACCTGGCCCCCGGCCTGGCCCATTTCCGCATCGTCTCCCCGCTGGACCAGACGGCGGTGACGCAGGCAGTCGCCGGGCTCGGCCGCGACTGGGCCGCGCGCGACGTGGCGGTCCCGACCTGGCCGACACCCGCGACCCCTGAGACGTCGAGGGTCTATGTCTACGACGTGCCGGGCGCGAAACAGTCGGTGCTGGTGTTCGGCGGGCCCGCGTTGCGACGTGGCGATGCGGACTATTATCCGGCCTCGGTGATGAATTTCCGGCTGGGTGGCGGCGGCTTCGCCTCGCGCCTGACGCAACAATTGCGCGAAGGTCAGGGCTATACCTACGGCGTCCGATCGGGCTTTGCCGGAGGCGAGCGGTTCGGGGAGTTCACCCTGTCCAGCCCGGTCCGGTCCAATGTGACGCTGGAGGCCTCGACCCTGGCCCGTGACATCATGCGCGACTATGGCGGCACCTTCACGGCCGAGGACCTGGACGTCACCCGCGCCGCCATGAGCCGCAGCCGGGCCCGTGCGTTCGAGACGGCCGGGGCCAAGCTGGGCGTTCTGGCCAACGTCGGAGAGATCGGCCTTCCCGCCGACTATCTGACCCGCGAGGCCGCCGTGATCGACGGTATGACGATCGACCAGATCAGGACCCTGGCAGACCGCTATATCGACACTGACCGCATGATCTATGTCGTCGTCGGCGATGCGGCGACGCAAGGCCCCCGGCTGGAAGGGCTTGGCTATGGCGCGCCGGTGATGATGAACGAGCGGCTTGAGGCGGCGGAACGATGAGGGCCTGACCACAAGCGAAAGGGCGCGCCGTCGCCGGCGCGCCCTCCACAAAGTCTCGCGATGCCGCGCCCGTTAGAGGCCGACCACGCCGCCGTCGTTCTTGGTGATCACGATGGTGGCCGAGCGCGGACGGGCATTGTTGCCGGCACCCGACTGGCTGGTCGGCCAGTTGGACGACGGGGTCGCCGTGGGGCCGCCCTCGCCGGGGTGCTGGATGTTGACGAACACCGTGCGGCCGTCAGGCGTCGAGTCGATCCCGGTGATCTCGGCGTTGCGCGGGCCGACCAGAAACCGCTTCAGCGTCAGACCGGGGGTCTTGCCGACGAACGTCGCCTGCTGACGGGTGGCGCCGCCCACGTCGGTGTTGGTGATGGTCCGCGCCGCTCCGTCGCCGACACGTCCCGGCAGGGCCAGCAGCATCTGGTTGTTGGTCTGGTCGGTGAAGGAGCCGTCGTCCGTCTGGATCCACAGCAGGGGATTGATCTGGCCCGACGGATTGGTCGGCCGGCCGAACCACAGGCCGTCCGGGCTGGCGAAGTCGTTGGTGGCGTCCAGGCCCGACAGGTTGATGTTGGCGTTCAGGTCGGACCCGGCCCCGAACAGATAGATGTCCCACTGGAAGGTCAGGGCGATCGGATTGTCGCCGGTCTCGCGCAGCCGGATGATATGGCCGTTGGGGTTGCCGATCTGGTTGGTCCCGTTGGTGCGGGGATCATTGTAGTGGCGCGGGTTGGCGGCGTCCGTTCCAGCCAGCGGGCGCGATGTGGCGTTGCCGTTGGTCAGGGTCAGATAGACTTCGCCGTTCGCCGGGTTGACGCTGCACCATTCCGGACGATCCATCTTGGTGGCGCCGACCGCATCGCCGGCCAGGCGCGCGTTGATCAGGACGTCGGCCTGGTTCTCGAAGCTGTACAGGGTGTTGGCGGCGGTCAGGACGCCCGTGCCGAACACCAGCGGGATCCAGACACCCTGGCCCGTGGCGTCGAAGCGGGCGACATATAGGGTGCCGTTGTCCAGATACTTGTCGCCCACAGCCAGACGATCCGTGCGCAGAGCATCGGCCGCATCCCAGGGCGTGGCCGACACGAACTTGTAGAAATACTCGCCGCGCGAGTCGTCGCCCATGTAATAGACGGGCGGGCGACCGGCGACGAAGTTGGCGGGCCAGGCGCCTTCGTGGGCCATACGGCCGAGCGCCGTGCGCTTGCGCGGCGTCGAGGCCGGGTCATAGGGGTCGATCTCGACAATCCAGCCGTACTGGTTCGGCTCGTTGCGGAAGTCGCCCGTGCCGTCGGCCGGCTGGCCGGCGATCGCCGAAGCGTTCCACTTGCGGTATTTGGTCTCGGCCGGGTCCGAGACCACCAGCGTGCCCCAGTTCAGGCCGGCGACCGGGCCGCCCGCGACGCCGTAGCGGGTGAAGGCCTGGCCGACCTTGGCCGGGCGGGCGGCGTTGTCGCCGGTCGCGCGGTTGAAGTAGCCGGCCCAGTTCTCTTCACAGGTCAGATAGGTGCCCCAGGGCGAATAGCCGTTGGCGCAGTTGTTGACGGTGCCGCGCCCCGCCACGCCCGTGGGCGAGAACAGGGTCCGAAGCTGGGCCGACCCGCGCACAGGTCCGTTGAACACCATCGGGGTGTTGGGCGTGATGCGACGGTTGAAGGTCGAGGCCTGGTTGTAGGACCAGGCGCCGGCGGTGCTGCGCGACACCTCGATGATGCCGACGCCGTGGCATTCGATCTCGCGATCCACCTCGACCTGGCTGGTCCGGGCACCGCCGACGACGGTCAGGGTTCCACCGGCGTGCAGGTATTGCTCGGTGACGTTCTCGTGGTTGACGCACAGGATGCCGCGGCCGTTGGCGCTGTCATCACGCGTTCCGGCGGCGCTCAGGCCGAAGAAATACATCCCGTCGTGGTGGTCGCCCGCGCGCTGGGCGAAGTTGGTGTCATTGCCCTGGTTGCCGAAGGCCGGGACACCCGACGCAATCGGATCGCCGAGCGCGTACAGGACCGAGACCGTATAGCCGGCCGGCACCGTGACCACGTCGTTCAGAAGCTTGGGAACGGCCGTGAAGTCCAGGGTCGCCGGATTGACCGTGACGGTGGTGCTGGCGATGGCCAGCTGATTGTTGTTGCCGGGCGAGGTGAAGGCGAAGACCAGCGGGGTCGAGGTGGCCACGGCCGGTGCGATGAAGCTGGCGTTGTTCGTGTTCGGGTTGGTCAGGGTGACCGTGGGGCCTGAGACCTGAACCCACTGGACGCTGGTGGCATTGGTCGCCGTACCCATCAGGCTGACGTTCTTGCCCGTCGTGGTCGTCGCCGCGGCCCCGGCCGACACAGTGACGTTCGACTGAGGCTCGCCGCCGTCGCTGTCGCAGGCCGACAGACCGAACAGGCCGGCCACCGCCGCCATGCCGCCCAGGATCTGACGGCGCGAGTTCCGGGCGTGGATGATGTCGTCGATGTGCGGATTGGACGAGAAATTGACGCAGATGTCGCCGTCGTCGTGGGTTCCGGCGCGCTTCAGCTCGGTCATGGTGGTCTCCCCCTGGATGTCAGGCGGCCACACGTAACCAGACTCTTTGAGAAAGTTGCGTCAGGTTTTTTACTGTTTTGTATTGCGAATTGTTCTCACAAGACGGGGCGAATACAGTCATTCCGTTCCCGGAGTATCGCCACACTCAGCTCAAGCAGTGATCCACACAGACCCTGGCCAGTATCTCGGCGGAATCGACAAGCGGAACAGACACATCGGCCTGCGCCAGCAGCAGCGGAACCTCCGTACACCCCGCAATCACCGACCCGGCGCCCTGGTCGATCAGTCCACGGGCCAGTGCCTGCATGGCCGCGCGCTGGGCGGTGCCCACATCGCCGCGCTTCACGGCATAGACACAGTCCATGAAGCCGGTCCGCGCCTCGCCCTGCATCAGCACGGGCTCCAGACCCGCGTCGGTGAGGGCCTGTCGATAGAGGGCCTCGCCACCCGGCGTCGCGAGGATGCCGATCCGCGTCGCCCCGGTCGCGCTCGCGACCGCCACCGTTTCGACGATCATGTCGATGAAGGGCAGGCCGGCGGCTTCTATGCCCGCCTTCTGGGCATGGGCGGTGTTGCAAGGCATGGCCAGGATATCGGCACCGGCCGCCTTGAGACGCAGAGCCATGGCCGCCAGTTCCGCCTCGGCCTCGCCCGGCCGGGTGTTTCGGTCGGGCACCTGGGGGTTCATGTCCATGAGGACGCGAATGTGGTCGGCATCGCCCTGAGCCGGTGTCAGGGCCTGGACCTGGGCCAGGAAGGCCACGGTCGCCGCCGGACCCATGCCGCCCAGAACGCCGAGGACTTTCACAGTTGCGGCCCGATCTCGGAGCCATAGCCGAACAACCCTTGCGCCCCGCCGGTGTGCAGGAAGACGACGGTCTCGTTCTCGAACCGGCCGGCGCGGGCCAGGGCGATCAGACCCTTCATCGCCTTGCCGGTATAGACGGGGTCCAGCACGATGGCGTCGGTCCGCGCCGCCAGCACCAGGGCGTCGATCACCGCCTGATCGACCAGGCCGTAGCCCTCGCCGACATAGTCGCAGTCGGCGACGACCATGTCATCGGTCACCGCGTCCGGTCGGCCCAGCAGTGCGGCGGTGTCGCGCGCCAGCTTGAGGACGTTCGCCTCCTGCTTTTCCTTCGGCGCACGGACGCCGATGCCCAGCACCGGGATGTCGGCCCCCATGACGGCCAGACCGGCGACCAGTCCGGCGTGGGTTCCGGCACTGCCGGTCGCGGTCACGATCCGGTCGATCGGCATGTCCAGTTCATCGGCCTGGACCACGATCTCGCGCGCGCAATCGACATAGCCCAGGGCGCCGATGGCGTTCGATCCGCCGCCGGGGATCACATAGGGCTTGCCGCCGCGCCTCCTGACGTCGGCGGCCGTGGTCTCGAGCTCGGCGACCATGTCCGATCCGCCCGGCACGCGCCGGATCGTCGCGCCGAACAGGCGGTCCATCAGGACGTTGCCGTTCCAGACATAGTCCTCGGCCCTGGAGCCGGTCCGCTCTTCGAGGATGATCTCGCAGTTCAGGCCGTGGGCGGCGGCGGCGGCGGCCGTCTGGCGCACGTGGTTGGACTGGACCGCGCCCTGGGTCACCAGGGTGTCGGCACCCTCGACCATGGCCTGGCCCAGCAGAAACTCGAGCTTCCTCGTCTTGTTGCCGCCGCCGGCCAGTCCGGTGCAGTCGTCCCGCTTGATCCACAGCTCGACGCCCAAGGCCTCGGACAGGCGCGGCAGGGGCTCCAGCGGGGTCGGCAGGTGGGCCAGGCGGACGCGGGGAAAGCGGGCGAGATGCATGGGGGACGCTCCGGATCGGGGCCCTCTGCTTAGCCCCTGAGGATCAGGTCGCGAAGAGATTTCGGGTGCGTCCAAATGGATTGCAGCGGACGGCTTGATGACTCCTCGGCCCTGGCGGTGGCGGCGAAAACCAACCGCCAAAGCGCCAAACCGCCACCTTCTCTGTGGCGCGAAGCGATCGCGGGTGCGTCCCAAGGGATCGCGACGGGCGGGTCGATGACTCGACGGACCTTGGCGGTGGCGGTTGAAAACCGACCGCCAAACCGCCAAACCGCCAGCGTCTCTGGCGACACGTCGGGCTCGCGCGACCCGTCGAGCGGTCTGCGCGCCCCGCCGGCCGGTCCGCGATTTCATCGGCGCGAAGGGCGTCACAGCTGAACGTTTCAAAGACCGTTCGATGGACGTGGTGACGATCCTGATCTCGCACAAGGGATTGAAAGGAATGTTTTCCTGCGATGTTCCGGCGCTGCCCACCGATGCCCTTTCAGGCGCTGCCCTTGGCCGTCAGCGCGTCGCGCAGCAGTTCGACGACCCGGGCCGCCGACGGCGCGTTCTCGGACATGAGGTCGGTCAGGGCCCGGCCGGTCGCAGGCTCGATCCGGGGACTGGCCATGCTCCATCCGGCGAAGGTGCGGGCTTCGATCGGGTAGCGGTCCAGCAGCTTCAGATCGCGATGGCGGGGATCGCTTTCGAGCCGACGCAGCAGGGCGTCGAGCCTCTCGCCCTGACCCTCGACGACCTGGACATATCTTTCCTCGTGGGCCGCCAGGGCACCGGTCAGGCCGTCCCGGTCATTGTTGCGCTGCGATTCCGCCAGGATGGTCGCCAGGTTGAGCAACGACCCCGTCGAACCCGTGGCGCGGCTTTCGTAGACGAGGCGTTCGAGGCGGCTGGGCATGGACTCACTCGGAGCGAACGGAAATGGAAATTACTGGCGGCGAGACTAGACCCCGCAAATGGCTGTTTCCAAGAGGAAAAATGCAGGGTCACCGGTCTGTACGGCTGCCGACACGCGCATAAACTCTGCGTTTCGCGGGGCCAGGTGACGTCTGACCCCTTTCGCCGCTAGCGTGGCCGCGCACCCACGGAGCCCGCCATGACGCTGGAACGCACACGCCGCGCCGACTATCGCCGCTTCGAGCCGATCGAGACGCGGTGGTCGGACAACGACGTCTATGGCCACGTCAACAACGTCATCTACTACGCCTGGTTCGACACGGCGGTGAACCGGATGCTGATCGCCGAGGGGCTGCTCGACATCCACGGTGGAGGCGACAGTATCGGCCTCGTCGTCGAGACCGGCTGCCGCTACTTCGCCTCGACCGCCTTTCCCGACGCGATCACGGCGGGGGTCCGGGTGGCCAAGCTGGGCACCTCCAGCGTCCGCTACGAGATCGGCCTGTTCCGGGGCGACGAGGACGAGCCGGCGGCGGTGGGGTTTTTCGTCCACGTCTATGTGGATCGGGAGACGCGACGGCCCAAGGCGCTGGGGGACGCGATGCGGGGATTTCTGGAAGACCTGAGGTGAGATCTTTCCCTCCCCCTCGGGGGAGGGTGGTCGGAGCGAAGCGGAGACCGGGTGGGAAGGGCAAGGC
>NZ_JAEMRD010000221.1 GCF_016463485.1 Brevundimonas sp.
GTCTGGGCTCCTGCGCCGCGCGACCGCGAGGGGCGCACCGCCTATGGCCTGTATCTGGCGGGTCGCTATCTGGCCGGCCGGTCGGCCGAGGATCAGGCGGGGGCCAACGTCCAGGGCGCGGCCTATCTGTCCGAGGTCCTGGCCCTGACGCCGGAACAGCCCCTGATCCGCGAACAGGCCTTCACCGCCGCCCTGTTGTCGGGCGATCTCGACGACGCGGCCGTCGCGGCCCCCAGCGGGCCCGGCGTCCCGGCGGTGCTGGGCGAGGCCGGGCGGCTGGTCGCGGCGGTGCAGGGCTTCGTCCACGGCAATGCGCGCGCCGCCATCGCCAGCATCAAGGCCTCGCCGATCCGCCCTCCCCATGCGGTCGCGGCCCTGCTGGTCCAGCCCTGGATCGCCGCCTCGGCCGGGGACTGGGACCTCGCCCTGCTGTCCCCGTCGCCGGGTGCCACCGATTCCCTCAGCCAGCTGATGCTGTTCCAGCGCGCCCAGTTGCTGGAGCGCCGCCGCCGCAACGACGAGGCCGACGTGGCCTACAAGGCCGTCGCCGGCGCTCCGGGCGCCCAGCCGGCTATCGTCCTGGGCTATGGCGAGTTCCTGGAACGCCGCCGCCGTCGCGACGAGGCGGTCGCCGTCTATGATGCCGCCCTGGCCATGCAGCCGACCAATCCGACCCTGATCGCCGCCCGCGCCCGCGCCGGGAGCGGCGGCCGCGCCCCCCGTCTGCCCACCGATCGCCAGGGCGTGGTGCGCGGCCTGCTGCTGGCCTCGGCCTATGCGTCCCAGGGCGGGGCCAATGAGTTCGCCGCCGTCTACACCCGGCTGGCCCTGAATGTGGAGCCCGACGACGGTGTCCGCCTTCAGCTCGCCCGTTACCTGACGCAGGCCGGTCTGGACGCCGCAGCGCGCAATGTGCTGGCCGAGGTCGCCCCTTCCAGCCGCGCCGAATACGCCGTTGCGCGCGTCCTGATGGGCCAGAGCTTCGGCAAGGACGAACGGCCTGAGGACGCGCTGGTGGAGTTCCAGAGGGCCTTCGCCGCCGCCCCCGAAAGCCCCGAGGTCGCCTTCGCCCTGGCCGCCCAGCTGGTCGAGCTCAAGCGCAACGACGAGGCCCTGGCCCTGTTGACCGGCCCCGTCCTGGGCGCCGCCGATCCGGCCGGTGAGGTGCGGTTCCTGCGCGGCGCGGCCCTCGAGGGTGCCGGTCGCGTCGCCGAGGCCGAGGCCGAGCTTCAGGCCGCCCTGGCCGATCAGCCGGACCAGCCGGCGTTCCTCAACTACCTCGGCTATCTCTGGGTCGACAACGGCACCAGGGTGGAGGAGGGGGCCGCCCTGATCGCCCGCGCCCACGCCGCCGATCCCGAGGACGGCAATATCCAGGACTCGCTCGGCTGGGCCCAGTTCCGTCAGGGCCAGTTCGAGACCGCCGTCCAGACGCTCGAAGAAGCCGTGTCGAAAGAACCCGCCAACGCCGAGATCAACGACCACCTCGGCGACGCCTACTGGCGCGTGGGCCGCCGTCGCGAGGCGGGCTGGCAGTGGAACCGCGTGCTGACGCTGGATCCCGACGCCGAGCGCCGTGCCGAGGTCGAGACCAAGATCGCCGACGGCCTGCCGGCAGCGGCGTCCGGGCCGGCCACCGGGGGCGGCGACCTCTGACGTCGGCCGTGCTCACCGCGCTCGCCCCCGCCAAGGTCAACCTGTGCCTGCATGTCGGGCCGGTCCGGGCCGACGGCTATCATCCCCTGGCCAGCCTGGTCGCCTTCGCCGATGTGGGCGACCGGGTGACGGTCGAGCGCGCTGACCGGCTGTCGCTGGCCGTCACCGGCCCGTTCGGCGCCGGGCTGGACGGGGAGGGGGACAATCTGATCCTGCGCGCGCTGCGGGCGCTGGGCGAGGCGACGGGGACGGGTGAGCCGCCCCTGAAGGTCACGCTGGACAAGCGGTTGCCCATCGCGGCCGGTCTGGGCGGAGGCTCCTCGGACGCCGGCGCGGCGCTGCGTCTGGCGCGGACGGCGCTCGATCTCGACATCGACGATGCGGCCCTCGAAACCGTCGCCGCCGTCATCGGTGCGGACGGGCCCATGTGTCTGCGGGCGCATACCGCCTGGGCCGAGGGCATCGGCGACCGGCTCAGCGATGCCGCATGGATGCCGCCCCTGCATGCCGTCCTGGTCAATCCGGGCGTCGCCTGTTCGACCGGTGCGGTCTATCGCGCCTATGACATCTCACCCATCGGCGCGGCCGATCGTCCGGCCGATCCCGCCGACACGACGCCCATCGGTGTGATCCGCTGGCTCGCGGCACAGCGCAACGATCTGGAAGCCCCGGCCCTCGGCGTCGCCCCCGCCATTACCGACGCTCTTGCTGACCTCGCGGTCTGCTCTGGCGTCGGACTGGTGCGGATGTCGGGTTCGGGGGCCACGGTCTTCGCCCTGTTTGAGGCAGCTCAGGACGCGGACGTGGCCACGCGCGCAATGCAATCCCGACACGCGGGCTGGTGGGTCACCCGCACCGTCCTGGGCGATTAACGGCTGTAAAGCCGCCGTTTGGGGCCCTTTCCGGGCAACCCTGTGACCCTCGCCACAGTATAGCTTCTGAATAGCCCCGCTAACGGTAGAGCTTGTTCAGAATATCGCTGTGTCATGGAACTGCCGTCGCGCTTCCGGGTTCTGTCCTCCGAGTAACGTCGAGTAACCGTCCGTGAGCTTCACGCTCACGGCCCCCCACGATTACAAGAAGGATACCCATCATGCTTCGCACTCGCCTCCTGACGGCTACTGCCGCCATCGCCCTGTTCGCCGCCCCGGCCGCCTTTGCCCAGAGCACGACGACGACCGCACCGGAAACCCCGGCTGAGATGCCCGCGACGTCGGAATCGACCGTCCCGGCCGCCGCGGAAACGCCGGCTCCTGCCGCGACCCAGACTGACTCTGCCGAGACGCCCGCCACCGCCGGCAACATCATCGACACCCTGAAGGCCAAGGGCGAGTTCTCGACCCTGCTGGCCGCGCTGGACAACGCCCAGCTGACCGAGACCCTGCGGACCCAGCCCGCCATCTCGATCTTCGCACCGACGGACGCAGCGTTCGCCCAACTGCCCGAGGCCGACCGTACGCGCCTGATGGACCCGGCCAACGCCCAGGAACTGCGCCAGTTGCTGCTTTATCACGTGGTCGTCGCCGACGTGACTTCCAGCCAGATCGAGGGCACCAAGGGCGGCGTCGAAACCGCTGCCCGTACCCAGGTCCAGCTGGACGGCACCGGCGATGCGATCAAGGTTGATGACGCCACGGTCACCACGGCCGACATCGACGCCTCCAACGGCTCGATCTTCGCCATCGACAAGGTGCTGAGCCCCGGTGCCTCCCAGGTCGCCTCGGGC
>NZ_JAEMRD010000094.1 GCF_016463485.1 Brevundimonas sp.
GTCCATGCGGTGCTGGGCAAGGCGGCACGGGCCGAGCCGGTCGCGGCCTTGTACGAACAGAGGCGGGTGGCGCACGCGGGCGGATTGGCGGCGCTGGAGGAGGAGCTGCTGGGGCTGGGGGCCGAAGGGCTGGGCGAGCGCAGTCCGGACCGGGCGGATGCGCTGGTCTGGGCGATCAGCGAGCTGATGCTGGGGCGCGCCGAGGGGCCGAGGGCGCGGTGGCTGTGAGGGGGCTGTGAGACAGCGAAAAGGCCGCCGCCCGGGTGGGCGACGGCCTCTTGTCGGATGGGTCGATGGCTAGATTCGGGTGCCGCGACCGCGCATGCCGTTCATGACGAGCGAGACCACGAACAGGATCACGGCGATGATGGCCACGAACTTGGCGATCTCGAAGGACATGCCGGCGATGCCGCCGAAGCCCAGAACAGCCGCGACGAGCGCGATGATGAAGAAGATGATGGCCCAGCGAAGCATGGAAGCCTCCAAGTAATCGGTGAATGAAAGACGCGACGAACATTTGGCGCCGCCGTCTCCCGGCACCGCGACGATTCAACGCAGCGTTTCACTCACCGTTCCATGGCCGCCGTTATTAGCGACGACGCTTGCGGCCGTAGCCCCGGCTCTCCATCCGCTTTTCGGTGATCATGCTGGCGGCGATGGCGGCCAGGGCCGGATTGCGCAGCAGCAGGAACAGGGCACCCAGACCGCCGACGGCACCCAGGATGGGACGTTCGCGGATCATGCCGACGGCTTTCTGGACGAAGGTCTCGGGCTCTTCCTCTTCCTCGGGATGGCCGAAGCCGTCCTTGGTCAGGAAGACGACCGCGATGACCCCGGCCAGCAGGGCGAACACCGCGAAGGTGATCGCCGCCGCGCCCAGGGCCGGGAGCACCAGATCCAGCGCGAAGAACAGGGTGGCGCCCAGCGCGATGATCGCCACGAACAGGCTGGCGCCGGCCGCGAGGCCGGCGACGACCTTGGAGACAACGCCCTTCAGCATCAGCGGCGACGACCGGCGAGCAGCAGGCCCAGCACGACGCCGACGCCGAGCGCGATGGCGGTCGATTGCACGGGGCGTTCCTGGACCCGTTCGGTGATGTAGCGCTGGGCTTCGTCGAACCGCTCGGAGGCGTCGTCATAGTATTCGCGGCCGCGCACGCGGGCCTGGTCGTAATAGCCACGGGCCTGTTCGCGGACTTCCTCGGCGCGGGCGCGCAGGACGGCTTCGCTCTCGGTGGCCTTTTCGGTCAGCCGGGCCTTGGCTTCGGCGGCCCTTTCCTTGAGGCGGGCGGTTTCCTCGCGGGCGCCGGTCTTGAGGTCGTCCTTCAGGGTCTTGAGGTCGTTCTTGATGTCTTCTCGAGCCTTGGTGGTGGCCATGGTGCGCGCTCCGGGTTTCAGCTTGACCGTAAATAGAGGTCTTGCGCCCTGAACGCCACTCCTGCGCCACGGTTCCCGCAGCGCAGCATGGATAACGCCGCATCGCCCCCGGCAGGGACATACCCACAACGCTGCTATCCCGGTAAGGTCTTGGGAACTTCCGGGTCAGCCTCCCTTAAACTTTATGGGGCAGTGTAGGCTTGTGCTGCTGAACCCTTCCTCTTCGCCCGTCGCCCGGCTGGCCCTCGCCGTGGTGACCGAACCCGAGCGCGCGACGCCTGCGCCCGTCGGCGCGCGCGAGGAAGCGATGCGGCTGATGCTGTCGACGGGAGCGGACGCAGGCGTCGGCATCGTCGCCACCCGGCCCGAGGCCGACACCGAACGCCTGCTGGGCCAGGCCTGGCCCTTCCCCTCCCCGTTTCGCGTCACCGTGCGCACCGTGCCTCTGTCCGAGGGGGTCGACCGGGTCGAGGCCCGCGCCCGGCGCTCGCTGGAGCGGCTGGGCCTGCCGCGCGGCGATGCCGTCCTGGTGTCCAGCGCCCACGACCTGGCCGGGGCCGACGGCCGGGCCCTGTGGGACCGGTTGAGGGCGCTCAAGGATCGCGGCCTGTTCAAGCGGATCGGCTTCTGCGCCACCATGGAGGACGGCCCGACGCTGCTGGCGCGACGCTTCCAGCCCGACGTCGTCCAGATGCCCTGCAACCTGCTGGACCAGCGACCGGTCTCGGAAGGGGTCATTTCCGACCTGGCCGGGATGGGCGTCGACGTCCACATCTCGTCGATCTTCGCGCGGGGCCTGCTGTTCGCGGCGCGCGAGCATCTGCCCGAGCATCTGGCGGAACATGGCGCGGCCCTGTCGCGGACGCGGCGTCGGCTGGCCGAGGCGCGGGTCGATCCGATGCAGGCGGCCCTGGCCTTTGCACTGGGCCTGCCGCCCGTCAGCGCCGCCATCGCCTCTGTGGCCTCCGCCGCCGAACTGCGCGCCATCCTCGCCGCCGCCCACGCCCCCCGGCCCGATCTGGACTGGGAGGCCCTGGCCCTGACCGAGCCGGCCGCCTGTTCGCTGAGCCGGTCGGTGCGCGTGCCCGCCAGCCGGGCGGCCTGAACCGGACGTCAAAGCGCGGCGCTTGCCCTTCCGGCCTCGCTAGGGCATCTGCCGCCCCATGTCTGATGCTGCTCCCCCAGCCGTTCCCGCCTACACCGGCCCGCGCCGCGTTCTCTCTGGCATCCAGGCCTCGGGCGCGCTTCACCTCGGCAACTATCTGGGTGCGCTGAAGCGGTTCACGGAACTTCAGGACGCCGGGGCACCCTGTTTCCTGTTCGTCGCCGACCTGCACGCCATCACCGTCTGGCAGGACCCGGCCAAACTGGCCGCCCAGACGCGCGAGATCGCCGCCGCCTATCTGGCCAGTGGCCTCGATCCGGCCCGGTCGATCATCTGGCCCCAGTCGGCGGTGCGGGCCCATTCGGAGCTGGCCTGGGTGCTCAACTGCGTCGCCCGTCTCGGCTGGCTGGACCGGATGACCCAGTTCAAGGAGAAGTCGGGCAAGCACAAGGAACGGTCGAGCGTCGGCCTCTATACCTATCCGGTGCTCCAGGCGGCCGACATCCTGCTGTACAAGGCGACCGAGGTGCCGACCGGCGAGGACCAGAAACAGCATCTGGAACTGACCCGCGACATCGCCGCCAAGTTCAACACCGACTTCGGCGTGCCGGGCTTCTTCCCCCTGCCCGAACCCCTGACCCAGGGGCCCGCGCCGCGCGTCATGAGCCTGCGCGACGGTGCAGCCAAGATGAGCAAGTCGGACCCTTCCGACCAGAGCCGCATCAACCTGACCGACGACGCCGACACCATCGCCGGCAAGATCAGGAAGTCCAAGACCGACATGGGGGTGATGCCAGACGTCGGAGAGGCCCTGGACGACCGGCCCGAGGTCAAGAACCTGATCGCCATCTATGCCGCCCTGTCGGATCAGACGAAGGACGCCGTCACCGCCGAGTTCGCCGGCCAGGGCTTCGGCGCCTTCAAGCCCCGCCTGGCCGACCTCGCCGTCGCCTCGCTCGCGCCCGTGACCGAACAGATGCGCCGCCTGATAGCCGACCCCGCCGAGATCGACCGCGTCCTCAGGGACGGCGCCGAGCGGGCGGCGGCCATCGCCGACCCGGTGGTGGACGAGGTGAAGTCCATCGTGGGCTTCTGGCGTTAGGGCCTTCGTAAGCTGGGTCGAGCCGTGCCTTGGGAAGGTTCATCACAAAGAGCACCAAGGATTCACGAAGGACACGACCAGGCCCCGGGGATTTCCAGATCGCCGGTTCAACACACGACGGGCCTGCGCAATGAGGGCGGCTTCGCCGCTTGCCGGCCCTTCGCCGGGGTGCCGCTGAGTTCACCGCCCGCTCGGTTTCATGGTGTCGTTCGTGAATCCTTGGTGCTCTTTGTGATGAACCCTCTGTCCGACCATCGATCACCCCGCCGGAGCGGCGATTGGGTTCGTCGTCAGCGCCTTTCGGACCTGAAGTTCGCCAACGACTGGTCGCGGTCTTTCGACCCCGGCATTCTGCGCCCATGACCCTGGATCATCCCCTCGATCGACCGGTGTGGAACGCCCTGACATCGAGCATGAAGGCGTTCGCGATCGGGGATGCGCGGGCGGTGCGTCTCGATCCGGCCTGTGGCGTCTTTCTGGCGGCGGCTGATGACGGCCCCGAAGCCAGATCGGCCATGACGGAGCTGGCGCGGCTCTATCCGGGTTCGGGCATCGTCGAGCGGGCGGGCGGGCCCATGGACGGGGTGTTGCCCGACGGGGCCGAGGTCGTGGGCGGCTATCCTTGCGTTCAGATGGTCTGTTCCGCCCTGACGGCGGGTGGCGGATCCGCGATCGACGCCGAACCTCTGGGCGAGGCCGATGCGGCCGAAATGCTGGCCCTGGCCACGCTGACCCAGCCGGGTCCATTCCGCGAGCGGACCCATGCGCTCGGCGGCTTCTTCGGCGTGAAGCGCGACGGCCGACTGGTCGCCATGGCCGGGCGGCGGATGCGGGTTCCGGGGTTCAGCGAACTCAGCGGCGTCTGCGTCCACCCCGACCATCGCGGCCAGGGTCTGGCCGGGGCCCTGTCGCGCATCGTGGTGTCGGACATCCTGGCCGACGGCGATCAGGCCTTCCTTCACGCCAGGGCAGAGGCTGCGACGACCATACGCCTCTACGAAAGTCTCGGCTTTTCCGTGCGCATCCCGATCAGCTACACCCTGCTGGCCTAGAGCCCCCGCAGGAAGGCCTCGAACCGGCCGACCGCCACCTGGGTCAGCGCGGGGTCGTGGCGCATGGGCATGGCGCCGGTCGGTTCGTCGAAGGAGTGGGTGCCCTCGGCGATCCAGGTCTCGATGTGGGCACCCTGTTTGCGGTGGTCGGTGAAGATGCGTTCGGCGTTGCGCACCGTGGTCAGATGGTCCGAGCGGGCGATGACCACCTCGGCGCGGGGCTTGTGCAACCACGGCCGGGTGCGGGCGGTCGCCATGAAACCCACATAGGGATAGGCCAGCCAGGCCCCCTTGACCCCCGCCAGCGAAGCCGATCCGGCGTCGGCGACGCCCAGTTCGCCGGGCCGGGTCCGGGGCGCGGCCAGCAGTTCCATGATCCCCCAGCCGCCGTGGCTCCAGCCCGCGACCGCGATCTTGCTCGCATCGACGTCGGCGCGGGCCGAAACGCCCTGGATCGCGGCCAGCACATCGCCGCCCCGGTCATGGCCCCTCAGGGTCGCGCCGGTACAGACCATGGACAGGGCGAACATCCGGCCCCAGCCGCGCGGCGCATAGCTGTCGACGATAAAGGCCCGCCACCCGGCCGCCCTGGCCGCCGCCGCATAGAGCGGCAGATGCGGCCGCATCCCGCCGCAACCGTGGAACAGGATCACCGCCGGTCGAGGGCGGGCGTCGTCGGGCCCGACGACGATGGTGTTGGGCAAGAGCTTCGCCCAGCGTTCGGAGAGGGTGTCCATGGGGTGATCCTATGCCCTGCTTGCTCCAGCGGGTCGAGGAGGCAAGGGGACGTTCACCTCCCCGTTCGCGAAACGGTAAGGAGGGGGCGGCTCAATACTGGGCGTGACGTCTCTCCTCCCCGTCCGCCGCTTGGCGGATGGGGAGGTGGCACGGCGCCTCTTCAGCGCCGTGACGGAGGGGGCGACAGGGTCTGTCCAGTGGGGACTTTCGAAACGATCGAGGTGCGTCCAGCAGCCCCGATTTCCGAAATCGAGTCGCCCCCTCCGTCTCCTCGCAAGAGCTCGGATCCACCTCCCCATCGCTTCGCGACGGGGAGGAGACGGCTTGTCCGCCCCCCTACGCCGCGCGCGCCTGGTCGATCGTGAGCTCGGCGGGGCGCAGGACGGGGACGTCGAAGCTGACCACCGTGCCGCTGCCGGGCTCGCTGTCCATGGTCATCAGGCCGTGGTGCATCTCGATCAGGGACTTGGTGAGGGCCAGGCCCAGGCCGGTGCCCTGGGTGGTCTTGGAATGCTGGCCCTCGACCTGTTCGAAAGGCCGAGCCAGACGGCCGAGGTCCTCGGCGGCGATGCCGATGCCGGTGTCGGCGACCGAGACCTTCTGGCGACCGCGTTCGATCTCGCGCACCGAGACGGTGACGGACCCGCCCTCGGGCGTGAACTTGATGGCGTTGGAGATCAGGTTCAGCATCACCTGCTTCATGCCGCGCTGGTCGGCGTCGATGTCTTGCACATCGGGCGCATCGAGCACCAAGGTCAGGCCCGCCTCCTCGGCCTTGCCGCGCATCAGCCTCAACGCGTCCTCGCAGACCTCTTTCAGCGACACCTTCTCGTAGTGCAGGGTCATCTTGCCGGCCTCGATCTTGGCCATGTCGAGGATGTCGTTGATCAGGCTGAGCAGATGCTGGCCCGACCTCAGGATATCGGCGGCATAGCCCTTGTAGCGGGCGTCGCCGACGGGGCCGAACATCTCGCCGGCCATGATCTCCGAGAAGCCGTTGATGGCGTTCAGCGGGGTGCGCAGTTCGTGGCTCATATTCGCGAGGAACTCGGACTTTGCCTGGTTCGCGGCCTCGGCCCGGGTCATGGCGATCTCGTATTTGCGGGCCAGCAGGCTGAGCTTTTCCTGACTGGATTCGAGCTGGTCGACCGTGGCGCGCAGGGAGGCGGCGGCGCGCTGGGTCTCGGCCTCCTGGCGCTTGATGGTGGTCAGGTCGGTCGCGGTGACCACGGCCCCGCCGTCCGAGGTAAACCGTTCCGACAGCTGCAGCCAGCGGCCGTCGTGCAGTTCGACCTCATGCACCCCGGCCCTGTCGCTGGAGGCCGGGTGTTCGCATTTGATGGCCAGGGCTGCGATGCGGTTCAACTCGTCCTTGGACGCGCCGCGCCGGGTCATCTCGGGCTGCAGGCCGAAGGCGTCCTTGAAAGCCTGGTTGCACAGGATCAGCCGCCCCTGACGATCGAACAGGGCAAAGGCGTCGGACACGCTCTCGATCCCGTCGCGCAGCCGGCTCTCGGCGGCCTGGGCATGGGCCTTGGCGCGGCGGGCCTCGGTGATGTCGAGCGCGACGCCCAGGATGGACGCGAAACCTTCCTCGGTGCGGGCCCCGCGCGCCTGGCCCCGGGCGTCGATCCAGCGCACGGTCCCGTCGGGGCCGGTGACCGGAAAGGTGGTCTCGAAGGCACCGAAGGTGGCGGCCTGGCTCAGGGCGTGCTGGACGATCTCGCGATATTTGGGATGGACCTGGGCGAACACATCTTCGGCCGCGACCACCCCGCCCTGGGGCAGGCCCAGCAGGGTCGCCATATAGTCGGAGATCACCACCTCCTCGAGATCGAGGTCCCACTCCCAGACGCCGCAACGCGCCGCCTCGACCGCGACGCGGAACCGGTGCTCGGTCTCGGCCCAGTCGCGACCGGCGCGCTTCTGCCGCCAGCGCTGCAACAACAGCAACACCACGACCAGAAGGCCCAGGGCGATCGGTGCGGCCAGGACCCAGACGTCGCCCAGCAGGCTGGTGGCCCCTCCGGCACGGCGCGAGGCCAGGGCATGAAGGCCGCTGGTCCCGAGCGGAGCCGAGACAGTCTGCAAGGCAGGGCCGTTCGCGCTGCGCGTATCCATCGATCCGGTGGCGGCGGCCAGGGTGGCGACATCGAGGACGGGATGATCGGTCCCGACAACCGGAATGACCTGGCCACCCGGCAGGGCGAGCGACAGGGAGACGACGTCGTCGCCCCCTACCCCGGCCGGCGGCGTCAGCGGAATCCGCGCGACCATGCGGTTGCCGCTCCCGGCCGAGCGCTGCACCAGGGCCTTGCCGTCCGTCGCGACACCGATCGCGACGGGTGCCGATGCCGCAGTCGAAACGGTCTGGGCGAAGGCCTGGGCCGGGGCTCCTGCGGCGGCCAGGGTCTCGCCGGTCGGGGACATCACGGCGAAGGCGGTTTCAGGGGCCAGGGCCCGGGCCGCCTCGACGGCGTCCAGTGGGCGGGTCGGACGGGCGCGAAGGGCATCGGCCCCGGTCTTCAGCGCCGCATCGGTCGCCCGAAGCCGTGCGTCCAGTTCGGCGGCGAACAGCCGGGCGTCGTCGGCGATGACGCGGGCCCGCAAGGTCTCCAGCTCACGCTCGGGCCGCGCCGTCTCGCGGGCGACCAGAAGCACATAGGCGGCGACGCACAGGGCCAGGGTCAGGACGCCGACGCGGATCCATCCGGCCAGCGTTCCGCCACCGGTGTCCGAAGCCCGGCGGCCTGCTCCCTGATAGCGGCGCTCCGTGCCCCGCAAGGCCTTCTCCCCGTTCGTCCAGACGCGTTGGCTGCCGATGCGGACCTTCGGGCGCGCACGATTCGCTCAAGCCTGGAATCTAGGCTGCGTCGCGGAATCCTGTCGAGGCTTCGTTAACCAAACCTTTGGACGTTTCAGGCGGCGACGCGGGGCCTCACAGCCTGTTCAGGCGGCGGGGCCAGCACGTCGGTGACGGTCTTGAGCACGTCGCGGGCCCTGCGAGCCAGGGCCAGGGTCTCGGGCGGGGCGTCGTCGGGGCTTTCGGACACGCTATCCACCAGCGTCTGGGCCAGGGCCATCAGGCGCGGCGCGGCGGCGATCAGCCGGGCCTGGAACTCGATCCGCTCGGGATCGCGGTCGTATTCGGCCCCCGGCACCCGCCAGCCGCCCCAGTCGGCCGGATCGGTGACCACGACCGGATAGGTGCCCGGCACCGGGTGATGCGGCACGTCGTCCGCCTGTTGCCACTTGTTCCTGGCCCGCAGCAGTCGCCAGTCGCCGAGGTCGGACCCCGCCTCGTCCTCGACCGGCAGCATCAGCTCATTGGCCATGAACTCGCGCCCAAGGCCGATGTCGTAGGTGACCCGCACCGGTTCGTCGAAACCCTTGGCCCAGACCGGCTGGACCTTTTCGATACTGGCCCATGCGCCGACGCATTCGACCCAGACCTTCTGGCCCTTTTGAAACTGTGCGCGCGCCATTCTGGCCCTCCGATATCAACCGGCACACTAGGCACGGCCGTCTTGACGCCCGGTGTGCGGAAAGGGTGAAGCGAAGGTGAATGCTGGCCGGCCGGGTCCCTGCTGCGACCTCCCGCCACTGGACGCGGGGCCCCGGCGGCGCGACAAGCGGCCATGGCCTCGCCCTTCACCCATGACGTCATCATCGCCGGCGCCGGAATGGCCGGGGCGACCTTTGCCCTGGCCGCCGCACAAGGGGGGCTGAAGGTCGTGCTGATCGATCCCCAGCCTTTCAGCGCCCAGTTGGCCCCGACCTTCGACGGGCGGTCGACGGCTGTGGCCTTCTCGACCTTCCGGATGCTGGACGCGCTGGGGATCGGCGAGGCCCTGCGGCCGAACGCCTGCCGGATGGATCATATCCTGGTCACCGACGGACGCCGGCCAGGCGCGGCGTCGAAAGCGATGTCGCCGGCCTATCTGCGGTTCGACGCGGCCGAGATCGGCGATGCAAACGGGGGCGAACCCCTCGGATACATGGTCGAGAACCGCCACATCCGCGCCGCCCTGGCGCAGGGCGTCAAGGATGCGGGGATCGAGGTGCGGGCCCCTGCGTCAGTCGCCTCGGTCGCCACCGACGGGGTCGGGGCGAGCGTGGGTCTGGTGGACGGCACGGTCCTGAGGGCCCCGCTGGTCGTCGGGGCCGAGGGGCGCGGATCAACAGTGCGCAAGGCGGCCGGCATCGGCACGGTCGGCTGGGCCTATGGCCAGAGCGGGGTCGTGGCCACGGTCCGGCTCGGTCGGCCGCACGGCGGCGTGGCCCACGAATATTTCCTGCCCTCGGGTCCGTTCGCCATCCTGCCCCTGACCGACCAGCGCGCGAGCCTGGTCTGGACCGAGACCACCCGCGCCGCCGAGGCCCTGCGGGACTGTTCGGACAAGGCCTTTCAGTCCCACCTGATGCGGCGGTTCGGCGAGTTTCTCGACGGCGCGATGCCGGAGGGGCCCCGCTTCGTCTATCCGCTGGCGCTCGACCTGGCCGAGGCCCTGACCGCGCCGCGTACGGCCCTGATCGGCGACGCGGCCCATGGGGTCCACCCGGTGGCGGGCCAGGGGCTGAACATGGGGCTGAAGGACGCCGCCGCCCTGGCCGAGGTGCTGATCGAGGCGATGCGGCTCGGGCTCGACATCGGTTCCGACGGCGTGCTGGAGCAGTACGCCCGCTGGCGCCGGTTCGACACTGCAGCGCTGGCCGCCGGTTTCGACGGCTTCGTGCGGCTGTTCTCCAACGACCACGCCCCGATCCGGCTGGCCCGGGACCTCGGGATGGCGGCGGTCAACCGCATCGGGCCGCTGCGCCGCGCCTTCATGCGCGAGGCCGGCGGCGCGACGGGCGATCTGCCGAGGTTGCTGCGGGGCGAGGCGGTCTGACCCCGGTCAGTCCACCGCCATCACCTCGACCGACTGACCCGCCACCACCGCTTCGTCGCCGACGCGCTTGCCGGTGAGGGCGCGGGCGAGGGGGGAGACATGGCTGACGGAGCCCGTTGCCGGGTCGGCCTCGTCCTCGCCGACGATGGACCAGGTCTGGGTGCGGCCGTCCTCGCGCTCGATCGTTACCGAGCCGCCGAAGCGGACCGTGCCGTCGGCCGTGGTCTCGACCAGCTGGGCATTGGAGCGGCGGGCGGACCAGTAGCGCAGGTCGCGCGTCGCGCGGGCCATGGCCGTGCGGTCGGCCTCGATCGAGCCGTGGGCCTGGGCCCCACTGTAGGCCGCGCGGGCCGAGGCCAGTTCGCGCTCGATCGCCGCCAGACCCGCGGGCGTGACGAGGTTGGCGTGAGGGGAAATCGGACGGTCGGGAAGATCGGCGGCCGTGGCCTCCAGGTCTTCCTCTCGGGTGAAGGCGACGCTCATGACCGAGTGTATAGCCTGCAGACCCTGCAAGTTCCCAGCGGATCGGGTAGGAGGACCCATGTCCGACATTCCCACCGCCTCCGCCCCATCCGTCACCGTCATCGGGGCGGGCCCTGCCGGGCTGATGGCCGCCGAGGTTATGGCGCGAGCCGGGGCCGTGGTGACGGTGCATGAGCGGATGCCGTCGCCGGCCCGCAAGCTGTTGCTGGCCGGGCGCGGGGGGCTGAACCTGACGCACACGGAGGAACAGGCCGCGTTTCTGGGTCGGTATGGTGAGCGGGCCGGGGTGGTGTCGGACTGGCTCGATGCGTTTTCCCCGGACGACCTGACGACCTGGGCCGAGGGGCTGGGACAGCCGACCTTCGTGGGGTCGAGCGGCCGGGTGTTCCCGCGCGCGATGAAGGCTTCGCCGCTGGTCCGGGCCTGGCTGGCGCGGCTCGGCGAGCTGGGGGTCACCCTGCGGACCCGGTCGCGGTGGACGGGATGGTCCGCGGACGGCGTGACGTTCGACACGGCCGAAGGCCCGGTGGTCGAGCGGCCAGACGCGGTGGTGCTGGCGCTGGGCGGCGCGAGCTGGCCCCGGCTGGGGTCGGACGGGGCCTGGGTCGGCGATCTGGAGGCGGCCGGGGCCGAGGTGACACCGCTGCAGGCCGCCAACGCCGGGTTCAATGTGGCCTGGTCGCCGATCCTGATCGAGCGCGCCGCCGGACAGCCGCTGAAGGCCGTCTCTCTCAGCATCACCGACCCTCGGCCTCAAGCAGCGCAAGGCGCGGTAGGCCCAGTGAAAGGCGAGGTGATGCTGACCCGGTATGGGCTGGAGGGGGGCGCGGTCTATGCCCTGTCGGGGCCTTTGCGCGAGGCCATCGCCCAGGACGGGTCGGCGGTGTTGACCATCGACCTGAGGCCCGACCTGACCGTCGAGGCCCTGGCCGCGCGGCTGGACGACGCGCGGTCCAAGGACAGCATGACCAACCTGTTGCGCAAGGCCGGCGGCCTGTCGCCCGCCGCCATCGCCGTGCTGCGGGAGATTCCCGGCGCCATTCCGACCGGGTCCGACAAGCTGGCCCGCCGGATCAAGGCCGTGCGGCTGACCCTGACCGGGATGCAGGGGCTGGACCGGGCCATCTCCACCGCCGGCGGAGTGCGGTTCGAGAGTCTGGATGAGCGGCTGATGCTGGCCACGCGACCGGGGGTCTTCGTCGCCGGAGAGATGCTGGACTGGGAGGCGCCGACCGGGGGCTATCTGTTGCAGGCCGCTCTGGCCTCGGGCGTGGTGGCGGCGAACGGGGCGCTGGACTGGCTGGGATCGCAGCCGCGCTGAACAGACTTTGCGAGTCGCTCTCGCTTGCTCTGACAGCGCCGACGCCGCTAAATCCCGGATCTGTCATCGGGGAGTAGCCGCCCGCAGTTCTCAGCGGGGCCCGCGTCAACATACTTCCTCTCCCCGGAGAGGATGGCGCGGGAGGAAGACGTCGATCGCTTGATCGAGGTCGTCACGGCAAGACCGCTGGTTTTCGCAAGGGTGCTTCACGCGGGGCCTCGGTTGCGAACGCCTTGGTCTGTCCGCCGACGCCCCGCGCATGACGTGCCCGAATGGAAGCCTTCCTCGTTTCGACCGGTCTGGTCGCCATCGCCGAGATCGGCGACAAGACCATGCTGCTGGCCATTGCGCTTGCCGCCACCTGGCGACGGCCCGTGCCGATCATCGCCGGAATCCTGATCGCCACCCTGGCCAACCACGCCCTGGCCGCCCTGGCCGGGACCCTGTTCGTGCATTTCCTGAGCGGGCCGTGGATGAAGTGGATCGTCGGGGTCGCCTTCCTGGGGTTCGCCGCCTGGGCCCTGATCCCCGACAAGCTCGATGACGATGAGGGCGCCGTGAAACCGCAGAAGACGGCGCTCGCCGTATTCTGGGCCACGACGGTCGCCTTCTTCCTGGTCGAGATGGGCGACAAGACCCAGATCGCCACCGCCGCACTGGCCGCCCGGTTCGAGACCCTGCCGCTGGTGGTCGCCGGATCCACACTGGGGATGATGCTGGTCAACGGGCCGGCCGTCTTCATGGGCGAGGCTGCGGCGAAGCGGTTGCCGCTCAAATACATCCGCATGGCGGCGGCGGCGGGGTTCGCCCTGACCGGGCTGTGGGTGCTGATCGCGGGGTGACGGCCGGGCCGGATTCGCGATAGGACACCCTCGTTCGACAGCACGGATTGCCGCCCATGACCGCCGCCTACCCCACCCTCGACGATCACCTGGCCGGACAGGATGTGCCCGAGGCGCTGAAGGTCGTGGTCGCCGCCATAGCCGCCGAGTGCGTGGCCATCGCGGGCGTCGTGCGGCTGGGCGGGCTGGCCGGGGCGCTGGGGCTGGCGGGCACGGCCAATGTGCAGGAC
>NZ_JAEMRD010000222.1 GCF_016463485.1 Brevundimonas sp.
GAACGCGCCGCCGAGATCGCCCGTGTCGCCGATGCCGTGGTCGTGGGCTCGGTCCTGGTCGAGGAGGTCGCAGGCGCGCTGGCGGCCGGGACCTCGGCGGCCGAGGCCGTCCTGGCCAAGGTCAAGGTTCTGGGCGACGCGGTCCGGGGTGCGCGCGTGACGGAAACCGTCTAAAGGCACGATCATGCCCGACAACAAATCGACAGAACCGAAACGTGGCGGCTGGCTCAGCCGTTTCGCGCCCGGCGTGCGCAAGATCGTCAGCCGCCGCAGCAACGACACGCCCGACAACCTGTGGGTCAAGGATCCCGATTCGGGCGAGATGCTCTACCGGCCGGATCTGGAGACGGCGCTGTGGGTCACGCCATCCGGCCGCCACATGCGGATCAATGCCGAGACGCGGCTGCGCTTCACCTTCGACGACGGGCGCTATGAGGCGATCGCCACGCCGGACGTGCCCGAGGACCCGCTGAAATTCTCGGACGGCAAGTCCTACAAGGACCGGCTGAGTGCAGCGCGCAAGGCGGCCGGGCGCAAGGACACGATGATGATCGGGGCGGGCGAGATCGCCGGAACCCCCGCCGTCGCCATCGTCCAGGACTTCAGCTTCATGGGCGGGTCGCTGGGCACCGCTGCGGGCGAGGCCTTCATCGCCGCCGCCCACGCCGCGATCGAACGCGGCGTGCCCCTGGTCTGTTTCACCGCCGCCGGCGGGGCCCGAATGCAGGAGGGCGCGCTCAGCCTGATGCAGATGGCGCGCTCGACCCTTGCGGTGCAGGAGCTGAAGGACGCTCAGTTGCCCTACGTCGTCGTCCTGACCGACCCGACCACGGGCGGGGTAACGGCCAGCTATGCGATGCTGGGCGATGTGCATTTCGCCGAGCCGGGTGCCCTGATCGGGTTCGCCGGCGCGCGGGTGATCGAGAGCACCATCCGCGAAAAACTGCCCCCGGGCTTCCAGCGCGCCGAATATCTTCAGGAAAAGGGCATGGTCGACCGCGTCGTCAGTCGTAACGACCTGCCGTCCGTGCTGGGCGGGGTTCTGTCCATGTTGATGGACGGACGCAGACGGGCGGCCTAAGCGCGCTTGTCGGCGAACCGGCCGGGCGCGAAACGTTCGGCCATGTCGTCCGCCAGCGGCGAGGCCGCCCCGGTGATCAGCGCCGCGACATGCTCGCCCAGCAGGGGCGCGACGCAGAAGCCGCGTGAGCCCAGGCCGGTCAGGACGAGCAGGCCCGGCCGCCCCGGCACAGCGCCGCAGACCGGCAGCCGGTCCCGCGTCGTGGCGCGGACGGCGGCACGGGCCTGGATCGGACGATCCGTGACCGCCGCAGCGAGATCGGGCAGGCGCGCCGCCAGGGTCTGGACATTGCGATCCGTATCGGCGGGCCGGACATCGGTGGTCGTGTCGTCGCGATCGTGGGTGGCGCCGAACAACAGGCCTTCAGCGGTCGGCGCGGCGTAGCCGCCCCAGGCGACGGCGGGCACCGTGACCCCTTCGACCCAGTTCGCCTGACCCCGCACGGGGCGCAGATCGAGGTCGGGCGCGAGCGCGGCCGCGCCCCATCCCGCCGTGATGACGACGCTATCGACCTCGGCGATGACGACGCCGTCGGGGTCGGTGAGGGACCAGCCGCCGCTCTCGCCGGGCGTGATCGCGGCGACGGTGCCGGAGACACGTCGGGTGCCTTCGAGCCATGCGGACAGGATGGGGGCAGGCGCCACCGCGAGGGCCCCGGCCATGAGCAGGCCGCCCGTACCCGTCCTTTCGCCCAGACGGGCCGTGGCCTCCGCGACGTCGATGACGGTCATGGCCCCGGGCGACCACCAGGTCTGGACGGCGATCTTGTCGAAACGGGCGGTGTCGCGGTCGGTCTGATGAAGCTGGACCACGCCCTCGGCGACAATGGCGTCCGGGACGGCGGAGTACAGGGCGCCTGCGCGGTCCAGCGCCTGGGCGTGAAAGGATGCGATGCCGACGTCGCCTGCATCGAGGCGCGGCGTGACGAGGGCGGCGGGGAAGCCCGAGCCGCCGGCCCCGGGCCGGTCGGCCTCGATCACGGTAACGGCGCTCCCGGCCTCGAACAGGGCGCGCGCGACCGAAGCCCCGGCGATCCCGGCCCCGATGACGGCCACGGTCGGGCGCCGAACCGCCTCCAGCCGCTCGCGCTTGCGGCCATGTCCGGGGCGTTTGTCGACCCGGAAGCCGCGCTGCGTCAGGCCCCTTCGCACGAAGCCGGCGACGGTGAAGGTGGCCAGGCGCGCTCCGGGAGCGGACCGGGCGGCGACCAGGTCGAGCACCGGCTCCGACCACATCCCGGGGTTCAGCGCCGGGGAGAAGCCGTCGAGGAACCAGGCGTCGGCGCGGCCGGTCCAGGCGGACAGGACGTCGACCACCTCGCCGACCGCCACATCGATGACGGCGTTGAATCCGGGCAGGTCGATGCGGTGGACGCCGGGATCGCCGGCGGGCCACCGATCCAGCAGGACGCTCGAGATATCGGCCAGTTCGGGCCAGGCGGCCAGGGCTCGGGCCGCCTCGTCGCGGCTCAGGGGAAAGCGCTCGACGGTAAAGACGTGCAGGCGGGCATTGCCCGGCCCCTCGCGTCGCCACAGGTCCAGCAGGGCCAGGATGTTCAGCCCCGTGCCGAAGCCCAGTTCGGCGACGGTGAAGGTCGCGTGTCCCGCCCAGGCCTGGGGCAGGCCACAGCCTTGCAGGAAGACGGCGCGGCTCTCGGCCAGGCCGTCGTCGGCCGAGAAATAGACGTCGCCGAACCGTCCCGAACGCGGCGCCCCGTCCTCTGCCCAGGTCAGGCGGGGAGAGGCGTCGTCATCGGCGGTGTCGGGAGCAGGGGCCACGGCGCTCGCTTAGCATCTCCACACGAAAAAGGGGCCGCACGTGGTGCGACCCCTGATCCGTCGGCGCGCCAGACGACGCGTCGGACGATGCCTCTTAATGCTTCTCGGCGGCCGGGGCTGCGGCGGTCGGGGCCATGGCCCCCGTGGCAGGGGCCATGGCCGAGTCGGCAGCGGCGGGAGCAGCGGCAGCAGCGGCCGATGCAGCCTCACCGGCGGCGGCGGCGGCGTCGGTCGCAGCGGCGTCGGCCGTGGCGGCGGCGTCAGCAGCGGTGTCGGCGGCCGCGGCCGAATCGGCGGCGGCGTCGGCGGCCTTTTCCTCGGGCTTGGGTGTGCAGGCCACCAGGGCGACTGCGGCGAGACCGGCGGCCGAAACGGCCAGCAGTTGGCGAATGGTCATCGTGGAATTCCTTCCTATGTCACGGGATCTTGCAGCCCCGCGAAGAGAGGATAGGGA
>NZ_JAEMRD010000223.1 GCF_016463485.1 Brevundimonas sp.
GGGCCTATGCGCCCCAGCTGGGGCGGTTCATGCAGACCGATCCCATCGGGTACGGCGATGGGGCGAACCTCTATGCCTACGTCGGGGGGGACCCGGTGAATAGGAGCGACCCTAGCGGACTGCTGTGGATGAACGCCACGTGCGGTCGAGACATCACGATAGGAGTTGGGGATCCCACCACCGGGGAAATTCGATGGGAAAAAGTGTCTTCAAGCTATGAGTGTTCGATATATCTGCCGGACCCTAATGAAGGCCCCCGAGAGTTCGGTGGTGGTGGTGGTGGCGGTGGCGGCGGCGGCGGAGATGCGGAGGTAGAGAATGATGATGATAATCCGACGTGTGCTCGCAGCCGTGCGAGATCGGAGGCCACTCGTTCCAATTTACCCTCTCGGATTACCGAGACTGCTCGATGGAATAGGCCGTGGGATCTTCGCTGGGACATGGAAACTCAAATGCAACGTCTCCAGGGCGATGAAATGGTGGAGGGCGTGTTCAGTTGGCTTGGTCTAGCGACAGGTTCAGCGTCCCTCGCAAATCAGTACGGTCGAGGTGGAAGAATTTCTCGGGTAGGCAGTGGTGGATGGCTTGGTCTTGGGCTTTTTGCTGCGGGGCAATTGAATTCGTGGTCATCCAGTCACCGACGTGAAATGATTCAGGCTTTACAAAATCGCCTCGATGAGCTGGAGGATTGTCGGCCGAAATGATTCGCCACTTGAGGTTTGTCTTAACTCTTCTTGCTCCTATAATAATTTCTGCGATATTGGCTGCATTTTATGGAGATGGACGCGATATTGGAAGGTATATGCGCTATGCAATCGGTGCGTTATTTGTGTTTTACTCGGCTGTGCTGATTAAATTTCTTCGCAAGAAGTAAGCGAGTAATTAGCGTGAAATGAATTAATGATATGTGAGGCAGATTTCATCGCCATTTAAAAATGCCGAAAATCTTCGGTTTCGCTGAAGAGCTTTATATTTGCTGAGGTGATGACTGCGGGATCGCTTTGTCGCTACGACGAAGCTTTATCGTAAGCGACCGGATGTTGAACGTGATAGGCTCTGATCGAGAATGATGGCGAAGGATTACTGCCAGCCTTCCAGCCGCTGTTGTGATGGTCCGTCAGGGGGGGGCACGGAAGCGGGAATATTATAGGTCGTCCGGTAACAGGCGGTGTTGAAATACCGATTGGACCAACGGTTCTCCGACGCCCGTATTGCAGCCCGTGCGGATAGGGATCCAGTCCCGCCGTGCGGATGTCCGCATAGGTCTGGAGATAGAAGTAAGGATCGAAGCCGTCGTCCAGCACCCGGGCGCCGCCGATCGGCTCGCAGCAGCGGCGGGTCCCGCGATTGCCGGCGCGGTCCAGCACATAGACGCTGGTGTCGCTGCTGTTCGTTCCGGCCTGGGTCAGCCGGCCGTGAACATCATAGCCGTAGAGGGTCGTGGCCTGGGCCAGAGCTTGAACGGGCGAGACGCTGACCACGACGGCCAGCACGAAGGGACGGAGCGCGGGTTTCATTCGGTCCTCTCCTTGAGCTGAATTTCTGTGACCGTGCGGCGGCCGCCGCGTCGCGCCAACTGCACGAAGACATCAATGCTGGCGCGAACATAGTGGAGGACGTCGCTGCGGCTGAGCTGGGTTCCGCCTTGCAGCACCAGCAGGGCCAGTTGCTCGACGGCGCGGAATGGACTGTCCGCATGGATGGTGGTCATTGAGCCGGGGTGGCCGGTGTTGACCGAACGCAGGAAGGTGTAGGCTTCGGGCCCGCGCAACTCGCCCAATATGATCCGATCCGGCCGCATCCGCAGCGAGGCGGTCAGCAGATCCTCCGCCGTCACCGCCGCCTCGCCCAGGGCGCTGCGCGCCGCCAGAAGGCCGACGGCATTGGCGTGTCGAAGTTTGAGCTCCGGCGTGTCCTCGATGAAGATCAGCCGCTCCTCATCCGGAATCTCTCGGATCAGCGCGTTGAGGAAGGTGGTCTTGCCCGTCGAGGTGCCGCCGGACACCAGGATGTTGCGGCGTCCCCGGACTGCCTCGCGCAGCAGGCCGGCGACGTCTCCGACGTTCCGTCGTTCCCTCAACAGGACGTCCAGATCGTCAGACGCGCCGGCGTCTTCGCTGCCGATCGCCTCAAAGGCCCCGGCTGAGTGATAATCCTCCAGGCTTAGCTCCGCCGCCGTCGCCTTGCGGATCGCCAGGGCGACCTGTCCTCGCGTCGCGGGAGGGATGACGATCTGGATCCGTTCTCCGCTCGGCAAGGATGCGGAGAGAATAGGGTGCTCGCGGTTGACGCCCTGATGGCTGAAGGCGGCGATCTGCCGGGCCAGCCGATCAAGAAGCTGCGGCGTCAGTTCCGCAACGTCGCGGCGCTCGACGGTGCCGCCCAGTCGTTCGATCCAGACCTCGCCTGGTCGGTTGACATAGAGGTCCGTCACGTCGGTTTGGTCGAGGAAGGGAACCAGGGGCGCCAGATAGGCGCGCAGATAGACCTGACCCTGGACCGCCGCGTCGCTCACCGGCGCGCCTCGCCGCTGAACTCCAGATCGCGCGCCACCAGCACCGTCACCCGTGCTCCCGCGTCCACACGCAAGGTCGGCTGAAGCCGCGTCTGAGCCGCCGCCGCGCCGACGTTCTGGGTTGCGCCGGGCAGGGCCACGACGACGGCAGCGTCGCCGCCCAGGCTGCGACCGGCGGCCGAGGCGCCGATGTTGAGCGTGGTCTGGAGAAGCGCCGAGCCGAACCTCTGCCAGAAATGGGTATCCACCCGGCCCCTTACGCCCGTCCGGCCTTGCAGGTCGGCGGCGGGGGACGCGAGGGCTACAGTGACCCCGTCGGGTCGGACGAGCCGAGTCCATTGAACGAAGACGCGGTTCTGCCCTTCAGTGAGGTCGGCCTGATATTCGCCGAACAGGCGCGATCCGCGCGGGATTAGGACGCGGCTGCCGTCGAAGCCGGAGACGTCACGCGAGACAATGGCTCGCAGGTTTCCGGGACGAGAGGAGTCCAGAGCCGTTTCTAGCACGGCGGGGATCAGCGTGCCTTGCGGCACCGTCGTTGCGGTTCGGCGCAGGCGGCCGGACTGAATGGCGCCGTCACCCGTCCGAGACGCCCCCGCCGCAGCCGGGCCATCCGCCTCGTCGCGTGAAGACGCGCCTGCGGTGGTGTCGATCACCAGGGCTGCGCTGGTCGAGGCGGCGGCGCCCTGCGGCGGACCCGCGACCTGGGGCGGCGCGAAGCCTTGAGGGGGCGCATAGCCGGGCGGCGGCGGTTGGGGTGCGAAGGGTATAGGCTGGAGCGGCGCCGACGCTATGGG
>NZ_JAEMRD010000095.1 GCF_016463485.1 Brevundimonas sp.
GCTCAACGCCCCGTCGCCGCCCTGCGCACCACCGGTCATGGCGGCGCCGCCCGCCGACCCGAACCCGTCGCAGCCGCCGACGGATGGGAGGAGTTCTGATGCCCGACGCCCATGTGATCCTGCCGCCCGTCCTCGACCTCCAGTACGCCGAGCCCCTGCGGGCAGAGCTGCTGGCCCTGCGCGGGCAGCCGGTGACGATCGACGGCTCGGCCGTCGAACGGCTCGGCGGGCTGTGCCTGCAGGTGCTCATCTCAGCCCAGCAGAGCTGGGCGAGCGACGGACAGACCCTGGTCATCGACCGGGTGTCGCAAGCCTTTGCTGATCAATGGAATGCTTTCGGTGCCGCCTTCATGGCCCCTGAAATCGGAGAAGCCGCGTGACCAAGACCATCCTTACCATCGACGATTCCCGCACCATGCGTGACATGCTGATGATGGCCCTGGTCGAGGCGGGCTATAACGTCATCCAGGCGGTCGACGGCATCGACGGCCTGGAAACGCTCAGCGCCGAGGGTGCCGACGTCATCATCACCGACATCAACATGCCCCGTCTCGACGGGTTCGGGGTCATCGAGGGTGTCCGCGCCGACCCCAACCATCGCGCGACCCCGGTACTGGTCCTGACCACCGAAAGCGACGCCGCCAAGAAGCAGCGCGCCCGCGACGCGGGTGCGACCGGCTGGATCGTCAAGCCGTTCGATCCGGCCAAGCTGGTCGAAGCCGTCCGACGCGTGGCCGCCTGATCATGAGCGACGCCGTGGATCCGTTCGAGGCCATCAAGGTCGTCTTCTTCCAGGAATGCGACGAACTGCTCGGTGACCTGGAAGCGGGCCTGCTGGCGATCGAGTCCGGCACGGCCGACGACGAGACCGTCCACGCCGTGTTCCGGGCCGTGCATTCGGTGAAGGGCGGGGCCGGGGCGTTCGGCCTCGACGCCCTGGTGCGCTTCGCCCACGTCTTCGAGACCCTGATGGATGAAATCCGTTCGGGGCGGAAATCCTGTGACGACGTGACGGTGAAGACCCTTCTGCGGGCCGCCGATGTCCTGGCCGATCACATCGCCGCCGCCCGCGGTCAGGCGGCGCCTGTCGATGAAGCCCGCTCGGCGGGACTGGTCGCCGAACTGGAAATGCTGACCCACGGCGAGGCGAGCGCGCCCGTCGCGATGAGCCCGACCGTCGCCGACACGCCCGTGCCAGACGCTGTTGTCGACGAGGATGATTTCGGCTTCCGCCCGGTCGCCTTCAGCTTCGCCGGCCTGGGCGAAGATGCCCCGGTCGAGGCCCCGGCGGGTCAGACCTGGCGCGTCGTTTTCCGGCCGCACGGTCGGATGTACATCCACGCCAACGAGTCCGGCCTGCTGCTGCGCGAGCTGTCGCGCCTGGGCGAGATGACGGTGTCGCTGGACGCCTCCGCCGTACCCGACCTGTCCGAACTGGTCGCCGAGGAAGGCTATCTGGCCTGGACCGTCGATCTGACGACCGAGGCCGGCGAAGCCGCCATCCGGGACGTGTTCGACTTCGTCGAGAGCGACTGCGACGTGGCCATCATGCCGGCATCGGCCGGGTCGGAACCCGCCTCGGAGGCGCCGGCGCCCGCCGCCGATTTCGACATCGCCGCCCTGCTGGCCCGCGCCCAGGCCGAGGTCGCTACGACCGTCGCGCCCGAGCCGGAATTCACACCCATGGCCGCTCCGGTGATGCTCGAAGCGCCCGAGCCTGTCGCCGCGCCGATCGCAGAACCCGCACCGCCGGCCGCCCCGGCCCCGGGCGCCGCCGCACCTGCCGCACCTGCCGCGGCCGCAGCCCCCGCCGCGCCCGCAGCCGTCACCATCCGCGTCGATCTCGACCGGGTCGACCGGCTGATCAACGTCGTCGGCGAACTGGTCATCCAGCAGGCCATGCTGGCCCAGCGCGTGATCGAGAGCGGCCTGGCCCGTTCGTCCGGCATCTCCGTGGGTCTGGAAGACCTCGAACTGCTGACCCGGGAGATCCAGGACAGCGTCATGGCCATCCGCGCCCAGCCTGTGAAGTCGGTGTTCCAGCGCATGCCGCGCCTCGTCCGCGAAGTCGGCGAGATGACCGGCAAACGCGTCCGCCTGGTCACCGCCGGCGAGGATACCGAGGTCGACAAGACCGTGGTGGAACGTCTGGCCGAGCCGATCACCCACATGCTGCGCAACGCCATCGACCACGGGCTCGAAAGCCCGGACACGCGCGTCGCCGCCGGCAAGCCGGCAGAGGGCACGGTTCGCCTGGCCGCCCTGCACCGCTCGGGCCGGATCGTCATCGAGATCTCCGACGACGGCGCCGGAATCAACCGCGAGCGGGTCAAGGGCATCGCCGTCTCGCGCGGCCTGATCGCCGACGATGCGGTCCTGACCGACGAGGAGATCGACAACCTGATCTTCCTGCCGGGCTTCTCGACCGCCGAGACGATCACGGACGTTTCGGGCCGGGGCGTGGGGATGGACGTGGTCCGGCGCTCGATCCAGGCCCTGGGCGGCCGCATCTCCATCTCGTCCAACCCGGGCAAGGGTTCGACCTTTACCCTCAGCCTGCCGCTGACCCTGGCGGTGCTGGACGGCATGGTGGTCACCGGTGCCGGCCAGACCCTGGTCGCGCCCCTGACGGCCATCGTCGAAAGCCTGACGCCGCGCATTCAGGACATCCATTACGTCGGTGGCCACGACCCCGTGATCCGCTTCCGCGACCAGTTCGTGCCCCTTATCGACGTCGCCCTGGGGATGGGTTTCCGTGACACGCCTGCCGTGCCGGAGAAAGGCGTCGCCGTGGTCATCGAGACCGAGGCCGGCGCCCGCGCCGCCCTGTTGTTCGACGCCATCCAGGGCCAGCGCCAGGTGGTCATCAAGAGCCTGGAGACCAACTACCAGCAGGTCGAGGGTGTGGCCGCCGCGACCATCCTCGGCGACGGCCGCGTCGCCCTGATCCTGGACGTCGACGCCATCGTCACCTCATGGCGCAAGAAGGCGGTGCGTATCGAGACCGCCTCTCGTCCTGACCTCAAACTCGCGAGCTGATCATGAACGAAGTTTCCAACGTCGCCGCCACGCGTGAACTGATCGCCTTCCGCATCGGCGAGCAGGAGTTCTGCGTCGACATCATGGCGGTCCGCGAGATCCGCGGCTGGACGCCTGCGACGCCCCTGCCACGCGCGCCGGGCTATATGAAGGGCGTCATCAATCTGCGCGGCGCGGTCCTGCCGATCATCGATCTGGGCGCCCGGTTCGGCCTGCGCACCTCCGAGCCGTCGGCGCGGCACGTGATCATGGTCGCCCACATCGGCGGCCGCATGGTCGGTCTTCTGGTCGACGCCGTGTCCGACATCATCCAGCTGACCGACGAAGCCGTCCAGCCGACCCCCGACATCGCCAGCGAACAGGTGAAGTCCTTCGTGAAGGGCCTGTTCGCCATCGACGGCCGGATGATCAGCCTGATCGAACTCGACCGGATCATTCCCGAGACCGAGGCCGAAGCCGCATGACGAACTCCGCCGGGCGCAAATCCCTGGTCGAAGGCGAGTTCGTCTTCACCGCCGAGGATTTCCGCAACATTGCCCAGATCCTGCACAGCCACGCCGGTATCGCGCTGAACGAGGGCAAGGCCGCGCTCGTCTATTCGCGACTGGCCAAGCGGCTGCGCACCCTGGGCCTGCGCAGCTTCCGGGACTACTGCGCCCTGATCGAGGGCGTCCAGGGCGTGGATGAGCGGCAGGCGATGACGGCGGCCCTGACCACCAATGTCACCCGCTTCTTCCGCGAACCGCACCATTTCGATCACCTGCGCGATCAGGTCATGCCCGCCCTGGCCGAGCGCGCGCGCAGCGGCGGCCGGGTCCGCCTGTGGTCGGCCGCCTGTTCCAACGGTCAGGAGCCCTATTCCATGGCCATGACCGTCCTGGCGGTCCTGCCCGAGGCCGCCGATCTGGACGTGCGCATCCTCGCCACGGACATCGATCCCAACATGGTCGCCGAGGGTGCCATCGGCGTCTATCCGGAGGAGGCGCTCGAACCGGCCCCGCCGGTGCTGCGCAACCGGTTCTTCGACAAGGAAGTCGGACCCACGGGCCAGACCCTGCTGTCGGCCAACTCGACCCTGCGCGATCTCGTGTCCTTCCGGGAACTGAACCTGATCGGCGACTGGCCGATGCGCGGCCGGTTCGACGTCATCTTCTGCCGCAACGTGGTGATCTATTTCGACGATGCGACCCAGGAGCGTGTCTGGAGCCGGTTCACCCCCCTGATGAATCCGGGCGCGACCCTCTATATCGGCCACTCGGAGCGCGTCAGCGGTCCGGCGACGAAGCAGCTGCAGACCAGCGGCCTGACCACCTACAGGCTTGGCGCATGACCCGCCCGGTCCGTGTTCTGGTGGTGGACGACTCGCCGACGATGCGCGGCCTGATCACGGCCGCCCTGCGGCGTGATCCCGAGATCGAGGTCATCGGCACCGCCGCCGATCCGCTCGAGGCCCGCGCCATGATCAAGGAACTGAATCCCGACGTCATCACCCTCGACATCGAGATGCCCAATATGAACGGGCTGGAGTTCCTCGAAAAGATCATGCGGCTACGGCCCATGCCCGTGGTCATGGTCTCGACCCTGACCCAGGCCGGTGCCGAGATCACGATCGAGGCGCTCGAAATGGGTGCGGTAGACGCGGTCGGCAAGCCGGGCGCCGGCGTCACGGCGACCGAAGCCTTCGCCGAACTGACCCTCAAGGTGAAGACCGCCGCCCGGTCCCGCGTCCGGGCCCGCGAAGCCGTCGAGGTGTCGCGTCCGCGCACTGACTATCGCCCCGCCGCCGATCACATCCTGGCCATCGGCGCCTCGACTGGCGGCGTGGAGGCCCTGCTGACCATCGTGTCCGCCTTCCCGGCCAACTGCCCCGCGACCGTGATCACCCAGCATATGCCGGCGACCTTCACCCCCAGCTTCGCGGCGCGTCTCAACAAGATGTCCGCCGCCACGGTCAGCGAGGCGGTCGACGGCGCGCCCCTGATGCCCGGCCACGTCTATCTGGCCCCGGGCGGCGTCGCCCATCTGGAGGTGTTCGGAACAACGCCCCGCTGCCGCCTCAGCCAGGGCGACACCGTCAGCGGCCACCGACCCTCGGTCGACGTCCTGTTCCGTTCGATCGCGCGCATGCGTCGCCCCATGACCGGGGTGATCCTGACCGGCATGGGCCGCGACGGCGCCCAGGGGTTGCTGGAGATGCGCAACGCCGGCGCCCACACCCTGGGTCAGGACGAGGCCTCCTCCGTCGTCTACGGCATGCCGCGCGTCGCCCATGAGATCGGCGCCGTCGAGCGCCAGTTGCCCCTGACCCGACTTTCGTCCGCAATCCTCGACCTGTGCGCCGCGCCCTCCCGCGACGCCCATGTCGCCGCCTGAGGTCCCCCAGAATGCCCGCCGCTTCCGCCATCCATACCCTGATCGTCGACGACCAGATGTCGATGCGCGCCCTGATCCGCAACAGCCTGCAACAGCTGGGCTTTCGTGAGTTCCGCGAGGCCGCGGACGGCGAGGCCGGCCTGCGCGAGATGATCACCAAGCCCGCCCACCTGGTAATCTCCGACTTCAACATGCCCAAGCTCGACGGCCTGGGGCTGCTGCGCGCCGTGCGTTCGCACCCGCCGACCCAAGGGGCCGCCTTCATCATGCTGACCGGGCGTGCCGACAAGGAACTGGTGGCCCGGGCGGTGCAGTTCGGGGTCAACAACTATCTGGTCAAGCCGTTCACCGTCACCCAGCTGAAAGACAAGCTGGAAGGCGTTTTCGGACCCCTGACATGATGTCCGCCGCCGCCCTGGCGACCGAACACCGGATTCACGTGGGCCAGGGCGAGCACCATGTGACGTCGGATCCCAATGTGATGCTCACCACCATCCTGGGCAGTTGCGTCGCCATGTGCCTGCGCGATCCCGACACCGGGGTCGGGGGCATGAACCATTTCCTGCTGCCGGAAGGCGCCGGGGCCGGAACCGATGCAGGCCGCCGCTACGGCGCCTATGCGATGGAACTGCTGATCAACGACGTGCTCAAGGCCGGCGCGCGTCGCGATCGGCTGGAAGCCAAGCTGTTCGGCGGCGGACGGATGTTCAACTCGCTCAGGGACGTGGGTCTGGCCAATGCCGATTTCGCCGAACGCTTCCTGCGCGACGAAGGCATTCCCGTGGTCGGCGGCAGTCTGCGCGGGGCCGGCGGGCGGCGTCTGCACTACTGGCCCGTCAGCGGTCGCGCCCTGCAACGCGCCGTGACCGACAGCCACGTCCCGACCCAGGCCCCCCCGCGCGTCCAGCCCGTCGCGTCGGGTGCGGTGGAGTTGTTCTGATGAGCGTGGACCGCGACCAGATCCTGCTCAGCGCCGTCGCCGACGAGATGGGCGACATCCGCGCCGATTTCGACAGCCTGTCCGGCCTGATCACCGAGCTTATGGCCTGGTGTCCGCCCGAGGCGCGGGCCGATGCCCTGCCACAGGTCCAGACCTTCGATCTGCTGTTGCAGCGCCTTGAGGGCCTCAGCGGCCTGGTCGCCGCCCTCGGCGCAGGCGTGCCGATCGACGTCGCCCTGCACGTCCTGACCCTGTCCGACCAGGCCGCCCGGCTGACCGGCGGTTTCGGACCCGGCCCCTCGGCGGTGTCGGGCGACGTCATGCTGTTCGACTGACGATGGCCAGGGTCGCATCCCCGACGGATCGGATCAATCTGGCGCACTCCTCGGTGCTGCTGGTGGATCACAACCAGAGATCGCTCGACATGCTGAGCTCGATCTTTCAGGGTTTCGGCGTGCGCGAGCAGACCAAATGCGGGTCGTCGAACGATGCCGTCAGGCTGGTCCAGGCACGCTGTTTCGACCTGATCCTGATCGATTGCGCGATGCCCGAGATGGACGGATACGACTTCACCCGTTGGCTCCGGCGCGAGACGGATGCCCCGCTTCGTCACACGCCCCTGATCATGCTGACTGGCCACGCGGCCTCGTCGAAGGTTCTCAAGAGCCGCGACTGCGGGGCCAGTTTCGTGGTCACCAAGCCGCTGACGCCCAGTGTGTTGTTGCAGCGCATCCTCTGGCTGGGCGCGGACGAACGCAGCTTCGTCGAATGCGAAAGCTATTGCGGCCCTGACCGCCGGGTACGGAATTTCGGGCCGCCGGTGGGGATGCCGGGGCGCCGTTCCGGGGACCTTTCCGAACACGTCGGGGAAGCCACCGGAGCCAATATGGATCAGGCCTCGATCGACATGATGATGAAACCGATGAGGGTCGCCCTGTGAGCGAGGTCCGCACCTACAAGATCAAGAGCCCCCTGGCCAAACAACTGCACGAACCCGGCGGCCGTACGGTTCAGGACGCCACGCGCCTGGCCGGCGAGGAGCTGGAACAGCACCGCGACGGTGTGATGGCGTCCATCGCCGACACCCTGGATGAGCTGGACAGGCTCGCGGCCGCTGCGGCTCCGGATACGGGTCCACAGGTCTATCAACTGGCCTCGAGCGTCATCGACCTCGGCGGCTTCTTCGACACGGGCCCCCTGCATGAGGCCGCCTACAGTCTTTGCGACATCGCCGATCGCATGATCGGGGCGGACGCCTGGCACTGGCCGTCGGTCCTTGTGCATCTGCAGGCGATGCGGCTGATCATGGCGGGGGGCTGCCGTCCCGGCCGCACCAGCGAGGTCCTGCTGGAAGGCCTGCGTTCCATCAGCCAGCGACCACTGGCGACCTGAGGCCTTCGGTCGTCGCCGTCAGAAGTCGACGGCCAGTCCCTTCTTCTCCCAGTCTCCATAGCGGGTCGGCTCCGGTCCGGTGGGTCCGCCGTGTTCGGTCGCCGGGGTCGCCTCGGCCTGCGCGGCGCGACGCGCTTCGGCCTCGGCCAGGGCCCGCAGGGCGGCCGGGGTCAGGATGCGGGGCGGGGCGGGCGCAGGTGTGTCGATCGGTTCGTCGGTCATGCGGGGAATGTAGGGGGCTCGAAGCCCCTCGTCACCCGCCGGGCAAAACCTGCCGTCCCGAAAGTCGCCCCATTCAGGGCCAAGCTGGCGTTTGTCACACGGTCTGGCGATAAGGACCGAACGATCCGCCTTACACGTCCGGGAGCGCCCTCTTCATGCGTCTGAACCTTCTGCTCGCCTCGGCCTGCATGATCGCCGTCGGCGCGGCTTCGCTGGCGACAGCCCAGAGCACGCCGGTTCCCGGTGCCGCCCCGGCCCAGCAACAGGGACCGATCGAGGTCGAGATCGACCAGGGCGTCATCCGACCCTTCCAGATCGCCGTCGCGCCGTTCAGCGGCCAGAACGGCGCGGACCTGGCCGGCGTCATCTCCGGCGACCTGGCGCGTTCGGGCTTCTTCCAGCCGATCAATCCGCGCAGCTTCGTCGAGACCGACCTGACCCTGGCCAACGCCCCCGACTTCCCGAAATGGACCAGTATCGGGGCCCAGGCCGTGCTGTACGGCTCGGTCACGCCCCGTCCCGACGGCCGCAACAACGTGGGTTTCCGCCTCTACGACCCCTATCGCCAGTGCCAGCTGGTCTCCTATCAGTTCACCGCCACGCCCGAGCAATGGCGCCGGATCGCGCACAAGATCGCCGACGTCGTCTATCAGCGCATGACCGGCGAGAGCGGCTTCTTCGACAGCCGCATCATCTATGTCGCCGAGAGCGGCACCGAGCTGAACCGCCTCAGCCGCCTCGCGATCGTGGACCAGGACGGCTACAACCCCGTCTTCCTGACCGACGGCTCTGAGATCATCCTGACGCCGCGCTTCTCGTCGAGCCCGGACGAGATCACCTATATGGCGCTGGGCCGGGACTACAGCCGGATCTACCTCTACAACCTGTCGACCGGCCGTCGGGAATCCCTGGGCGAATTCGACGGCCAGGCCCTGGCGCCCCGCTATTCGCCGGACGGGACCAAGGTCGCCTTCTCCATCATCCGGGGCGGCAATACCGACGTCTATGTGATGGACCTGCGCAGTCGCCAGCTGTCGCGCCTGACCTCCGACCCCGGCATCGACACCTCGCCGTCGTTCAGCCCCGACGCGTCCCAGATCGTGTTCAACTCCGACCGGTCGGGCACGCCGCGCCTGTACGTCATGAACGCCAACGGCTCGAACCAGCGCCCGATATCGCGTGGCGGCGGCTCCTATACCGCCCCGTCCTGGAGCCCTCGCGGCGACATGATCGCCTTCACCAAATCCTCGGGCGGGCGGTTCAGCATCGGCGTCATGAACACCGACGGCTCGGGCGAGCGCAGCCTGTCGTCGTCCTATTTCGAGGAGGGCCCGTCCTGGGCCCCCAACGGCCGCTACATCATGTTCGCGCGCCAGACGCGGGGCGGAAACACCAATCTGTGGATGGTCGATCTGTCCGGCCGGGTCATCGCCCAGTCGGGCTATCAGGGCCGGGGCTCCGACCCCGCCTGGTCGCCTCTGCTGGACGCGCCGCCCGCCGGTCTCGGCAGTTCGGGCCCCGACAGTTGCGGAACCTGATCCGGACCCGATAGCCTCAACTGTGCGTTACCGATCCGAGCGCCACAGACACGACACGAACGCCTGAGTTAAATGGCCACGCTTGAAGGCCCCGCCGAGCCGAGGAGACCCCGATGACCCGCCCGATCACTCGCCTGCCCCTGAAGATCGCCGCCATCGGCCTGTCCATGGTCGCCCTGGCCGCCTGCACGCCCAAGCGCGCGGTCGAACCGGCGACGCCCGGCGGTCCCACTGCGCCCTCTTATGACAACAACCCCGTCTATCCGGGTGCCGGCGGCAATGTGGGCGGTTCGGACATGAGCGGGTCATCACGCCCCGGCTCTGAACAGGACTTCGCCATCAACGTCGGCGACCGCATCTATTTCGAGCTGGATTCCTATCAGGTCAGCCCCGAGGCCTATCCGCGCCTCGACGCCCAAGCCCAGTGGCTGGCCCGCTATCCCCAGATCGGGGTGCGGATCGAGGGCAATGCCGACGAACGCGGCACCCGCGAATACAATCTGGCCCTCGGCGCCCGTCGCGCCGAATCGATCCGCAACTACCTGATCCAGCGCGGCGTCTCGGCCGGCCGCATCGACACCATCTCCTTCGGCAAGGAACGCCCGATCGCCGAGGGTTCGACCGAGGACAGCTGGGCCCGCAACCGCAACGGCCATACCGCCATCGTCAGCGGCGCGCAGTAGGTCAGGTTTCTTCGCCCATGGCTCCGCACCGGCTTGTGCGGTGACCGGCCACGGCTATTCTCACGCCACGCCGTCCGTGGAGTTGACGAGGCCATGAGTGACGGACTCCCGCCCCTGACGCAGGTCGATCCAGCGGTCGGCAAGGACGACGCCGTGTCACGCACCGGTTTCGCCGAACCCGCCCTGGCCTATGACTATTTCAAGAGCATGGTTTCGCTCAGCGTCGCGACCCTTGGGGGCGTCCTGACCCTCAGCGGGACCGTTTTCGGCTCCCGGATCGATCCGTTGCAGATGGGGATGGCGGTCTTGCCTGTAGCCGTCTCGGGTCTGCTGGCTCTCCAGGCCCAGACGGACATCACCCAACTCAGCCTGGGCGTCAAACCGCCGCTGAACAGCTCCAGGCTGGCCCTTCGACTGGTTCCGTCCTTCTACGGTCTGGGACTCGGAATCTTTCTGGCCTGCCTGCTGCTGTCCTATCTCGCGCCCGGGTCCGCCCCCAAGGCCTAACTGAGGTTCGACCGGCCGGCTCCTTTTCTTTGACCGCGCGGGCCGGAGGCGTCAGATTGTGCGCTGCACAGTCAGGGCGGGGGCTCCATTGGATATCGAAGCAGCGGGCGGCGCGATCACCGGCGGCCTGATCGCCGGAGCGGTCGAGGCCCCGACCGGCAAGGCGGGCGACCCCACCGATCGGGTCTGCACCGACTGCAGCGAACCCGTCACCGGAAACTTCTGCGCCAACTGCGGCCAGCCGACCCACGTCCACCGCACCCTGCTGCACCTTGGCGAAGAGCTTCTTCACGGGGTCATGCATTTCGACGCCCGCATCTGGCGCACCCTGCCGCTGCTGGCGCTGAACCCCGGCAAGCTGACCCGCGAGTGGATCGAGGGCAAACGCACCCGCTATGTCTCGCCCCTGGCGATGTTCCTGTTCACCGTCTTCCTGATGTTCTTCATCCTGAGCTTCAGCGGGGGTTCGGCGCTCGGCGTCAACCAGGCCCCTCTGGACGAACGGATCGCAGATGCGCGCGCCGATGTCGACGAGGCGAAGGCCGAGCTGGCGCGGGCGCAAGCCGCCTCGGACGGCGAACCGGGCGATGAAGGGGTGGTGGCCGGTGCCACGGCCGCTGTGGGCGGAGCCGAGCGCTCCCTGCGCATCCTTGAGGACGCCAGGGCCGCCGGACCCCGCGCCGACGGTCTGGCTCCCGGCAGCTTCCAGGCCGCGATCGCCGACGCCGCTCACGACGGCAACATCACGATCGGCGTCGGCGACAAGAAGATGAAGGACAAGATCCTCCACAAGCTCGCGAACCCCGACCTGGCGATCTACAAGATCCAGCAGACGGTCTACAAATACGCCTTCCTCCTGGTGCCCCTGTCGATCCCCTTCGTCTGGCTGCTGTTCGCCTGGAAGCGAGGCTTCACCTGGTACGACCACGGCGTCTTCGTCCTCTATTCCCTGACCTTCATGGCGATTCTCGGGATGGCCATGGCCGTGATCGGCGCGATCGCAGCGGCCTCGCCGCCCTGGATCGCCCCCGTGTTCGGCATCCTGTCGGCCGTTCTGGTGTTTGCCCCTCCCGTCCACATGTTCGCCCAGCTGAAGGGGACCTACGGCCTGTCGATCTTCTCGGCCCTGTGGCGCACGATCCTGCTGCTTCTCTTCTCCATCTTTGTCGTCAGCCTGTTCCTCGTCGCGATCATCCTGCTGGGCCTGGGCGTCTGACGCCTTGCGACGGCCCCAAATCGGTGGAACGAAAGCGGGCATGACGATCAAGCCTCTCGCCCTGTCCCTGATGCTCGCCACGGCCGCTGGCTGCGCCCTCGCCGGAGGCATCGCGGTCTCCCAGACCCAGCCCTTGCCGGCCGTTCAGTGGGACGTGCGCCGCCTCGACACCCTGGACCGCAACGTTCGCCGCCTCGAACGCGCCCTGACCCAGAGGAATGCGGTCGGCCAACCTGTGCTGGTCGAGTCCGATCCGGAGGTCGTCACCCTGATGGGCCAGGTCGAGACCATCGGCCGCCGCCTCGGCGACCTTGAGGAAACCGTCCAGCGCATCAACGGCGACCTGGAACGCGCCAGTTTCGCCGCCGACGAAAGCGCCAGCGAGACCGCCGCCCTGCGGACCCGCCTGGATCGGGCCGAGACCCGTCTGAAGGCCATGGAGGACGCGGCCCGCGTCGCCGCCGAACAGGCCGAAGCCGAGGCCGAGGCGTTGCGCTCACCCACGGGCGAGGCCGCCGGCGATCTGGCCGCCGCGCAAGGGTTGATGCCCGCCGACCCGGCCGGCGCGGTCCGCGCCTATGAGATGGTCATCGAGAACTGGCCCGACACGGCCCAGGCCCGCGAGGCCGGCTGGCGTCTCGGCGACATTCGCCGTGCCGCCAACGATCAGGCCGGGGCCGTCACCGCCTATGCCCAGGCCCTGAACGGCTGGCCGACCACCGCGTGGGCTGGAGAAGTCACGCTGAAACTGGCCCGGGCCCTCGTGGCCACCGAACGCGACACCCAGGCCTGTGGCGCGCTGGGCGAGTTCAACCGTCGCTATGCGGCCACCGCCTCGGCCCAGCTCAAGACCATCGCCGGCCAGATCCGCACCCAGGCCGCCTGCCGCTGACCGCGCGGCCGGTCCCCGAAGACCTGGCGGTGCGGGTCGGCACCGGCCTCGACGCCCGGCTTCAGCGCGACGTCGAACATCCCGTCGTCTTGGCCCTGTCCGGTGGCGGCGACTCCATGGCCCTGCTGCACATCGCCGCCGACTGGGCCAGCAGAAACGGCCGCCGCCTGCTCGCCGTCACCGTCGACCACGGCCTGAACCCCGACAGCCCCCGCTGGAGCGAGGCCTGCCGCTGCGCCTGCGAGGCCCTGAACGTCGCCTGGACCGAGCGCCGCTGGACCGGCGACAAGCCGTCCACCGGCCTCCCCGCC
>NZ_JAEMRD010000096.1 GCF_016463485.1 Brevundimonas sp.
GCCAAGGCCACGGCCGACGGCGTGCGCGAGCCGCTGAACCGTCGCGCCACGATCGGCATCAACTTCTAGGACCCGTACCCAGGACCCGGAGCGATCCGGGTCCGAAGTCGGCCTGAAGTCGAAACGACAAGAAACCGCCGGCCCCGCATCGCGAGGCCGGCGGTTTTCGTTTTGGAGGTCGGTAAGGCCTCAACACCATCGGGCGAAGCGGGCGTCAGTCCCGGCGCTGCGAGTCAGGCGAGAGCGGGAGCTTCCAGTGCGATCGCGTCCGGCAACGTGGTCAGGACCGTCAGCCTGTCCCGCATCCGATCGGCGGCTCGGCCCCGGCTGAAGGCCGCGACGTGGGTTCGCGCGGCGTCATCGAAAGCGGCGATGGTCAATGGACCGCGATCCAGGGCGAGCGCGGCCGAAGCAGTCTGGTGTGGGAGACCTCGGTCGATGTCGCCGACCACGCTGGCCAAAGCCTCTGCCAGCGCAACAGGCGTCTCGTCCCGCGCCAGCCGGCCGAGGCCACCGCCGATATAATGCAGGTTCGAGTTGGCGTAGGAGACCGGCACGCAGCCCGCCGCCAGAGCCTCGATCACGGGCACGCAGAAACCTTCGTGCCGGGATGCCGTGGCGAACACATGGGCCTGGCCATAGGCCTCGGCCAGACCCGCGTCCGATATCGTGCCACCCAGATCGACATGGTCGTGCAGATCGAGATCGGTCATCAGGCGGTCGAGATGGGCGATATAGTCCGGCGAGGCGTGTCGTGTGTTGCCCAGCAGTCGCGCCTTGAACGGCACCGGCGACCGGTCGCGCAACAGGGCCAGGGCCTCGAGCAGTTCATGGACCCCCTTGGACTGCACGAAACGCCCGACATAGACGATATTGATGGGCCCGCGCGCCTTGTCGGCCAGCCGTCCCACTGTCGGCGGGGTGACGGCCAGGTCCATGACCTGGATGCGATCGGGATCGAGACCCTGGCGCAGCAGTTCGTCGCGGTTCTCCTGGCTGTCGGCCCAGAGCTCGTCAGCGGCGGCGAAATTCTGGATCTGGGCCATGGACCGGTCGATAACCGGATGGTCCGCCTCCCCGACGAGGGCCTTGGGCGTGACGTTGTGGAAACGCACGATCTGGCGCGCCCGCCCGTTGCCCAGCAGTATGGCGTCGAACAACTCGTTGAAGATGGCGAAGACATAGATCACCACGTCCGCCTCCAGGAAGGCGGGTGTCAGCAGGAGGTCGGACAGGGACCGGACCCGGGTGACCTCGAACTCGTGCGGGTCGCTGTTGCGGCAGACCAGGGTGACCTGATTGTGTGCGTCGGCCGCCAGGTCGCGGACCATGTTCAGCGTCGCCTCGCCCACCGCGTCGTTGCGCAACAGGGTCGGGCACACGATCACCACCCGTGTCGGCTGCGGCTCCGACATCAGGTCCGGTCGGTGCGGGGTGCCGGCGTTTTGCGGCGCGTGACGGGCAGGACATCAGCGAGGGAAGGCGTGACCGCGTCCGAAGGGCGTAGCGCCTCGATCCGGGCCTCCAGAGCGGCGATCTCGGCCTTCAGCCCGGTCAGGCCGGCGGTGATTTCGTCCAACCGGCCGTAGGCGTCGGCCGCTTCGTGAGCCCGAACCCGGGCGTCGGCCGCGACGGACAGGAGCTGCGGGATGTGCTGGTTCCAGCCCTGGGTCAGGCGTGCCAGATCGGTCTCCACGGCGCGCAGTCGAGCACCCGTCGTGCCGCGTGTCAGTAGCGACGGCTCGATCCGCCCGTCCGCATGGGCCCGGAGTTCGGGACTGGCGAGGCCCAGCGAGATGCGCAGCGACTTGGTGTAGCGGGCGACCGACTTGCTGAGGGATGTGTTGCTCACGCCTGTGCCGCTCCGACCCGAAGAGGCCCCCGCTTAGAGGCTCACGCAAAACGGGTCAACGCGATCGGCCCGTCAGTTCATGACGGCCGTGATCACGTCGCAGACCCGGTCGATGTCGTCGTCCGTCAAGGCGCTGCCAGAAGGCAGGCACAGGCCGGTGGCGAACAGGGACTCGGCCACCGCACCGCCGATCATGGCCGCCCCGGCGAAGGCGGGTTGCAGATGCATGGGCTTCCAGATCGGCCGGCTTTCGATGTTTGCCGCTTCAAGCGCCAAACGCAGAGCCTCGGGCGCACCGGCCCGGGCCGGATCGAGCCGGATGACGCTGAGCCACCGGGTGTGCCGACAGCCCGGAGCCTCCGGCGCGAACGACAGGCCGGGGACGGCACCGAGCCGGGCGACATAGCGCTCGAAGATGGCGCGCCGTCGTTCGACCTTGGCCTCCAGCGACCCCAACTGGGCCAGGCCTACGGCGGCGGCCAGGCTGCCCAGCCGATAGTTGAACCCGGTCTCGGCGTGTTCGTAGTGGACAGCGGGGAGGCGGGCGGCGGTTGCCAGGTGGCGGGCGCGAGCGATGAGGGCGGCGTCGTCCGATGCCAGCATGCCGCCGCCACCCGTGGTGACGATTTTGTTGCCGTTGAAGGAATAGGCGGCGCAATGGGCACCGTGCCCGGCGGCTCGACCGTTCCGGCTGGCCCCCACGGCTTCGGCCGCATCGAGGATGACGGGGACGCCATGGCGATCGGCGACGGCGCGGATGGCATCGATGTCGCAGCACTGGCCATAGAGGTCGGCCGGGACGATGGCGCGGACGGTCAGGTCGTCACGCGCCGCACCCTCGAACGCCTGATCCAGCAGGGCCGGGTCCAGGTTCCAGCTGACCGGATCGACATCGACGAAGATCGGCGTGGCACCCGTCTGGACGATGGGCGAGACGCCGCCGATGAAGGTCAGGGTCGGGGCGATGACCACGTCCCCCGGCTTCAGCCCCAGCATGACCAAAGCCAGATGCAGGGCCGCCGTGCCCGACGACACCGCCGTGGCGTGGGCCAGGCCGACGGTCTCTGCAAAAGTCCGCTCGAACCGCTCGACGACGGGCCCGACGGAAGAGACCCACCCGGCGTCGAAGGTCTCGATCAACAGGGCACGCTCCGCAGGCCCCAGGTCGGGCGCGGACAGGGGGATGCGGGCCAGTGCGCTTGACTGCTGCGTCATTGGCGGGGCTCCATTCGGCCGGCCGGATTGCCGACGACGGTTGCGCCGGCCTCGACCGACCGGGTGACGACCGCGCCTGCGCCGACGACGGACCAGTCCCCGAGGGTCAGTCCCGGCAGGACGACGGCTCCCGCCCCCACCAACACTCCTTCGCCGGCCTGCACGGCTCCGGTCAGGACAGCTCCGGGGGCGATGTGGGAGAAGTCGCCGACCAGGCAGTCGTGCTCCACGACAGCCCCGGTGTTGACGATCACATGGCAGCCCAGCCGGGCTCCGGTCTGAACCCGCGCACCCATGCCGATCAGGGTACCGACGTCGCAGACGACATCGTCGGCCATACTGGCGTCCGGGTCGACGATGGTCGCCCAGTCGGCCCCGTGCCGGGCGAAGGCCAGTTCGCGTCGTGTCCGGTTTGATCCGATGGCCAGATGGAAGAGGCTGTCGCCGCGCTGGTCGTCGGCCGTCACCTCGATACCTCCGACGACCTGGCCGATCCGGTCGGGCGCGGCATCCAGCACCGCCCCGATGACGAGACCGGCGCGACGGGCACAGGCGGCGGCGACCCGGGCCTGGCCGCCGGCGCCGATCAGGGTGATGGGCCGGCTATCGGCAGCTGGGGTGGGCATCGATATCACGCGGGCATCTGGCCCTGTGTCGCACCGAACCGCAAGGGCGGGCTCAGCCCGAGGTCCGGATCAGTTGTGCTGTCGGTTCGGCAGGGATCGATGCGGTGGACGATGCTGTGGGGTGAACGCGGTCGAGCCATGCGCCGCCGGCCCCGATGACGACTGTGGCTGTGACCACGGCCGAGGCGAGCGCGATGGCGGCCAGGCGCAATCTGGCCGCCAATGCCACACCTTCCTCGCCATCGTCCGGATACATCGCGCTCCCCCGAGTCGATCGATCGGATTAGTCACCACGGGTCGGCGAACGGCGCAAGTCACGGAACGGTGTGCGGAACTGCCCGCCCACCGTTCACGACTGTCGCAGTGCTGGACGCTCAGCCCGTGAAGGGGCGGATCAGGACCTCGACGCGGCGGTTCTGGGCGCGACCTTCCGGCGTGGCGTTCGACGCCACCGGCGTCCTGGCGCTGTTGCCGGCGACATAAAGGCGTTCGCGCTGGACGCCGTTGCGGATCAGAGCGTCGGCGACCGAGACGGCACGGCGCTCCGACAGCGGCTGGTTGATGGCGTCGCCGCCGCTGGAGTCCGTATGCCCGATGATGTCCACCATCGACTGATCATACTGACGCAGCACATTGGCGACGTCCGCCAGGGTGGCGTCGAAGCGCGGCTCGATGTTCGACTGGTTGACGGCGAAGGTCACGTCCGACGGCATGCGCAGGACCAGGTTGTCGCCCTGACGCGCGACCCCGACGCCGGTGCCGGACAGTTCGGCTTCCAGAGCGCGCTGCTGGCGGTCCATGTACTGGCCGACGGCGGCACCGCCCAGGGCCCCGACGCCTGCGCCGATCAGGGCGTTCTTGCGGCCTTCTTCGCCGTTCGAGGTGTTGGTCAGATAACCGAGCACGGCACCGCCGAGGGCTCCGGCCAAGGCACCCGTCGCGGTGTTGTTCCGGCGTGGCGCAGAGCTGTAGGGGTCGGTGGTGGTGCAGGCAGTAGCCCCCAGCATGGCGAGGGTGCCGACGGCCGCGACGATGATGTTGGTGCGCATGATGATCACTCCTTGTGGTCCCGGCCCATCCCTTGGCGATCAAACGTGGCCTTACGGTGAAGGTTCCGGCACCGGATTGAGGCCCACGGGGCATGCGCGCCGCCGATCTGCCAATTTCCGGCGATAGGGCGTATGTACATCTCCGCATTCCCGACCAAAGGCCCCGCCCGTGACCTCGACGCTTACCCCGACTCTGGCCCAGACCCCGGCCGCCGACGCGACCCTGCAGGGGATCCGGCCGGTGTCGATGGCGCGTTATGACACCGACTTTCAGGGCTTCAGCAACGAACTGGGTGCCTCGTTCAGGACCTATGGCTTTGCCGTGGTCGCCGATCACGGGCTGGACGAGGCGGTGATCGAAGCGGCTCTGGCCGACGCCAAGGCCTTCTTCGCCCTGCCGGAGGACGTGAAGCGGGCCTATCACATGCCGGGCACAGGCGGTGCGCGGGGGCTGACACCGTTCGGCGTCGAGGCGGCCAAGGACGCCAAGACCGTCGATCTGAAGGAGTTCTGGCACACCGGTCGCGAACTGCCGCCCGGCCATGCCTATGCGAAGTACATGCGGGCGAACCTCTGGCCGACCGAGGTCGAGGGGTTCCGCGACCACCTGTACGGGATGTTCGAGGCTCTGGACGCTCTGGGCCGCAAGCTGCTGCGCGCCATCGCCCGCTATCTGAAGCTCGGAGACGACTTCTTCGAGGACAAGGTGGAGCTGGGGAATTCAGTGCTGCGGATGCTGCACTATCCGCCGGTGCCTGCCGATGCGCCTGGTGTTCGGGCCGGGGCGCACGAGGACATCAACGTCATCACCCTGTTGCTGGGTGCCGAAGAGGCCGGGCTGCAGCTCAAGGACGCGAACGGCGAATGGCTGGACATCGCCCCGCCGCCGGGCGCGCTGGTGGTCAATATCGGCGACATGCTGCAACGGCTGACCAACCACGTCCTGCCGTCGACGACCCACCGTGTGGTCAATCCGGCACCCGAACGGCGCGGCTTCGCCCGCTATTCGACGCCCTTCTTCCTGCACTTCAACCCGGACTATGTGATCGAGACCCTGCCCTCGACGATCACGCCGGAGAACCCGGATCGTTATGTCGGCAAATCGATCATGGCCGAGGACTTCCTGACCGAACGGTTGAAAGAAATCCGGCTGCTTTAGGTCAGGGCGCTGGCGCGCCGCGCTCCGTTCGCGACGCGGTCGCTCTCTGTTTGAGCGCAAGACGAGGCGCGTTGGCTCGCGCTCACGCAGCGAGGCTCCGCGAGGCGGGCGTTGGCGCGGCACGAAGCGCTCTCGAAGGAGGGCTCTTCGCCCTACCTGCTGATCCTCAGCCTTGTGATGTCCCGTCCGATGGCGGCGAAGTCGTCACGAAGGTCGGCGCCGCTGGCCGGCAGGAAGGCGTAATCGGGGCCGGTAGCACAGGTGGCAAGGATGTTGGCCGCATTGCTGTTCGGCGTGACCTGGAAGCCGACCGTATAGACCACGATGTTCTGGAGCTTCATCGCGGCACACATCTGGGTCGCCTGGGTGAAGGGGTTGCCGTTGGTGGCGTTGCAGTTGATGTGGTCGTTGGTCGAACCCGAGCCCGAACCGGAGTCCGCCGCGAGGACGCCTGTGCAGTAGGGGCTGTTGAAATCGCCGTCGGTCATCAGGATGACAGCCTTCAGGGTCTCGGAGGAATCATAGGCCCCGGCCGGGTTCGACGACCACAGGGTGTTGAAGTTGGGCGAGACCGAGTACCAGCCCCAGGCCAGGCCGATCTGGCCTGCGGTAGACCCTGTCTCTGTCAGGCCGCTGATCTTTGTCTTCAAGGTCGAGATGCTGGACGTCAGAGGCTGGATCGTCGGTGTCGGGCAGGGGTTTGCCGTGGAGGCATAGTTGCGGCCGACCCTGGAGGTCGCAGGCGACACATCGGTGTAGGCATTGGTCCCCGTCCGTTCGCTGACGCAGGACGAGGTCTGGACCGCGACCAGAAGGTCATCGGAGTCGCGGCGGAAGGCACGATACTGGCAGCCGTCCTGACCGCACCACGATGAACCGCCCGAGGTGTAGGCACTGACCGTTGGGCCCACGACGCCTCTGAGGGAATAGGAGTTGGTGGTGACGTTGGCGACCTCGAACGGCAGGTTGTTGATCTGGGTCATGCCGTTGACGCCGGTGATGTAGACCGTCCCGGGGATCGTCGATCCCGTGTCGGTCGTCGTCGCCGGGATGCCGTGGGCCGTGGACGTGACGACCACGGTGCAGTCGGACACCAGGCATTTGCGAACCTGATCGCTGGAGCTTGCCGAATAGGCGCTGAAGCCGGCACCGGAAGTGGTGTTCAAAGTCACCCAGGTCGAACCGTTCCAGGTCTGGAGCGAGAAGGTGGTGTTGGTGATCCGCACCACGCGATAGGCGCGGTTGTTGATCTGGGTCATGCCGGCGACGCCCGAGATCCAGGCATAGTCGCCGGTCACCAGGCCGTGGGCCGAGGCGGTGGTAACGACGCCCGTGGCGACCCGGGTGATGCCGTTGATGCCGATCGCTGACCCCGTGGTCCAGGCCGCGCCGGTGATCGGCCGGGCTCCGGTGGCTGCACCCCGCGCGCCGTCGGCATAGGAGCCCAGGTTTACCCCGATCGAATAGGGGATGATGGCCATGCGGGTATAGTAGGGCGACTGGACCGTCTGCACGACGATGTCGACCAGCTGGGTCGCGGCGGCGCGCAGGTCGATGATCCGCTGGCCGGCCATGGAGCCGGTGATGTCGAGCACCAGGCCGACCTCGATGTTCTTGGACGAGCGGTTGACCTCGGAATGGGCTCCGACCGGCAGGGTGTCGTCCAGCAGGCGGCCGTAGGGCGGCAGAACGATGTTGGCGACCAGGGTCTTCACATTGACAGTGGCGTTCGAGATCACGACCTGGTCCGAGTTCAGCGTGAACGTCGCGCTGGCCAAGGTGATGTCTGGATAGTTGGCCAGGTTGGCCCGCAGTGCCTTGGTGCCGATGGTGGTCAGGTCCGCGTCGGAAACGGCCTGTGATCGGGCCGCGGCCAGGGCTGCGGCGTCCAGCGCGTCCTGAAGGTTGCCCTTCACGGTCGCGGCGCGGTTGATGTCCACTCCGCCCATGGTGATCATGACCAGGACGGGCAGGCTGAGGGCGAACAGCATCGCGACGTTGCCACGCGACGAGGCGGCGAAACGCCCGGCAAGCGATCGCGTCGCTGCCAAGATGCCACTGATCCGCTTGCCGACAGTCATCGTCCACCCGACCGATCACGCGGGGCGCAGACCCCGCAATCGGTACGGTTTAGCTCGGCGCGGTTAAGACAAGCGCCAAGGAACGCGGTTAATCGACGTTGAACGACGGTCTGACGGACGCCTGGACGGATCAGGTCGAGGACGTCCAGCCGCAGGGCTTGCCGCGGTTCTGTTCGGTCAGCCAGGCGTTCAGCGGGGCGAAATAGTCCAGGATCGCCGAGGCGTCGTTGCCGCTCTCGCCGGTGAAGGCCTGCATCGCCTCGGGCCAGGGGCGCGACTGGCCCATCTCCATCATCGCGTTGAAGCGCTGGCCGACGACTTCGTTGCCATAGATGGAACAGCGATGCAGCGGCCCGGTCCAGCCTGCCTGTTTGCAGGCCGCGCGCTGGAACTGGAACTGGTAGATGTGGGCCAGGAAGTAGCGGGTGTAGGGGGTGTTGCCGGGGACGTGGTATTTGGCACCGGGGTCGAAGGCGTCGGCCGGGCGCGGTCCGGGCGGGACCAGACCTTGGTACTTCAGCATGTCGGCGGTCCAGGCGGCGTTGTACTGGTCCGGGGCCGTCTTGCCGCTGAACACATCCCAGCGCCAGCGATCGACCATCAGGCCGAAGGGCAGGAAGGCGATCTTGTCGAGCGCCATCTTGAGCAGGAAGGGAATGTCCTCAGCCTCGCCCGGCACGGTCTGCAACAGGCCGATCTGGTTCAGATAGGTGGGTGTCAGGGCCGACAGGCCGACGAAGTCGCCGATCGCCTCGTGGAAGCCGTCGTTCGCCCCGTTCTTGAACAGGGAAGGCTGGTCCTTGTAAGCGCGCTGATAGACGTTGTGGCCCAGCTCGTGGTGGACCGTATAGAAGTCGTCGCCGTTGACCTGGGTGCACATCTTGATGCGCACGTCCTCGAGGTTGTCGACGTCCCAGGCCGAGGCGTGACAGACGACCTCGCGGTCGCGCGGGCGGGTGATCTGGCTGCGTTCCCAGAAGGTCTGGGGCAGGGGGGCGATGCCCAGCGAGGTGTAGAAGCCCTCGCCCGTCTTGACCATTTTCGTGGCGTCATACTGGGCCGAGGTCAGCAGCTCGGTCAGATCATAGCTGGATGCGCCACCGGTGGTTGGGGCAACGACGTCATAGATATTGCCCCACTGCTGCGACCACATATTGCCCAGCAGGTCGGCGCGGATCGGGCCGGTCGCGGGCTGGACCGCATCGCCGTATTTCGCGTTCAGCCGGGCCCGGACATAGCAGTGCAGGTTCTCGTAGAAGGGCCGGACCTGGCCCCACAGCCGGTCGGTCTCGGACGCGAAGGCGTCGGGTTCCATGTCGTAACCGGCCCGCCACATGGCCCCGGTGTCGGCAAAGCCCAGCTCCTGCGAGCCCGCGTTGGCGATCTCGACCAGGCGCGCATAGTCCTCGCGCATGACCGGGGAAATGGTGCGCCAGCCTTCGTACAGCGCCTTGGTTTCGGCCGGATCGCGGCTTTCTGCGATCAGGATGTTGGCCTCGTCCAGGGTGAGGGTCTTGCCCTCGAACTCGAACTTGCCGGTCGAATAGGTCGAGTCCAGCCGCGTCGTGATCTCGGCCAGTTCGGCCGCCGCGCCCGGACGATTGGGGGCCGGCAGGACGATGCCCTGGCGCATGAGGTTCAGCTTGCGCCGCACGTCGGGCGCGGTCTCGACGTCGTTGAAGCGGGCGGCGGCATTGGCCAGTTGGACCTGCAACTCGGTCATCTCACCATTGACCTTGGCCTCCAGCCACATGGTGTCGAAGGTGATGTTGGTCGCGCGGGTCCACTGCACCCGCTGGGCGTATTCACTGAGCGACGCCAGTTTCGTCTCGGCCTCCGCCACGAAGGCGGCTGCGCCTTCGGCTGTGGCAGGCTGTTCGGTGACAGCGGAGGTGGAAGGGGCGGATGCGCCGGACTTAAGCGAGTCGGATGTGAGGGGTTCGGCCTGAAAGCGGGCCGGAGGTGTCTGGCCCGTTGGGACATAGGCGGTCCCGGCCGGAGCGTCTGGCGATACGCCGGTCGAGCGCGTGTCGAAGTATCCATTTCCGGCGCAAGCGGTCAGGGGCAGACCAAGCGCGCAGACGGCGACGGCGGACAGCAGATGACGCTTCATGGGAATTCTCCGGACAGGCGACGGATCAAGAGTGAAGCGGGGGCTTGCGTCAAGCGTCGCCGCAGATCAGCCCGGCCGGATCACGCAGGCGGCCAGTCCCTCATTCCTGACCACGCGCGCCGAGGCCTGGATGCGGGCAGCGCGCCTGCGGACATAGGGGCCGGGCGTCGCCGCGTCGTAGCGGCGGGGGCTGGGCAGGATGGCGGCGAGGCGGGCGGCCTGCTGCGGAGTCAGGTCGCGTGCTGACTTGCCGAACCAGTGGCGAGACGCGGCCTCCGCCCCGTAGACCCCCGGCGCCCATTCGGCGACGTTGAGATAGACCTCAAGCGTGCGACGCTTGCCCCAGATGGTCTCGATCATGACGGTATAGCCCGCCTCCAGCCCCTTTCGGACCCAGTCGCGGCCGGGCCAGAGGAAGACGTTCTTTGCGGTCTGCTGGCTGATGGTCGAGCCGCCCCGGACCCGGCCGCCGTCCTCGTTGTGGGCCAAAGCCTTCTGGATCGCCTCGATATCGAAGCCGCGATGGGAACAGAAGCGGGCGTCCTCGGCGGCGATGGCCGAATAGACCAGATTGGGCGAGATGTCGTTCAGGCCACGCCAGCGATAGTCGAGGCCTTTGCCGCCCAGGGCCTGCTGCGCCATCAGGATGGTGATGGGCGGAGGAACGAGGGCGTGGATCAGGACCCCGCCGATCGGCAGGAAACACAGCACCAGAAAGGCGATGAGGAAGGGCCGGCTGCGCCGACCGAGCTTTGGAACCCCGAGCATGGGCCCATGTTCGTCATCCCGGCACCGCTGGCAAGAGCCGGCTCAGGATGCTGAGTTGACGTCCCACAAAAAGACGACGGCCAGGCCTGCGCCGAGAACGGCGATGAGGATGATCACGGCCAGGCAGCCCCAGACCATCGTGCCGCCTCCGCTGTCGTTCCTGTTCATCTCGCCTCCCCGGCCAGAGCCGAGGATGAGGTGATTCGACGCGATCAGGCCTCTACGACACCTGCGTTGCCATCCTCATCGGCCCAGGCGACGAGGCGGCCGTCGGGCGACAGGGCGAGCGCGGAGATCGGCGCGCCCCTGTCGGCCTTGACGAAGTTCAGGCCCTGACCGGCCGGATCGGCCCACCAGACCCGGCCGTCCGACAGGCCCGCAGCGAGCACACCGTGGTTCGGTCGCGCCGCCACCAGGGTGACCAGACTGCCTTCGTCATAGCCGATCTCGGTGGCTTCCCGACCCATGGGTCCGTTGGCGCCGATGAAGGGCCACAGCACGGCACCCTGGGCCCCCGAGGTGGCCATCAGCCGGCCCTCTGACAGGAAGGCGACCGAGCGGACCTTGGACGGATAGCCCCCCATCCGCATGTCCTTGGAATCCTTCAGTCGCCAGCCGTGCAGCTGGGCGTCCTGCATCATGGTGACGACGAAGTTTCCGTCGGGCGAAAAGGCCACTCCGGTGTGGGATCCGGCCCATTTCAGCATCACCGGCTTCTGCTTCTCGATCCGGGCGTACCAAAGAGCGCAGCCGCCGTAGGTCGAGGTGGCGATCCGCCGGCCCTTGGGGTCGAAGGCCACGCCGGACACGGTGCGTTCGTGTGCATAGTCGCGACGGAAGTAGACGTCGGTGGCATCGATCACCGACAGGGTCTTGCCCGAGGAGAAGGCGATCAGCCTGGAGTCCGGTGAGGCGTCGATGGCGTCGATCCATTGGCTGTTCACCGAGGTGGCCAGGACACCGGCCTCCGTCTTGCGCGACCAGATCACCCGGCCGTCGTCGCCGCCCGTGACGACGCCGTCGCCCGACGGATGGACCGCCGCGCACAGGATGGCCCCGTCATGGACCGCATTATAGCTGCCGTCCTCGAACCGCACCGAGCCATCGCCAAGGGTGAAGACGGCGCCGGAGTTATCGAACAGGGCGGCAGTGATCTGGGCGTCGAAGGTGAAGCTCACGCCGCGCAGGCCTCGAACCCGGCCTTCAGCGCCGCTTCGTCGAGATCGCGGCCGATGAAGACGGCGCGGGACCAGCGGCGTTCGGTGGCACCCCATTCGCGCTGGAGGTCGCCTTCCAGGATCATATGAACGGCCTGGAAGACCATGCGGCGGTCCTCGCCCTGGACATCGATAATCCCCTTGGCGCGCAGGATGTTCTGGCCCTGCTCGCCCAGCAGGCGGTCGAGCCAGTTCGTGAATTTGACCCCGTTCATCGGGCGATCGAGCGACAGGGACACGCCCTTGATGTCGTCGTTGTGGGCATGGCCTCGGGCGCCGTGAGAATGCGAAACAGGGTCTGAATGGTCTGAATCTGCGCCGTGGGGGTCGTGCCCATGGTCGTGGTCGTGGTCGTGGTCGTGGTGATCGTGACCGCAGTGTTCGTCGTGGACGTGGCCCTCTTCGCCATGGCCCGGATTGGCGAACTCGGGGTTGATGTCGAGGATGCGTTCCAGATCGAAGCCGCCGAGACCCAGAACCTGGTCCAGCGGTACATTGGCGCGTTCCGCGCGGGTGATGGGGGCCAGCGGGTTCAACTTGCGTAGCCGCTGTTCGACGGCGACCAGTTCCGCCTCGGAGGCCAGGTCGGTCTTGTTGAGGATGATGCGGTCGGCGAAGGCGACCTGTTCGCGGGCCTCCTTCGAGTCGTCCAGCCGGGCCATGACGTGTTTTGCGTCGACCAGGGCGGTGACGCTGTCCAGCTGGGTCTTGGCCTTGACGTCCTCGTCGACGAAGAAGGTCTGGGCCACCGGGCCGGGGTCGGCCAGGCCCGTGGTCTCGACGATGATGGCGTCGAAGGCGGGGGCGCCCGGCTGCTGGCGTTTCATCAGGCCGGCGACGACGCGGATCAGGTCGCCGCGCACCGTGCAGCAGACGCAGCCGTTGTTCATCTCGAACACATCCTCGTCGGCGCCGACGACCAGGTCGTTGTCGATGCCGATCTCGCCGAACTCGT
>NZ_JAEMRD010000224.1 GCF_016463485.1 Brevundimonas sp.
AAGGTGTAGAGTTGCTCAACGAAGCCGGGGCGAAAGCCGGTCTGGGCGGTGACGAAGGCCCGCAGAGACAGCTCGAAGGTGCGGTCGTTGGCCGGGTCGAACGGGCCGAAGGGCAGGGCGATCTCGCCGCCCTGTCCTGACTGGTCCGGCGAGGTGGTGGTCAGGACGCAGAGCCGGCGATCGCGGACGGCCATGACCACGGCCGACAGGCCGATGCGGACGCCGTGTTCTCCACCGAACGACACCGGCGCTATTCCGTGTGCCAGGCGTCGGGGGCGGGGATCAGGCCGACGGCCTCGGCCAGGACGCGGTAGCGTTCGAGATAGCGGGCCTGGGCGACCGGGGCGGGCAGGGGCTCGATGACGAGGTCGTAGCCGGGCGGAGGACTGCCAAAAATCTTCAGCGATTCGGCGCGGTCGAATCCAGCGAGTTGGGTCGCCTCGAAGAAGGCGCAGGCGCGGTCGGCCTTCTTGATCAGGGTCTTGATCGGTGGCGGGGACTTGGGCGGCAGGCCGAAGCGGACGTGGATGGCGTCCTCGAGGCGGGCTTCGAAGCCCTTGTAGTTCATGCCCAGCGCCGCCTTGAAGGGCGAGATCATGTCGCCGATGACGTATTCGGAGGCGTCGTGCAGCAGGGCGGCGAGACGCCATTTCGGCTCCAGCCCCGGCTTGATGTGGGCGGCGATCTCTTCCACCACGCAGGAGTGCTGGGCGACCGAGAAGGCGTGTTCGCCGATGGTCTGGCCGTTCCAGCGGGCGACGCGAGCCAGGCCGTGGGCGATGTCCTCGATCTCGATGTCGAGGGGCGAGGGGTCGAGGAGGTCGAGGCGGCGGCCCGACAGCATCCGCTGCCAGGCCCTCGCTTCCTTAGGGGGGCGGGCCTTGTTCGAGGGTTTCAGCGACGGCGCGGCCAAGTTGGGGAGTTCCTGTGGTTGGCCGGTCAGGTGACCCATCCCGTCGTGACGATCAAGTGTGTGCGACGATGTCTGGCCGCATCATTCCCCGACGTTGAGGGCGACGAGGTCCTTGGCGTCTCCGAAGACGTCGTCGGAGCGGCGCTCGCGGACCCGGACGGTGGCGACGACGATCGGGCCGCCGCGAGGACCACGCGCCTCATAGCCGACCATGCGCCAACCGGCGTCGGAAGGTGTGTCGTCAGTCAGGCGCCAGGTCTGGCGTGTGGCCTCTCCCGGCGCGCGGGAATGAACCACCGCAGCGTTGTCTAGGGCCTGGATGCTGACGGATTCCTCTGTCGATGAACCGGGGACACGGCCGGTACCCGAGATGCGGGCCTGGGAGTCATCGGCGCGGATGGTGAAGCCGCCGATGCGGACGTTGGCCTTGTCGCCGTCAGCGTCGACGTGGATGCCGGGCAGGCTGACCCGGGCACGGTCGCCCTCGGCGTCGATCTGCATGCCGGGGGCGGATATGTGGGCCGAGTCTCCGCTCGACGCCGCTTCGGCGGAGGCGGCCTCGGCGGTGGCTTCAGCTCCAGCCACCTCGGCGTCGGCTCGGGCGGCCTCGGCATCGGCACGTGCCGCCTCGGCGTCCGACTGCGCCGCCGCCGCCGCAAGCTGGGCGACCGTGCGCGGCATTGAGTCTGACAGCAGGGTCTCGAAGCGCTTCAACACCGTATCGATGGGATCCTCACCCAGCTGGACCAGGTGCAGCGACACCTCGGCACCGCGCGGACCGGCATAGGTGCAGACCGTGCCGTCGGCCTGGGCCGAGCCCTTGCGGGTCAGGGAGCCCAGGGTGTCGGGGCATTGCAGGGCGTCGATGACCTTGAGCACGCCCTTGGCCTCATCGCCCGATCGGGTCGAGGTGATGCGCACGCCGTCGTCGCAGGCCGCCATGAGGGCGACGAGCCCCGCGCAGGCGGTCAGCAGGGCGAGACGAAGGGACGGGGGCCGTTTCATGCGGTCATCATGCGCCGACGACGCCGGCATTCCAGTGAAATCGCGGTAATCGCCATGACGAAACCTGTTCGACATGGTGTTCGCAGGGTGCGGATCAGCTTCCGGGGCGAGCGCCTTCGCGACGGGTCAGGAAGGCCAGACGCTCGAAAAGGTGGACGTCCTGTTCGTTCTTGAGCAGGGCGCCGTGAAGGGGCGGAATCAGCTTGTTCGGAGTTTTCTCGCGCAGGGTTTCGGGATCGATGTCCTCAACCAGCAGCAGTTTGAGCCAGTCGAGCAGCTCTGACGTCGAGGGCTTTTTCTTCAGTCCCGGCGTTTCGCGTATCTCGTAGAAGGTCTTCAGGGCCTCGGAGACCAGCCGGCCCTTGATGCCGGGGAAGTGGACCTCGACGATGGCCCTCATCGTCTCGTCGTCAGGGAAGCGGATGTAGTGGAAGAAGCAGCGACGCAGGAAGGCGTCGGGCAATTCCTTTTCGTTGTTGGAGGTGATGACCACGACCGGGCGAACGGCGGCGCGGATGGTTTCGCCGGTCTCCTGGACGAAGAACTCCATCCGGTCGAGTTCCTGAAGCAGGTCGTTGGGGAACTCGATGTCGGCCTTGTCGATCTCGTCGATCAGAAGGATGGGGCGGACGGGGGAGGTGAAGGCCTCCCACAGCTTGCCGGGCTTCAGATAGTTGCGGACGTCGTGGACCCGTTCCTCGCCCAGCTGGCTGTCACGCAGGCGGCTGACGGCGTCGTATTCATAGAGGCCGTTGTGAGCCTTGGTCGTCGACTTGATGTGCCAGGTGATCAGGGGGGCGTTCAGCGCCCTGGCCATCTCGTAGGCGAGGACCGTCTTGCCGGTGCCGGGCTCGCCCTTGATCAGGAGGGGCCTTTCCAGGGCGACGGCGGCGTTGACCGCGATCTTCAGGTCCTGGGTGGCGATATAGTTCGAGGTGCCCTCGAACCGTTCGGTCTGCCGCGACATCGGATGCTCCGTGGTGTTCGCCATGACGCCTAGCGAAGGCGGTGCGGGTTAACAACGATAAGGTTGGGCGGAGACGGCATCACTCCGAAGGCGTCGACCTGTCCCAAGCCCAGGGTTGGCGGCGCTTGGCCTCGATGTGGGCGCGCAGGCGGTTCAGCCGTGCGGCGAGTTCCTCGCGCAGGCGTTCGACCTCGGCGGGATCGAAGGCCTCGGTCCTGTCGTCCGTTTCGGGGTGCGGGCGGGCGGGTCTGTTTCGGGCCACTCGGGTTCCTTTCCGGTGGGGGGAGGCTGGCACTAGCACTCAACCGCGCACGCCTCTCCGCCCTCACGCGCCTCCCCGGATCGGCCTCGGCTGCGCCTCGTTGTCCGGGGATGACGTGATTC
>NZ_JAEMRD010000097.1 GCF_016463485.1 Brevundimonas sp.
TGATGTTGTTGTCGACGGTGTAGAGCTTGTGCCGCGCCGACTTCATCGAATAGGGAGCGGCGCGCTGCTCGGCGAAATGAACGATGCTGTCGGGGGCTTCCTCGTTGATCAGGGCGACCAGCCGGTCGAATTCCTTGCCCACCGTCATGTTGACGAAGCCGATGGAGCGGCCGGTCAGATCCTTCCACGCGGCGATCCGTTCGCCCATGGGCCGGATCGGGGTCAGGGACTGGACTTCCAGTTCGTTGTCGATGTTCCGGCGACTGAGATTGTCGACGATGGTGACGTCCCAGCCCCGCGCCGAAAGATGCAGAGCTGTCGGCCAGCCGCAGAATCCGTCGCCCCCCAGAACCAGAACCTTCATCGGGCCGCCTCTTGTCGTTTCACTTCCGACGTCCTGACTAGCCCATGCGCATGATAGGGCAAAGCGGCGCTGTTCGCCGCCCTGTCCGAACGCCTCAGCCCGGTTCGCCGACCAGGGTGAAGGGAGCCCAGAAGGCAGGGTGGGCCCACAGGCGGTTGGCGCGGACGGCCTTCATTCCCGTCTGGAGCGCCTTTGCGCGGTCGCCGATGTCGGCACCGGGGGCGTCGAGGGCGGCGAAGGTGTCGGCGATCAGTTCGGTCGTGGCCACGTCCGACACCTCCCAGTGGGACACCAGCACCGACCGCGCGCCGGCATAGAAGAAGGCGCGGGCCAGTCCCGACAGACCCTCGCCGCCGGGTGTGCCGTCCGAGGCCGCAGTATTACAGGCCGACAGGACCACGAACTCGGCCCGCAGCCGCAGCTGGGCCGCCTCCGACGCGCTCAGATAGCCGTCGTCGGCCTCCGTCGCGGTCTCGGGCGGTGTCAGGACCAGACCGGGCTCGGACACGGTGGACCCGGCCATCAGGCCGTGGGTCGAGAAGACGACGAAGCGCGACTGGGACAGGGCCCCGGTATCCCCCTGACGGACGGCGGTCTCGGTGGCGGCCGCGCCGGTGCGCACAAGGGCGCGGGGATAGCGGGATTTCAGGGTGTCGAGCTCGGCCTTGGAGCCGGGCAGATAGGGCAGCGCGCGCAGCTTGGCGACATCGGCCAGCCGCCCCTCGCCCATGACGCCGTCGGCGGAAGGCGCGCCGCGCGAGCCGTTCTGGGGCGCTCCGGCCAGGATCGGTGCCCCAAAGGCGGCCATCGAGAACCCTCTCGTCGCCGCCTGGCGTGTCGAGGCCTGGGCGGTGCCCGCCATCGGCGGACACCCCGAGGAGCGCTCGGCCGGATCGGCGACCAGATAGCAGCGCAGGGCCTTCAGGCTCGACACCGACGGCAGGGTGGCCAGGGCGTAGCGGTCGATCAGCCAGTTGGTGGTGGAAAAGGCGTCCGGCCCGGTGTCGGATCCGATCGGGGCCTCGGTGGCCAGCACCGCCAACGGCAGGGTCGTCAGGGCGCCGGTGACGACCGTGATCAGGGTCGTCTTGCCCTCGAACACGCTCTCAACCGGCTGGACCAGCCTGGTATAGAGCCGGTGCGCCTCGGCCCGGTCAAAGGCCGTCACGGGCCGGCCCGCGAAGATGGCCGGGTCGATGCCGGGATCGCTACGCGACGCCGCCGTGGTCAGGGAGGCGCGCAGCTTGGCCACCGAAGCGGTCATGGCCTCCTCGCCCAGGTCCTCGGCCCGCGCCCATTCGATCCGGTCGCGCGACACACCCCAGACATAGGTGGCCTCGGGGTTCACCAGCACCAGCAGCAGGCCCTCGTCGGGCTTGAGCAACCCTTGGGCCTCGATCACCGACAGGGCGCGCGGGCTCGTCAGTTCGGAATAGGCAGGAAACCGCGCCTCGATGTCGGCATCGACCGTCTTCAGCCGGGCCAGCGTCGTCTCATAGGTGGTGCGGGTGGCGGCGCGCTGGGTCTGGCCGTCGGCACCGTCCACCGCATAGAGCCGCTCCAGTTCCCGCTCCAGCCGGTCGCGCGTGGTGATCAGGGTCTCGCGCTCCTCGGCCAGCCGACCCAGGGCGTCGTCCCCTTGCGCGAACCGGGCGGAAACCTTGGCGAGGGCGTCAGCGGCGTCGGACGCGATGGCCCACTGGGCCGCCTCGAAGGCCTCGGCGCGCAGGGATTGCGGCGTGTCGTCGGTGCGGGCGGTCGCCGAGGCGGACAGGCCCGCGACCAGGGCCATGCCCGCGACGACGGCGGTCAGTCTGCGCCAGACAGCCATGCTCAGTTGCTCAGGATCTGGACCTTGGTCCAGACCGCGCCCCGGTTGACGATGTCGATCCTCACCTTGCCCCCCTGGCGTCGCTGGACGGTACAGACCGGATAGTGGTCGCCGAAACCGTCCTCGCACACAAGCGCCCCGCCCTCGTCGCGTACCGACATGTCGATATTGGTGTCGCCGTCACCGATGGCGGCGACCCGCAGCACCTCGCCGCCGCGCGCCTCGACCTCGAACCCATAGGTTTCGCGCGCCTTGATCTCGCGCACCTGGAAGATCGGGCCCTGGCCGAAGGGCGAGGACCGCACGCCGCGCGTGCCGGTGCGAAGCCGGGCGATGGCGTCCAGCACCCCCTGGCTGCCGTTGGCAAAGGTCGCGGCCTCGTCCAGCAGGCGATCCGGCGTCAGCACGGCCTCACCGGCGTCGGCACCGGGACGGGTCGGGACCTCGGCCAGAATACGGGCGGCCATGATGAGGGCACCGGGATCGGAATGGGCCCGGCCCCAGGCGGCGACGTGGGCGGCGGTGACGATCTGGGTCACCCCCTCGGCCTCGGGCGAAATGGTCATGAGTGCGTCTGCCTGGACCGGTTCGGCGACGGTGCGCGATCCGGCCGCACAGGCCACGGCAAGGCCGGCCATGAGCACACAGGCCAGCGTCGGCAGGGGGCGCAGGCGCGCAAAGGTCTTCATCATCGTTCCCCACAGCCGGGTCGGGACAAGGATCGGCCGCATCCGATCACTCTGAACCCAAAACGGTTTTCAGGGAAACTGACCGAACGTGATCGGGCGAACGCGGGTTCGGATCAGAGGGTGGCGGCCGTCAGGATGCGGCGATCGGCCCTTGCCTGGACCAGAACCGCAACCGCCTCGCCCGCCTCGGTATCCGGCAGATCATACAGCACCGGTCGCCCGGTCCATGCCCCCAGCCGGCTCAACGACCGGACCACATTGACGTGGCGCACGACCCGGCCCCGGTTGTCGCCACCGTTGACGGTCACGCTCTGCGGGCCTGGGCGATAGGTGACGGCCCAGACCTCGGCACCGCCCTCGGGCGCGGTGCCCGATCCGACGCCGACGCGGTCCCCGGCTTCCCGGAACTCGACCTGGGGCGGAAAGACCCGGCGCTCGGCCTCCTGATCGACGGCTCGCTGCACGTCGGCCCGGCGCACGCCCGACAGCTGGCGACGGCCGTCGATAATGACCTGAGGCGTATAGACCCCGCGCAGCCGCATGGCCTGCAGATAGGCGCGCTGGCGCTGGGCGAACTCGGGCCGCGCGAAGGTGTCGGGCCAGCCCAGATAATCCCAGTAGTCGACCGCATAGGTCAGGGCGATCACGCCGGGCTCCTGCGCCAAAGCCTCGACCACCCGGTTGGCGGCGGGACAGCCCGAACAGCCCTGGGCGGTGAACAGCTCGACCACCACGGGCTCGGCGGGTGTCGCGCGCACGGGCGGACGCGTTGGGGTCACAGGCTGGGCCGAGGTGCCCACAGACACGGCGCCGGCGGCGAGCACTGCTCCCGCGATGATCCAGCCCTTGAAACTCATGACCGGAACCGTAGCGGAGCGGTTTGATCACCGCCCCTCATATTCGCGTGAGAAGAAGATCCTCACCTTGCGCGTGAGGATTCTCTTCAGTCCATCAGCTGCTGGCTCAGATAAACGTAATGCCTCGCCCACCGCCTCGCGTTCGCCACCGGGTCGGCGTCGTTGGAGTGACCGCCGGAGGTCTCCTCGTAGTAGAGGTGGTCGTAGCCCATCTGCCCCAGACGGGCGGCGAACTTCCTCGCATGGCCGGGATGGACGCGGTCGTCGCGGGTGTTGGTGGTGATGTAGAGCCGGGGGTAGCGCGCCCCCTCGCGCAGGTTCTGATAGCCGGAATAGCGGGCGATATAGGCGGCTTCCTCGGGGATGCGCGGGTCGCCGTATTCGCCGATCCAGGACGCTCCGGCCGGCAGGTCGGGATAGCGCAGCATGTCGATCAGGGGGCTTTCGATCACCGCCGCATTGTAGAATTCCGGGTGCTGGGTGATCGAGACGGACGTCAGCACGCCGCCGTTCGACCGGCCATAGATGCCCAGGCGACGCGGCGAGGTGATGCGGCGGGCCGAAAGGTCGCGGGCCACGGCGGCGAAGTCGTCGAAGGCGCGCTGGCGGTTTTCCTTGAGCGCCGCCTGGTGCCAGGCAGGGCCGAACTCGCCGCCGCCCCGGATGTTGGCGATGACGAAGGCCCCGCCGTTCTCGAGCCACAGCCTGCCCATCTCGGGCTTGTAGGCGGGCGGAAAGGCGATCTGGAAACCGCCGTATCCAAACAGGATGGTCGGGGTCGATCCGTCCATCGGCGCGGCGATCGGCCGGACCAGGAAATAGGGCACCTTCGTCCCGTCGGTGGAGGTCGCCTCGAACTGTTCGACGACATGCTTGGACGCATCGAACCGGGCCGGCGAGACCTTGATCCGGTCGGCGGTGGCGGCGGTCAGGTCGGCCAGGGCCAGGGTGGACGGCGTCAGGAACCCTTCGAAGGTATAGAAGACCCGCCCCGTCTTGCGCGCCACGTCCCCCAGATGCACCGCCGCATTGTCGGCGGCGGGCAGGATCGTCGAGGTCCAGGGCCGGGTGGCGTTGTTGTTGAAGGCGATGATCCGGCCCTTCACGTTGTCGTTGACGACCACGACGATCTTCTCGTCCGTGACCGCCACGTCCTCGATCGACTGGCGCGCATTGGGGGTGAAGACGACGTCGGCCTCGGTCGAGATGAACAGGTCGCCGGTGCGGGTCGGCGGCCGCAGGGTGTTCAGGGTCACCGCCATCAGCGAGCCCGCGGTCCGCTTCTGGCCCTCGCGCCGGGTCCAGTCCTCGTCCAGGGTGAAGACCAGCCGCTTGTCGATCATGCCCCGGATCGAGATCCGCTCGGGCAGGACCAGCTTGATCATGTTCGACCCGTCCAGCATCCAGGTCTCGGCGCGGTAGGTGTCGAGCGGCCGGTTGACCAGCACGCCCAGGATATTGCCCTCGCCGTCGCGATAGACCGCCGGACTGACGCCATAGCCGCCGTCGGTGGCCGCGCCCCGGAACATCTCGCCGGCGTCAGCCAGAGTCCCGCCGCGGCGCAGGCCCTTGACGATGAAGGGATAGCCGCTTTCGGTCAGGGTCGGCTTGCCGTCCTCAAGCCCGAAATCGGTCGCCACAAGGATCGTGCCGCGATCCAGCCAGGCGATGCGATGCTTGCCTTCGGGCAGGACGAAACCGTTGTTGGTGACGAAGCCCTTGGCCACGGTGTCGAATTCGCGGACCACCACGGCGTCCTTGCCGCCGTCGGACAGGGAGATCAGGCAGCGGGTCTCCTGGGGGGCCAGGCACTGCGCGCCCTTCCAAACCCAGTCGCGCCCTTCCGCGGCTGACAGGGCGTCGATGTCGAGCAGGGTCTCCCACTCGGGCGTCGCCGTCCGGTACGAGGCGAGCGTCGTGCGCCGCCAGATGCCCTTGGGGTGCTCCGCGTCCTGCCAGAAATTCCCGATGCCGTCGCCGAGGAAGGTGGGTGACGGCGTCCGGTCGGTGGCCGACAGGATGTCGAAGGCCTGCTGGCGGAAGGTTTCGTAGCGGGGGTCGCCGGTCAGGGTGGCGAGGGACTTCTCGTTCTCCGACGCGACGAAGGCCATGGCCTCGGTGCCCTCGACCTCCTCCAGCGCCAGGTGATCGTCGGCGGCGCGGACGCCGGCGGGGGACAGGTCCGTGGGCATGTGCGGCGGGCGGGATTGAGCGAGGGCCGAGGTGGCGAGACAGCTTATCGCCGCGATGGACAGGATGGCCTTGGTCACCGAACGCATCTTCAAACTCCGCTCATCCCGGCGAAAGCCGGGACCCAGTTCTGTGGGCGATCGGCGCCACCGAGTCCGCGCTGATGTCGATCCCGGACGCTCCGTGCCTCAGCGAAAGCACTGGGTCCCGGCTTTCGCCGGGATGAGCGGTGAGGGGCAGCCTATTCCTGCGCCGGTGAATCCATCAACCGCCGCGTCAGATAGGTATACTCCAGCGCCAGCCGGCGCGCGGTTTCACGCAGATTCGCCCCGGCGGCGTGTCCACCGTCGGTGTTCTCGTAGAAGAGCACCGGATAGCCCAGCTCCTCCAGCCGCGCCGCCGCCTTGCGCGCATGGCCCGGATGGACGCGGTCATCCTTGGTCGAGGTGTGGATGAAGACCTCCGGATAGGGTCGCCCCGCGCGCAGGTTCTGGTAGGGCGAATACTGCTGGATCCAGGCGCGTTCGACGGGCACGTCCGGATTGCCGTACTCCGCGATCCACGACGCCCCGGCCAGAAGCTTGTGGAAGCGCAGCATGTCGAACAGGGGCACCTGGATGACGGCGGCGTTGATCAGGTCCGGCCGCTGGGTCAGCATCGCCCCCATGAACAGGCCGCCTTGCGAGCCGCCCATGATGCCGAGCTTCGGCTGGGACGTGATGCGCCGCGCCTCAAGATCCAGGGCCACGGCCTGGAAGTCCTCGTGGGCCCGCTGGCGGTTCTCCTGAAGCGCCGCCTCGTGCCACTTCGGTCCGAACTCGCCGCCGCCCCGGGTGTTGGCGATCACATAGACCCCGCCGCGTTCCAGCCACAGCTTGCCGACCGTGGCCGAATAGCCGGGCAACAGCGAACTCTCGAACCCGCCATAGCCGTACAGGATGGTCGGGTTCGACCCGTCCATGGGGATGTCGTCCTTGTGGACCACGAAATAGGGGATTTTCGTCCCGTCGGCCGAGGTCGCCTCGAACTGGTCGACGCGCATTCCGGTGGCGTCGAACTTGGCGGGCAGGGACTTGATCACCTCGGCGCCCGTTCCGGCCGCATCGGCCAGATACAGGGTCGAGGGCGTCAGATAGCCCGAGACACTGACGAAGACGCGATCGTCGGTGTCGGAGCCCGACCCGACGCCGACCGTGACGTTCTCGGGCAGGGCCATCCGTTCATGGCTCCAGTCCGACGGATCATAGACCTGAACCGAACCCCGGACATTGTCGTACAGGGCGACGATCAGGCGGTTCCGCGTCGTGCCGATGCCTTCGATCGCCTGACGCTCGGTCGGGCGGATGACCAGTTTGGCCTCGACCTTCGGATCGGCCAGCCAGGCGTCGAGGGTCCAAGCGATGACGTCGCCGGTCTTGAAGGCCTGGCCCGAGGGCGCGGTCCAGTCCTGCTTGATCGAGACGACCAGTTGGCCGGAGACCAGACCGTTGATGTCCGACTTGGCCGGCAGATCCAGCTTGCGCGTCGTGCCGTCGGAGTTCAGCAGCCAGGTCTCGCTTTCGTAGAAGGAGACGCCGCGATTGATCAGGACGGCCTTCACCGCTCCGTCGGCATCGCGCAGCGTATAGCCGCTGACCGAAACGTCGGTCGGTTGTCCGGTGAAGATCGTCTCGGCCTGATCGATCGACTGGCCGCGCTTCAGCCGCTTGACCACCATGGGATAGCCCGAGGTCGTCAGGGTACCGGGGCCGAAATCGCGCGAGACCAGCAGGGTGTCGGCGTCGATCCAGGCCGCGCCGCCCTTGGATTCCGGCAGGACGAAACCGCCTTCGACGAAGGTCTTGGACACCGCGTCGAACTCGCGCAGCACCACCGCGTCCTTGCCGCCGTCCGACAGGGAGACCAGGCACAGCCGTTCCTCGGGGGCCAGGCAGTTGGTCCCTTTGTAGACCCAGTTCTTGCCCTCGGCGGTGGCCAGGGCATCGATGTCCAGGATCGTCTCCCACTCCGGCGTCGCGGTGCGATAGCTGTCGACGGTGGTCTGGCGCCACAGGCCGCGCACGTGCTCCGCGTCCTGCCAGAAATTGCTCAGGGTGCCGTCGCGGTTCCAGCCCACGGCAGGGATCCGGTCGCGGGACTGGACGATGTCCAGCGCCTGCTGGTGCAGCCCCTCATAGCGCGGGTCGCCCTGAAGCACGGCGAAGGTGCGGGCGTTGTGCGCATTGACCCATTCCATGGCCCGCGCCCCGTCCACCTCTTCCAGCCACAGATAGGGGTCGGTTGCGTCCGAGGTGGCGAAAGCCCCCTCCGCCAGCGTCGGATTGGGCGGGGTCGGCGCCGAACCTGCGACTTGGGCCATGGCAAAGGTTCCCATTGCGACGGAAAGGGCGGCGGCGGAGACGAACGAACGGATCATGCAAAGCTCCGGAACTGGGGGAGCCGGCACCTTAGAGACGGTCGTGCGAGCGGCAAGCGGCGGGGCCAGAACCTTACCGATTTGTCACATGTCCGGGCTCGCCTGGGAACGGGGCCGTTGGGCCCCGCCAGACGCCGTATTTTCGCCTCGGAACCTAGAAGGGCAGGATGTTCCGCTGGCGCGAGTAGGCCATGGTCCCGACGTTGGCACCGAGCCGCAGGCCCACGCCGGTCCGCACGGGGGCCAGGACGATGCCGTCGGCGCGCTGGTAGTTCACGCCCAGGCCACCGATCAGATAGGCGGAACCCTCGACGCCGGGGTAGCGACGGTAGATCGCGTCCGGCGCATACAGGCCGTAGCAAAGGGTGAAGACCCGGGACGCATTGCCCCCGACGTCCCAGCCGATCGAGATTCCCTGCCAGAAGACGTCCTGGGGCGCGGCGCCGTCCTTCATGTGCAGGGCGCCACGACCGTAGCGGAGGCCGATGCCCGCGGCACCGGCGCCTTCTTCGCCCGCGATATAGGCGGTCGGGCGGTCGCCCTGGTCGGCGAAGATGCGTTCGATGACGGAGCCCATGCTCTCGGCGGCGATGCCCAGTTCGCGCGAGCCGGCGGCGACCAGTTCGTCGGCGGTATAGGCAGGGGCGGCCCCGTCCGAGGATATCGGATAGGCGGGGTCATTCGGCTGGCGGCCGGTCGAGGCGCAGGCGCCCAGACCCAACGGCAGGGCCGAGGTCGCGGCGACGGCGAGACCGGAGCGGATCAGATTGCGGCGATGCATGAGAGGTCCCCGAGGAAATAGCGTTCGCCCGTCGTCGCGGGCCTGAAACCCAGCCTGCGCGGGTTTTGAGTCAGCCTTGCGGCGACGAGGTTAACGAGAGGTTGCCGACGCAGGCCTGCGAACCCGCTATGAGGCCCCATGGACCTGCCCCTGATCCCCGGCCGCGAATGCGGGCCTTGCGTCGAATGCTGCCGCTTCATCCCGCTGGACCTGCCCGAACTGGCCAAGCCGACCGGGTCGCTGTGCGGATACTGCGTCGACGGCGCCGGCTGTTCGGTCCACGCGGTGCGCCCGCAGACCTGCCGGACCTGGTTCTGCGTCTGGCGGGTGGTCGAGCTGTCCGACGCCTGGCGACCGGACCGCAGCGGGATCATCGTCCGTCCCGACGGCCTGACCACCGGCGAGATCACCCTTTATGTCGTGCGCCGCACCGACTTCCTGACCGGCGACGAACTGTTCGACACGGTGGCCCAATGGTTGGCGGAAGGGCTGCGGCTGGCGCTGAGCGTGCCAGGCCCGGTCGGAACCCTGCCCGTGCGGGCCGAGGTCACCGACTATCTGCTGCCGGCCGTGGCGGCGGGCGATACGGCGCTGTTCGATCGGCTGATGACGCGGTGCCTGGACAGACTCGCCGCCCACGCCTTCGAGCCGGACGGCATCGAGACGCGCTATGCGGTGGTCTAAGGCGCGCTCAAGCAGCGAGCGACCGCAAAGCCTGTCCTCGGGCGGATCGGAGATCCGACCCGGGGGCGAGCGTTAGCGCCCAAAAAAGTGTGCCTTACCAGACGCCCGGGATCAGGCGGAACCGGACCTTCTTGGCATGCTCCTGATAGGCCGGGTCGCGCATCAGGATGGCTTCTTCGGAATAGATGCGGACGATCTCGAAGCCGAGCCACAGGGTCAGCAGGACCGCGTTCCACACCGAAGGGTTCAGCATCAGCGTCCCCGCATAGGCGATGACATAGCCCAGATACATCGGGTGGCGGACGACGGCATACAGACCCGACCGCTTCACGCCCCGGTTGGCGGCGATCAGTCCGAACGAACGGCGCAGCGACAGCTTGGCCCCCATGGAGATAAGGAAACCCACGGCCAGAAACACCGCCCCGGCGGAAAGTCCGCCCGAGGCCGGGATCACCAGCATGGGCAGAAAGGCACCGAGCGCCCCGGTCAGCCAGTCCATCGGCCGGGCGCTGATCTGTTCGGTCGGGCGGCGCAGCAGCACCATGGCCGCGATCAGGCCTTCGGACGCCAGGAACATGATGTTGGCGGGGGTGGTTGAAAGGCTGGCGGCGAAACGCCACACCAGCCAGCCGTACAGGACCAGCATGGCCACGCGCTCTCCAGCGTCGAGCCAGCGATGCAGGCGGAAGCGGCGGTCGTCGGGAGCGGCGGCGAGTGTCATGGCCGCCATCTCTGGCACGATCGTCTTGCTGTGAGATTAAGGGGCCCAGCCCGAAGGACGCGTCAGGGTCACGGTGCGCGCCTCACCCAGTCCGGTCAGTTCACCGATCCAGTCCGCTCCGTCCGGATGCAGCCGAAGGATCAACGTGTCTGTGCCCAGTGCGGCGGTGATGGTGCGCGCGCCATCCCCGGCCGATACGACCTCGACCGGGGCCGTGCGGTCCGACCGTGCGGGACGCAGCGCGCCCTCGACAGGTCCTGCCCCGTCATCGCTCAGCACCAGATCCAGCACGGGGCGGCCCTCGGCATCGACCACGCGCCACAGGCCGTCGAGCCCGCCCATCCGCGCATTCTGGCGCAGGCGCGCAGCCTCGACCCCTTGCTGATAGCTGAGCTCGGCCGGGGTGCGGCGGCCCTCGTAGTTGTTGCGATAGGCCTCGACCGCGACCGGAGCGGTAATCGGCCGTCGGTGAATCGAGGCGTCGGCGTCACCCTCCGCGATCTGGCGGCCGAAGTTGGAGGGGGGTTCATAGGGTCGAACGACCGGTGGCACATAGACCTCGGGCCGCGCTGTCCAGGCGCGTTCCTGTCCTGAAAGCCCCGCGAGCATGACGACGAGCAGCAGCATGTCGCCAAACTGTCGCGAGACAGGACTCGTGGCTAGTGCCGATGCGCAACACGCGAAAACGTGATCGGTTCCGGTGTTCTGCAAGATTTTGCGCCGCAGTGCACAAGGGTCGCGTTGACACCGGCCCGCACGCGTCCGTAAAGCCTTGCCACCTGCCCGGGCGACTGAATTCGCTGGGTTTTGAGAACGATTCGCATGACGAGCTCGAACGACCCTACCCTCCGAAAGAGCGAGGGCAACCTGACCGGTTTTGTCCTTCAGCCCAACGGCCGCCCCCGCCCTATGTCGCCGCACCTTCAGGTCTGGCGCTGGCACGTCACCATGACGGCCTCGATCCTGTTCCGCGTCACGATCGGGGCCGCGACCGTCGCCGCCGCGATCCTGGTCGCCGGTCTGGGAGCCCTGGCCTTTGGCCCCGACGCCTATGCGACGGCCCTGGGCCTGATCGGATCGCCCTTGGGACTGCTGGTCGGGTTCGGCCTGACGGTGGTGCTGTTCTCCCTGTTGCTGAACGGCGGACGCCACCTGATCAACGACGCCGGCCAGGGCCTGACGATCGCGCCGGCCAATCTGCTGTCCAACATCGCCGTCTGGGGCCCCGTGCCGCTGGCGGTGCTGTTCTGGGTCCTGTTGTTCGCTTCGGAGAGGGTTTCGCTGTGAGCGGTGCGGCCAAGTACAAGAACGGCGTCCGCGTTTCGGAACGCCACGGCGCGGGCGAATGGACCACCGAGAAGGTCCTGCTGCTGCTTCTGATGCCCCTGGGCGTCTGGGTCGCCTCGAGCGTCTTCACCCTGACCGGAGCCGGCTATGACGCCACCCGGGCCTGGTTCGCCAACACCTTGAACGCGGGCCTGGCGATCGTCACGGCCATCGTGTTCTTCGGCTTCGCCAGCCTGGCCTGGAAGGTCATCGTCGAGGACTACATCCACAAGCCGGGGACCAAGACCCTGCTGCTGGCCCTGCTGAACATCGTCTTCCTGGCCCTGACGGCGGCCAGCGTCTTCTTCATCGTGCGGCTGGCGCTGGGATCCGCGCCGCTGCCTGCCGGTTTCGGAGCCTGAACGCCTGATGGCTGACTACAATCTGATCGATCACGAATACGACGTCGTCGTCGTCGGTGCCGGGGGCTCGGGCCTTCGTGCCGCGCTCGGTGCCGCACAGCAGGGCCTCAAGGTCGCGTGCGTGACCAAGGTCTTCCCGACCCGCTCCCACACCGTGGCGGCGCAAGGGGGGATTTCCGCCTCGCTCGGCAACATGGGCGAGGATTCGTGGAAATGGCACATGTACGACACCGTCAAGGGGTCGGACTGGCTGGGCGACCAGGACGCCATCGAATACCTGGTCCGCGAGGCCCCCAAGGCCGTCTACGAGCTCGAACACTGGGGCGTGCCGTTCAGCCGCACCGACGAGGGCAAGATCTATCAGCGCGCCTTCGGCGGCATGACCCGCAACTACGGCGAGGGCCCGGTGCAGCGCACCTGCGCCGCCGCCGACCGCACCGGCCATGCCATCCTGCACACCCTGTACGGCCAGTCGGTGCGTCGCGAGGTCGAGTTCTTCATCGAGTATTTCGCGCTCGACCTGATCATGCAGGACGGGGCCTGCACCGGCGTCACCGCCTGGAAGCTCGACGACGGCACGATCCACCAGTTCCGCGCCAAGCTCGTGATCCTCGCCACCGGCGGTTACGGCCGGGCCTATTTCTCGGCCACCTCGGCCCACACCTGCACCGGCGACGGCAATGCCATGGTGCTGCGCGCCGGCCTGCCGC
>NZ_JAEMRD010000098.1 GCF_016463485.1 Brevundimonas sp.
CCTTCGTCTATGTCGCGGCCTCGGATTCGACCGTCGCGGCGGCCGACGGCATCTTCGGCTTCGTCTCGGGCCAGGACCGGATCGACCTGACCGGGGTGCGGACCGGGGCGTCGGACGCCTTCGGCATCGCCTATCTGGGGACCGGGTCGTTCCTGTTCGTGGACCTGGGCGGCAACGGGACCAACGACATGCTGATCCAGCTTGCCGACACCCATCTGCTGGCGTCCGACATCCGCTGGAGCGCGTCGGCCGGCGAGCTCGAGCCAATCTCCAAGGATACCGGCGCCGATGTCCTGCCGGTCGAATGGGCCGAAGACGGCAATCTGATCGGGCCGATGACATGGACCGGCCGGTACATGCTGGATCTCGACACTGTCGCGACCGCCGGCCTGCATCATACCCCGGACTGGTATCTCTAGGGCGCAGGGCACGCGCTGGGCGGTTCCGGCGTTCCTGTTCTCTAACTTCGGCGTCCCAATCCCTTGCCGCACAAGGGATTGGGCGATTGTCGAGGTCTTCGACCGAGCGCTGCTCTGCGTCGTGATAGACTGTCTTTCCGCCCTGGTCTTTGACACCTCGCAACACCCTCCCAGGGGCTCGATCGGAGTCCGGACTCCTCGGACTCCTCGGACTCTGTTTGGAGTCCGGACGGTTCAGCAAGTAATGTAAACCTTACATTTCAGACCATTCGGACCTTTCAGCTCCCGTTTTTCAGGCCTGCCGCCGACGTCGGTCCCGCCGCGTCGCCGATACGAAATCTCGCAGGGCCGCCACCGATAAATCGCCGGGCCGCCCCCTTGCGGTCGCACCGATCGGCCTATCTGTTATGCGACCCCGACCGACCGGGAACGACGGAGCTTCCATGTCCGACTACGACGCCTCTAATCGCGCCACCCAGGGCCGTGGCAAGGTCTATGAGTCCATCATCGACACCATCGGCGACACCCCCCTGGTCAAGCTGCCCCGGCTGTCGGCCGAGTACGGGTCAAAGGCCACGGTTCTGGCCAAGCTGGAGTTCTTCAACCCGATCGCCTCGGTCAAGGACCGGATCGGCGTGGCCATGGTCGAGGCGCTGGAGGCGGCCGGAAAGATCAAGCCCGACACCGTCCTGATCGAGCCAACATCCGGCAACACCGGCATCGCCCTGGCCTTCGTCGCCGCCGCCAAGGGCTACAAACTGATCTTGGTCATGCCGGAATCCATGTCGATCGAGCGCCGCAAGATGCTGGCCCTGCTGGGTGCCACCCTGGAGCTGACCCCCGCCGAAAAGGGCATGAAGGGGGCCATCGCCCGGGCCCAGGAACTTCTGGAAACCACCCCCAACGCCGTCAGCCCCTCCCAGTTCGACAACCTGGCCAACCCCGCCATCCATCGGGCGACCACGGCCGAGGAGATCTGGAACGACACCTCCGGCGCGGTGGACATCGTCGTCTCGGGCGTCGGCACCGGCGGCACCATCACCGGCGTCGGTCAGGCCCTGAAGGCCAAGAAGCCCTCGGTGCGCATGGTGGCGGTCGAGCCGACCGCCTCGCCCGTCCTGTCCGGCGGCGCGCCCGGCCCGCACAAGATCCAGGGCATCGGTGCCGGCTTCATCCCCTCGATCGTGGACCGCGATGTGATCGATGCGGTCGAACAGGTCTCCAACGAGGACAGTTTCGACATGGCCCGCAAGGTCGCCCGGACCGAGGGCATCCCGGTGGGCATCAGCTCCGGCGCCGCCCTGACCGCCGCCTTCCGCCTGGCCGCCCTGGACGAGAACGCCGGCAAGACCATCGTGGTCATCATCCCCAGCTTCGCCGAACGCTATCTGTCGACCGCCCTGTTCGACGGGCTGTAGCGTCGGCCCTGCTTCAGGATTAAGCTTTGTAGACTGAGGTCGTGCCGGTCCTCGCGGCCCGTTGAAGGACAGGTTTCGATGATGTTCCTCCGCACGATACTGGGCGCGGCCGCAGTGCTCGCCGCCGCGCCCGCACTGGCCGAGACCCCCACGGTCGCCGGGTCGCTGGACCTGAGCCGACGGATCGTGGCGAGCTCCGGGACGGTCGGCGAGGCTTCGGCGGGCTATGTCCGGGTCGTCAATGCGTCGTCGGCACCGGACCAACTGATGAGCGTCACCTGCACCTGCGCCAGCCGGGTCGAGTTCCATCATATCCGACGCAGTGCGACCGGGGTCAGCATGGATGCGGACCCTGTCTGGGACGTGCCGGCCCAGGGCAGGCTCGATGTCCGGCCGGGCAGCGATCTGCACCTGATGCTGATCGACTTCGACCCGGCCCTGGCCGTCGACGGACAGGTCTTGCTGACCTTGGCCTTTCGCGAGGCCGGCGAGGTGCAGGCAGGCTTTGCCCTGACCGCCGACAGCCGGGCGTCCTGGGCCGCGTTCGACTGACCGTCACGGCCGGTTAACCGCTGAGGCCTAGTCTGTGCAGGACATGTCCGAGCCCGCCGCCGCCAGCCTTGAGGATGCGCCGACCCCGGCGCTGCGTGCGCGCCATGCGCTGCTCAAGCGGCTGGCCGACGTGGTGTCCCTGCCGGCCAGCCGGATCAACGCCTTCGAGCGGTCGGTGACCGGCGACCTTCTGGTGGAGATGCTGCGTCTGGCCGCACCCCAGGAGCGCAAGCGGGTCGCCGCCCGCCTGGCCCCCCTGTCGGAACTGCCCAACAGCCTGGCGCGGATGCTTCTGCGGGACGAGCCGGAGATCGCCGGCCTGCTGATCGAGCAGTGCGCCTCCCTGACCGACGCCGACCTGGTGGCCTGTGCCCGGGACGCCTCGGTCGAGCACCGGATCCTGATCGCCAGTCGACGCGGTCTGGCCGAGGTGGTCACCGACACCCTGATCGGCTTTGCCGAGCCCCGGGTGGTCGAGGCCGTGATGCGCAACGTCACGGCCCGCCTGTCCCAGGTCGGGGTCGAACAGATCGTCGACCAGAGCCGCCAGACGCCCAGCTATTGCGCGCATCTGCTGCGCCGCGCGGAACTGCGGCCGTCGGGGGCCTATGTGATGTTCTGGTGGTGCGGGGTCGAGGATCGCCGAACCATCCTGCAACGCTTCGCCGTGTCGCGCGAAGTCATGCAGGAGGTGGTCGAGGACGTCTTCGCAATGGCCGCCGCGGAAGGGTGGCAGGACCCGGTGGCACGCAAGGCGCTTCAGTTCATCGAGCGCCGACAGAGGAACCGTGCGGCGGTCGCCAAGAGCCCCTATGACAACCTGGAACAGGCCGTGGCCGTCGCGGCGCAGGGCGGGCTGACCCGCGAACTGGCCTCCGAAATATCCTACCTGGCCGGGATCAAGCCGTTGACCGGCGCCAAGATCCTGGGTGATGCGGGCGGCGAGCCCCTGGCCATCCTGTGCAAGGCGACGGGGATGACCCGCGTAGATCTCCAGAACCTGTGGCGGTCCATGCGCCGGCCCGAGGTGGGACCGGACGGCCAGATCCATCCGGCCTGGGAACGGGTCGCGATCTGCTTCGAGATGCTGGCCGTCGACCGGGCCCAGACGGTGCTGCGTTACTGGAACTGGTCGCTGTCCTCGGCCCTGTCGCCGCAGTTGCTGAAGGCCATTCGCGACGGAGACGGCGAAGGGCTGGACGAATACTCAGCACCCGAGCGGGCCGCAATGATGGCCCTGGCCGAGAACTTCGGACGCTGACCAGTCGCGCCAAAGCTGTCGGACTTCGTCTGCTGTAAATCGCAACGATCGATGACGTCGCATTGCTTTCGTTGGCGAAGATCACTACTGACCTTGCCAACCAGCCGTAAGAGCGGCGAGTAAAGGCAGAATCAGCAAGTGGAAGCTCTGAACATGGACGAGAAGACCGGTCTTCTGGAGATGACGGCGGACATCGTGTCGGCCTATGTCGGCAACAACAGTGTCTCGGCCAACGACTTGCCGTCGCTGATCTCCAACATCCATGCCGCCCTGTCGCAGGTTTCGACCGGCGTGGTCGAGGTCGAGCCCGAGATCAAGGAGCCGGCGGTACCGGTGCGAAAGTCGATCAGCCCCGACTTCCTGATCTGCCTTGAGGACGGCCGCAAGTTCAAGTCGCTGAAGCGTCACCTGCGCACCAAGTACGACATGAGCCCCGAAGACTATCGGGCCAAGTGGAACCTGGCCAAGGACTATCCGATGGTCGCCCCCAACTACGCCAAGGCCCGTTCGGAACTGGCCAAGCAGATGGGCCTGGGCCAGGGCGGCCGCAAACCCGCCCGCACCACGACCCGCGCCAAGAAGTAGAACTCGGTCGTCGACAATCTGAAAGCGCCCGCTTCCGAAGGGGAGCGGGCGTATTGGTGACTAGTGGTTCGTGATTAGGGGTTGGGCCGTGTTGCTGATCGGGGATCGAGTGCGTGGCGCTCGGGCCGGGTCAAGATTCACCAACCACTAATCACGAACCACCCACCGTCACGACCGCGTCAGGCCGCCTGAACGCCCCGCCGCATGCGCCAGAAGCGGACGGTGCGCAGGGCCTGGTCGCGGGTCAGGTCGGCGTAGAGGCGGCCATAGCCGTGGGCCTTGCCCATGGCGTCGGCGTCCTTGTTCAGGATGACCACGGTGAAGGTCAGGAACAGGGCGCGGTCCAGGTCGGCAGCCTTGCAGATGACGGCCAGGGCGTCGATCTCGCCCCGCTCGACGATCTGGCGGGCCGTGTGGAAGTCCACGTCGGCCAGTTGGGCCAGGGCGATCAGGAAGGACGTGCGCGAGCCCGAGCGCAGGAACCGAGCCAGCATGGTCGGCGACAGCTGGCCGGCGGCGCGCAGTTCGTCGACATAGTCGTGGGCGGCGGCATAGTCGGCGGGCAGGGCCCCGTCGTCGGTGGCGATGCGGGTCCGTCCGGCGGCCAGGGCGTTCTCGAGCAGCACCGGGTCCATGGCGGCGTTCTGTTCGAGGATGTGCTGACGCAGTCGGGCCTCGACCACGAAATACATCTCGTTGAGCAGGTCGGGCGGCAGGCTGGAGCGTTCGACGGTGGCGGCGTGGAGGTCGGGATTGGCCTTGGCCCGCTCGACGGCGGCTTCCGATGCGGATCGCGACAGGCGGGCGCCGTCGTTGCGCAGCAGGGTCCCAAGAGTCACGTCGTCGCCCCGCTGGACGATGACGTCGGACAGGGCCTCGGACACGTCGGCGCGGCCGGACACGGCGCGCAGATGGTCCTGTCCCTTGGCGCGGACGACGCCCAGAAGGTCTTCCTCGGTCAGGACGGTCGAGACGCGCAGCACCTCGCCGGCGATGTCGGCCTCGTCATTGGCCAGGCGGCGGATCAGGGCGCGGGGGGCGTCGGATCGGACGGCGAAGCGGGCCGAAAGTTCGCGCCGGACGGCGACCTCCATGTCGGCGGCCAGGTCCGACAGGACCGAGCCGTAAAGGGCGTCCTCATTGGTCGTGCGGGTCGTGGAGCCGAAGAAGTGATCGGTCAGTTCGCGCAGCAGGGCCCGGCGGCTTTCGCTGGACGGTTCCTGGGCCAGGGCGATCAGGGCCGGCAGGCGAGACCCGGCGACGGCGGCCTCGGGGGCGACGTCGGTCATGGCAGGACCGGTTCCTGATTGACCATCACCTGGGCGCGACCGTTGACGGTGCGCGGCATGATCGGCACGGGCGGCGGCTCGGCGAGGTCGGGGGTGGCTCCGCCGCCGATGAAGACGGACTCAGGCAGGGTCATGGCGTCGGGCTCGTGGCCTGCCTCGCGGTGGACCGAATAGTAGCGCGCGCTTTCGCGGGGCGGCTGTCCGGACTGGGTCGGGGCGGCCTGGGCCAGCTGGCGCGGCGCATTGGGGTCGGACGGTGCCGGAGCATACTGTGGAGTGTATTGGGGCTGGGGCTGGGGCTGCGCCTGAGGCTGGGCCTGCGTCTGTCCCGGGGCACCGCCCTGGTTCATGCGGAAGATCAGGGCGTCCGCGCGCGGGGCGTTGGGGTCGTAGGGCGCGGAAGTCTGACCCTGTGTCTGGCCCTGCTGCTGCGGCTGCATGGCCGGATCGATCGCGGTCGGGATCGACGCGGGCGGCGGCATATAGGTCGGCTGGGGCGAAGGCTGCATGGCCGCCTGCACCTGGGGCGGGGCGGCGTAGTAGGGATCCTGGCGGCGGAAGGCGCGCGAGGGATCATAGGCGGGTGCCGAGGCCATCATCTGCGCCTCGGACGGTGCCGGAGCACTCATCTGGCCTTGCTGGACTTGCGGTTGGCCATAGCCCGGGCTGTGGACGGCGGTCTGGGCCTGGATGTCGTAGGGCTGGGGCTGGGGCTGGGCCTGAGGCTGCGAGGGTGCCTGGGGCATGGCCAGGGGACGCGGCGGGCCGGAGATCCAGGCGGAGGCCGGGGTCGGGGCGTTGACGCCCGGCGTCGGGGAGCCGTAGCGGCTGTTGCGACCCATCATCGGGGCCGGCGTGGCCGAGGCGGTCTGGCGCGGGATGACGCCGGGGCGGCGCAGGTCGTCGGCCGCGGCCGAGGCGGGCTTTCCGGCCCAGGACAGGTAACGCAGCCCGGCCTGCTCGCCGGGACGCGACTGGGCGGACGCCACACCGGCGATCAGCACGGTCGCGGCGCTGACGGCGACCGAGGTTACAAGTCGGGCAAAGAGGGTAGGATCAGACACAGGGCGGCTCCCGTTCACGCGGAACGTCGGGCCAAGGTAGTCGTCGGCCTGTTAACCCCGGGCTAACGCCCCGACTGGCGACGCACGACCCAGCCGCTGATCGCGGCGACGGCGGCGTTGAGTACAAGCCCCAGGGCCGCCAGCCAGACCAGGGCGGCCAGAAGCTCGGCGGTACGCAGGCGATTTCCGGCCTCCAGCAGACGCCAGGCCAGACCCTGGGCGGCACCCGAGCCGGAGACGAACTCGGCGACAACGGCCCCGATGACGGCCAGCCCTGCAGCGACCCGCAGACCCTCCAGCGCGAACGGAAGCGCGGTCGGCAGGCGCAGGCGGATCAGGCGCTGGACCCGGTTGGCGCGGTAGAGGTCGAACAGCCGCTCCAGGTCCGGATCGGCGGACTTCAGCCCGGTCAGGACGCCCGAGAAGACGGGGAAGAAGGCGACGGCGGCGGCCAGGGCCACGACCGCCTGCTCGGCATTGTCGAGCCCCGCCCAGATCAGCACCAGGGGGGCGATGGCGACGATGGGCGTGACCTGAAGCGCGATGGCCAGGGGCCGCACGGCCCGCTCGGCGGCGTCCGACAGGGAGACGGCGATGGCGAGGCCTCCGCCCAGGACGGTGGCGACGACGAGGGCCTGGATCGCCATCCAAAAGGTCTGGAGCGCCGAACCGGCCAGGACCGGGGCGCGCTCGACCAGGGCGACGGCGACGGCGCTGGGCGGAGGCAGGAAATAGGTCGGGACGGCCAGCAGGCGGCAGGACGTCTCCCAGACCGCCAGCAGCAGGGCGATCAGAAGCAGGGGCGGCAGGGCGCGCCAGAGACGGGTCATGCGGGAGTGGCCGAAGCTGGTGCCGGCATGGCGTCGGCGAGGGCGCGGGCGACGGTCTCCGCGGCCTGGCGATAGGCGGGTTCGAGGCGCCAGTCGGCGGGGCGGGGCAATGGGCCCGGGATGTCGAGGTTCTGGACCGTGCGGCCGCCGGCGGCGCTGAGGACGACGACGCGCGAGGCCAGATAGACCGCCTCGTCCACGTCATGGGTGACGAAGGCGATGGCCATGGGGGCGATGGCGCGGCGGACCTCCCACAGCCGATGCAGGTCCTCGATCAGGCTGCGGCGGGTGATGGAGTCGAGCGCGGCGAAGGGCTCGTCCAGCAGCAGGAGTTCGGGCTCGGTGACCAGGGCGCGGGCCAGGGAGACGCGCATGGCCATGCCGCCCGATAGCTGGGCCGGGCGGGCGGTGAGGCGTTCGGCGAGGCCGACGGCGGCCATGGCCTCAGCGGCGCGCCGGTGGGCCTCGGGGCGGGGGACGCCCGTCAGTTCCAGCGGCAGGGCGACATTGGACTGGGCGTCGGCCCAGGGCATCAGGGTCGGGCTCTGGAAGACGAAGGCCGTGCGGCCCGGGGCGGCGTTGAGCGCGACCTGACCCGAGGAGGCCTGCTCCAGCCCGGCCAGCAGGCGCAAGGTGGTGGACTTGCCGGCCCCGGAGGCACCGACCAGGGCGACGATCTCTCCGGGATGGAGGGTCAGGTCGACGGGGCCGATCGAGGGGCCGCGCGCATAGCGGACGACGGCCTGGCTCAGCCGGGCGATGGGGGCACCCGAGGTCTCAGCCACGGCCCGGCAGATAGTTGTCGGTGAAGGCGTCGCGCCAGTTCAGGCCGGCCGGATAGACGCCGGCGCCGGACGTGGTGTCGAAGAAGGCCTGCCAGCGTTCGGCGGTCATGGTGCCGAGGCCAAAGAGGGCCGCATCGCCGCCCTCGACGATGGCGTTGTCGTTCAGGGCCGTACGGGCCTGGTCCAGGCTCTTGTCCGTCATGTCGGGATTGTCGCGCTTGATCAGGGCGTTGGCCGCCTTGGGGTCGCCGTTCATATAGTCGCGCCAGCCCTCGGCCGAGGCAGCGATGAAGCTGCGCAGGGCCTTGGCGTTGTCGCGGGCGAAACCGTCGGGCGACAGGACCATGGCGGCATAGGAGGGATAGCCTTCGTCGGCCAGAAGAAAGACCCTGGGTTCGAAGCCGCCGACCTCTTCGATCGTGAAGGGCTCGGAGGTCAGATAGCCCTGCTGCACCGCCCGCTCGTCAGCGAGGAAGGGGGCCGGGTTGAAGGTGTATTTGCGGACCTGGTCGTCGGTGAAGCCATATTTGGCCTTCAACCAGACCCAGAAGGCCGTGATCGAGGCGTCGGCCAGCAGGAAGGGCCGGCCGGCGAGGTCGGCGATGGTCTCCAGCGCCGGGTCGGGGTGGGCGATCAGGACCTGGGGGTCCTTCTGGAAGAAGGCGGCGACGGCCTTCACCGGGGCGTTCTCGGCGACCAGGTTGAAGGGGATGAAGCTGTTGGAGCCCATGCCCAGTTCGACGGCACCGGCCGCCAGCAACTGGGGCACGTTCACGCCGGGGCCACCCTGGACGATCTGGACGTTCAGGCCGCGCCGCTCGTAGGCCCCGGACGCCAGGGCCTGGTAGAAGCCGCCGTGCTCGGCCTGGGCGCGCCAGTCGGTGGCGAAGCGGATGCGGACCCGGCCCTGGTCATCGACCGGGGCCTCGGACCGGAAGCAGGAGGCCAGGCCCGCCACGGTCGTCGCGACGCCACCCGCCAGGATCAGGCGACGGCTGGCGATGAGAGGGCGATTCTGGTCTCGCGACATGGCGGGAAACTAGAGCGCCTTGGCGTTGAAAGGAAGGCGGGCCGTTGAGGTTCGAGAACGGCGTCGGGTGGGCAGATCATGTCGGCAAAATCACAGTGCGGATCGTGCGGATCGTGCGGATTGGAAAGGGTGGGGCCGTCCGTAGCGCGCGGCGGCACTGTCAGGTGGAGGCGACATATTCGGACGCGAGGGTCGCGAGGTCTCCGAAAGTCATCTCGTCCGGCTCAAGCGTCCAAAGGGCGCATAGGGCGGGCAAGGCGAGCTCGAACACGGCGAACTCGGCGGCGATAGCCCTTCCTCCCGGCACTGTTCGAACTCGGCTCTGTGTTCTCAGCCAGGTTGCGACCTCCTCGATGCATCGAGTCGCTTCGCCGTCATGGGCATGGATATCTTGTCCGGCAATGTCCGAAATGAAGCGCTGAAACCGATACCGTTCTACATCCAAGATGATGCACCGCTTCACGGCCTGGGCTTCGGACCCGTACCGTTTAGCGCCCAGAAAGAGCCCGAGTTCGAGGGGCATGTTGAACCGCGGCAAGGCCGGATCACCGTCCAGTTCAGTCCTGGAAATGTCGTGAACACCGAACCGACACTCTTCGATGATGTCCATGATGACGGAAAGTCGGTTGCGGGTGGCATCATCCACTTCCAGCGCGCACCGAGGACGAAAACCAGACCGTATGATCGTGAAGACCAGAGCCCGAAAAATAGACTGATAACCCTCGTCGAAAGGGCAGTTGATGAAGACGTCACGCGACTCGGTGCGTATCGTCACTTTCGCGTGTTGGACCCGTACATTGAGGCGACGGCCTGCCTCGCCTCCGCCTGCGTGAAGTGCGTCGGTGGAACAGACGGCAGGAGCACCCTCACACCGTCAGACGTTCGGCCAACGGAAACATAGGCGCCGGTCGCGGTCGGTCGTGCGGTTGATTTTCCGGTCTTAGCCATATGCCAAACTTCAGCTACGCACCCACAGATTGCAAGGCCCTTCTGCGACCATGTTCTGGCCGAACGGAAAATAACCCGAACTTTCAAGGCCGCCCCGCCGAAGCCGGTTGGACCTCGAAAAATTCGGATCCCCAAGGCCGGATTGGAAACTGGCAATTGAGGCTCAGGGCCCTGGCCAGATTCCTCAGCGGGTCTCGGCCGGGATGGCGAAGCGGAAGGTCGGCGTGGGGGGCGGGCCGACATCGCCCCACTCGCCTGCGACCTCGTCGGCCGAGACGATGACCGTCGCGGGCGTGGCGCCGGGCTTGATGGAGATATTGACGGCGAAGGCCCAGGACTCGTTCTCATCGTCGCCGAAATTGTGTGGGGCATGGGCGAGGAAATCGCCGATGCCGTCGCCCTTGGCGTCTTCCAGGGCGATCGGAAACTGGTTCTCGGAGAACCAGATCGCGGGGGCGGTTCCGGTGACGCGGACGACGTCGCGTCGGCGGTCGACCTCGACCGAGACGATGACGGGCTTTGGCGCGGTGGCATAGGCGGCGGCTAGGTCGCGGTAGTCGGCGGCGTACATCGCCGTTTCTTCGGGCGTCTGGGTCGACTGCGGGGCACCGGAGAAGGCCAGGGCGATGGCGGCCAGAACACTCGAGAACATTTGGCCGACCCTTGCACGCCGCCGGACATTCCGGCTTGCGAGCATCACGGTGGGGGAGGGCTCCCGCGCCGTCAAGGCGGAGTTCAGGCAGCGGCCCGGCCAGATGCCGGAGCCGGAATTGAGCGAGGGGACGACAGCCCGGGCGAACCCTTGCTCTCGTCCCCTCACCAAGTCCGGGTTGGGACTTGGCCATTGAGGTTCAGGGCCCTGACGTTCTGCCTGCGGAGCGGACCCCGGAAGCATTCGGCTGTATCCTGTCGACTCCTGTCCGATGCCGTATCGCGGGGTCTCTAAACCACACGTCGTTCATCGATCCCGGCCCGGTTCCCCTCGATCCTTCCCGCGCAAGCGTTCCGCATCAGGAGCCTTGGCCCTGTCCTGACTTCCCCGCTGTCGCCCGAAAGCGCCTTTGGCGAAGTGCCGGATCAGAGAGCCGGACCGACCCGCTTGAAACCCCGGTCTCCCCGGATTTCCGCGCCGCCGTGTCCCTCGGCCTGTTGACGTTCGCGCCGAATGCGTTAAACGGCAAGCGCCTGAATTCGCTCGGTTGTGCATGACGACCTCGAGCCCGGTGGACAATCCTGTGAACATCTGTGGACGGATCGTAATTGGTCCGATGGATCAGGCGTTTGGGTTTTCCACAGAAAGCGGGTCGGCATCGAGCTCGCGGGAAATCCAGTCTCGCATGAAGGCTTGGGCGAGGGCGGCTGTCGGGGCGCCGAAATGCTGGAAGCCGTGGGGAGCGGTCGGAACGTCCAGCAGGACGGCGCGGCCCACCCGTCCCCATGCTTCGGCCATCAGCAGGCTGTCATCCGTTAAGGGGTCGATCTCGCCCGCGACGAACAGGGCAGGTGGCAGTCCACTCAGGTCCGCGTAGAGGGGTGAAAGGTCAGGCGCTCTTCGGCCAATCTCGTCGAGACCGGGCGTCAGCAGGCCCAGATCACGCACGAGGTTCGGGCCATCGAACAGCAGCGCATCGGCGCCGGCGGTACGGGCGGACGGTGTTCCGGACAGGTCGAACACCCCCTGGACAAAGATGCAGGCCGGAAGCCGGGTCTCGCCCTCGTCGCCCAGTTTGAGCAGGGCGAGCGCGGCAAGATGGGCTCCGGCCGACTCCCCGATCACGAAGACCCGATCAACGCCGAAACGGGCGCGGCCTTCGTCGATGGCCCATCGCAGCGCCGTGGCGCAGTCCTCGACGGCGTCCGGCATCCAGACCTTTTTCACCTCGTCGAGAAGTCGGTAGTCGACCGAGGCGACGGCGAGCCCCGCCTGGGCCAGATGACCCGTCAGGCGGTCGTTCAGGGCCGCGCTGCCGATGACCCAGCCGCCGCCGTGGAAATCGACCACCAAGGCGCGGGGTGCGGCGGGCTCAAGCAGGCGGAGTCCGACCGCCTTGTCGTCCGGGCCGACCTGCAGCCGGGAGACTGCGACGCCGCGCCGCCTCAGCGCCAGGGAGCCGATGCGCCCGGCTGCGTACCCCGCGAACCCATTGAGCCGCAGACCGAGCTGGAGTCTCCAGCCTGCGGGTTTGAGGCGAGGCGCGAGCGACAGGGCTGCGTTCACCCGCAGGGCTGCGCGGGTCTGGGCCGGGGTCAGCGGAAGCGTGTGGACCGTCAGAGCCATGGTCGAAGTCTAGCGCGCGAGGCGATTTACGCCATGAGGCGGTTCAGCCCACCAGAGCCTCCCGTTTCGCCTCGAGCTCCAACCATTCCTCCTCGGCGGCGGCGAGCCTGTGCTGGGCGGCTTCGAGGGCCTTCATGGTGGAGGCGAAGCCGGCGGGGTCGCGGCTGTAGAAATTCACGTCGTCGAGCCGGGTCTGGTGGGCCTTGATGGTGTCGGGGAGCTCGTGGATCAGGGTGTCGAGCTCCTTTAGGCGGTGAGTGTCCTTGAAGGACATCTTGCCCTTGGGCGCAGGAGCGGCCTTGGCGAGGGGGACGGGTGCCGGAACCGGCTCGGCCTGCACCGGGCCACGGCCGGCGGCGATCTGTTTGAGGAAGTCCGGGTTCTGGCGGATGAAGTCGGTCCAGCCGCCGGGGGTCTCGACGATGTCGCCGC
>NZ_JAEMRD010000008.1 GCF_016463485.1 Brevundimonas sp.
GCGCTGGCGGGTCTGGTGGCGACGGCGGGATCGACCGAACAGGCCGATCTGATCGCTGCCATCGCCCATGTCCACGAAGCCCGGCGCGATCCGGCCGGAGTGTCGAAGCGTCGAGCGGCCGAGGGGACACTTCCCGGGTTCTTCGACCCGCTGTGGCCCGACGGCGATCCGCGCGGGCCGGCGCTGCTGGCGGCCTCGGCCCTGCCTGCCGATCTGGCGGCGGTGGCGCGAGAGGGCGAGGCGGCGTCGGGGCGCAGCCCCACTCTGAACCTGGCCCTGGCCCTGCTGGCGCGGCGGCTGGACCTGCCCCGCGATGCGGCGGCGGACCTGATGCTGATCGGGCGGCTGGTCGGCTTGCTCGGTCATGCACTGGATCAGGTCATCGACGGCTCGCCTATCGCGGCGCGGTTGCGCTATGTGGGGCCGAGACCGACGGCGCAGTGAGGCGACCCCGGCGATAACCTGAGGGGTTCATGGCGGACTGGCTGGCGGCGATCATCCTGGGTCTGGTCGAGGGGCTTACGGAATTCATTCCGGTGTCCTCGACGGGCCATCTGTTGCTGGCCAAGAGCGTTCTTGGGCTGCAGGGCGACAAGTGGGACACCTTCATCGTCATGATCCAGCTGGGGGCCATCCTGGCGGTCGTGGCGTTGTATTTCGGGCGACTTTGGAAGGTGCTGCTGGGGCTGCCCGGCAAGGATCCGGCGGCGCGGCGGTTCGCGATCTCGGTCCTGCTGGCGTTTTTCCCGTCGGCCCTCATCGGCCTGCTGTTCCACGATTTCATCAAGACGGTGCTGTTCAATCCCACCGTGGTCTGCGTCAGCCTGATCGTGGGCGGCATCGCCCTGATCGCTCTGGAGCGGTGGGCGCCGCAGCCGCGCGAGCATGACGCGATGAAGTTTTCGGCGAAGACCGCGCTGGGCGTCGGCCTGTTCCAGTGTCTTTCGATCATCCCGGGCGTGTCTCGCAGCGGGGCCACCATCGTCGGCGGCCTGCTGCTGGGCGTGGACAAGCGGGCTGCGGCGGAGTTTTCGTTCTTCCTGGCGATCCCGACCATGGTTGGCGCGTTCGGCCTGGATTTCTGGGAAAGTCGCGAAATGCTGACCGGCGACGTCCTGACCCTGATCGCCATCGGCTTTGTGGTGTCCTTCGTCAGTGGGCTGATCATCGTGAAGACGATGCTGGATTTCGTGACCAAACATGGCTTCGCGCCGTTCGCCTGGTGGCGGATCGCGGTGGGGGCCGTGGGACTGGCGCTGCTGCAAGCCGGCCTGATCGGATGAGCACCGTCCGGCCCGTGCTGGAGGCCGTCTGCGCTCACGTCATGGCGGACCTCCCCGCCATCCTGGCCCAGCGCCGGACTGTGACCTGGAAGCCGGACGGCAGCCCGGTGACCGACGCCGATGTGCGTCTTGAACGCGAAATCCACGCCCTGCTGGAGGGGCGGCTGGGGTCGATCAACCTGGTCGGCGAGGAGAGCTATGATGTGGCGGCTGCCGTCGGCGCGGCGTCCTGGACCGCCGTGCTCGATCCGATCGACGGCACGGAAAACTTCTGTTCTGGCCTCAAGGAGTGGGGCGTGTCCCTGTCGCTGTGGCGCGACGGCGGTCACGAGGGAAGCCTGCTGCTGCTGCCCGAACTGGGCGAGCGGATGATGACGGGGGAGCCGATCGAGCGGCACGCCTCGCGGATCACCGGCTTTTCGTCCTCGATCACGCCGGAACTGGCCCAGCAGTTGGTCGGGGCAGGGGAGGCGCGAATCCTGGGGTGCGCGGTCTACAATCTGTATAATGTGGTGCGCGGGTCGCTGGCGCGGTTCGCCAACCCAAAGGGTGCCAAGAGCTGGGACGTGATGGCCGGGCTGATGCTGGCCAAGGAGCACGGATGCGACGTGACGGTGGAGGGGCGACCCTATGACGGATCCTATCTCGAGCCTGATCGCCGACATCGCTTCGACATACGCCACCGATACGATCTTCATCCTGGGTAAGGGCCCGTCGGTCGACCAGATCGACCCCCGGATATTCTCCGGCGCCCTGGTCATCGGCCTGAACGACGCAGAGCGGATCGCGCCGGTCGATATCAGCGTCTTCCATGACGGCTGGGTGGCCGAGAGCGTCGCCGACAACGGCTTCAAGTCGCGGGCCTATGTCACCTCGACTTCGATGACGGCACTGAACCGCACGGTCATCCGGCTGGATCATGCGCCGCTGAGCCAGGAATCCAGCGACCTGATGATGCAGCGGTTCCAGGCCGGACAGCTGCAGATCGAGGACATTCTTTTCATCACCGCTCTGCAGATCGCGCGGCGGGTCGCGGCGCAACGGGGTCGGCCCCAGACGGTCTATATGGTCGGGCTGGATTTCCAGTACGACGCCGGCCATGCCTATTCCGGGCGGATCGGTGCCGACTTCTCGCATGCGGTCGACGAAGAGCGGCGACTGGTGTTCGGGATGCAGGAGTATTTCTTCCTGAACGCCCTCTATGTGCTGAAGGGCTCCGAACTGGACGTCCGGCACGTGGGTGCCAAGAGCTTCAGCGCCCTGTCGCCGACCGAGCTGAACCACGCGTTCGGCGGCGGTGCCGATCAGGACCGGCCGGCAGGTTCCGGGGTGGCTGTGGTGGCCGAACTGACGACCAACCATTTCGGCGATCGGCTCAGGCTCGAGCGCATGATCCGGGCGGCACGGGCAGCGGGCGCGGACTATGTGAAGCTTCAGAAGCGCGACGTCGACAGCTTCTACAGCGCCGAGCAACTGGCGGCACCCTATGCGTCACCGTTCGGCAAGACGTTCGGAGACTATCGACGACAGCTGGAACTCGACCGCGACGACTTCGAGTTCGTGGCGGCAATGTGCGCAGAGCTGGGTCTGGGGTGGTTCGCCTCGGTGCTCGACAGGCCGTCGTTCGATCTGATCGCGGCGCTGGAGCCGGCGATGGTCAAGCTGCCTTCCACCATCTCCGAACACCGGGATTTTCTGGCGGCGGTGGCGGGGTCGTACGAGGGGACCATCGTGCTGTCGACCGGCATGACCGATCAGGCCTATGAGGACTGGGTGCTGGAGACCTTCACCCGGTGCGAGCGGCTGGTGCTGATGCAGGCCAACTCGGCCTATCCGACCCGGGCCGAAGACTGCAATATCGGGGTCGTGCGCCACTATCACGAGCTCTCGCGGACCGACCCCCGCATCGTGCCGGGCTATTCCAGTCACGACTTCGGCTGGATGGCCTCGGCGCTCGCGGTCGCGGCGGGCGCGCGGATGGTCGAGAAACACGTCAAGCTGGGCAACACCGACTGGGCCCATTTCGACGCAGTGGCGGTCGACCTGACCACGCCGGACTTCAAGGACTATGTCGATCACATCCGTCAGGCCGAACGGATCGTCGGCCAGGAGAGCAAGGCGATCACCGACAGCGAGCATCACAAATACTGGCCGGTCAGCGCATGAGCGAAACGTCGAACGTCATCGCCATCGTGCCGGCCAAGGGCTGGTCCGGACGGGTGCCGAACAAGAATTTCCGCCCCTTTCACGGCGAGCGGTCGATGCTGGAGATCAAGCTGGAGCAGCTTCGCGCCGTTCCGGAAATCAGCGCCATCTATGTATCCAGCGACGTCGAGGCAGCGCGGGATGTCGCCGAAGCCAACGGTGCTATCTTCCTGCCGCGCGACCCCCGGCTGACGCTGGACACCACGCCATGGTCCGAGGTGCTGTGCGGGGTCCTGGAACAGGCGCCCGTTCCGTCCGAGAACCAGGTCGCCTGGGCCCCCCTGACGAATCCGCTGTTCACCCGCTACAGCGAAGCCATCGCCATGCTGGGGACGCCCGCCGTCGACGGCAGGGGCACTGTCGACAGCATCATGTCGGTGACCCGCCAGCAGCATTATTTCCTGAACGCCGACTTCCTGCCGGTGAACTATCAATGGGGGGTGTGGGCCAGCTACAGCCAGTTGCTGAAGCCGCTTTACCAGATGAACTGCGCGCTGTGGCTGGCGCGCAAGGGCGACATGATCCGCAATCGGTTCCAGGTCGGTGACAGGCCGGGCTTCCTGGTCACCGATCCCATCGAGGGCCTGGACATCGACACGATGGACGAGTTCGAGATGGCGCAGTTCTTCTACGCCAAACGGTTCGGCGGATGATTGGCACCGACATCGTCGTGGACGCGGACCTGCTGGAGCGGTTCCGGCAGGCGCGGGTACTGTTCTCCTATGACCGTGACGAGGTCGCCGCGGGTGGGGGCTGGCTGGCCGGTCTCGAGGCAATCCGCATCGCGGGGCCGATCACGATCGAGGGCCCCTGCGCCTTCTATGGCGGGCCCTATGCGCCGAGCCGGTGGGCGCAGCCGGGCGGGCTGTGCACGATGGGCGCGGCCTCCTATTCGCATTCGCCGCTGCCGGCCGGGCTGAGCGTGGGGCGGTACTGCTCGATCGGGTGGGGTCTGAGGTTCATCGACTTCGCTCATCCGACCGACTGGGTCTCGACGTCGGTGGCGTTTTTCAAGCCCACCGACACGCCGTTCGTACCGCCGCTGCGCGATGCGCTGGACGCCGTTGCGGCCGAGGCGGGGGCGGGGTTCGAGCCGAAACCCTTCGCCTCGAGACAGGGGCTGGAGTATCCGGTCATCGGCCACGACGTCTGGATCGGCGATCAGGTCGCGCTCGGCCTGGGGATCACGATAGGGACGGGTGCCGTCATCGCCACCGGCGCCGTGGTCACGCGAGATGTCGAGCCCTGGACCATCGTCGGTGGCGTGCCGGCCCGGCCCATCCGCCAGCGGTTCCCGGCCGAAACCGTCGCGCGGCTGAAGGCCTCACGCTGGTGGGACTACGCCTGGTTCGCGTTCGATGGCCTGGACCGTACGGATCCGCTGGCCTTCGCCGATGGCGTGATCGCCCGCGTCGAAGCGGGTCTGGAGCCGTGGAGACCGGACACGGTGACGCTGGGCTAGAGAATGAACCGGCTGAGGTCGGCATTGCGGGCCAGGTCGCCGACCTTCTCGCGGACCTGATCGCCGTCGAAGGTCAGGGTCTGGCCCGACAGGTCCGAGGCCTTGAAGCTGGTCTCCTCCAGCACCTTCTCGATCACGGTGACCAGGCGGCGAGCACCGATGTTCTCGACCGCGCCATTGGCGGCGACGGCGGCGTCGGCCATGGCTTCAACGGCGTCTAGGGTGAAGATCAGGGTCACCTCCTCGGTCGCCAGCAGGGCCTGGTTCTGGCGGATCAGATTGGCCTCGGGCTCGGTCAGGATGCGCACGAAGTCGTCGCGGGTCAGGGCCTTGAGCTCGACGCGGATCGGCAGCCGTCCCTGAAGCTCGGGCAACAAGTCGCTGGGCTTGGCGACGTGGAAGGCGCCCGAGGCGATGAAAAGCACGTGGTCGGTCTTCACCGGTCCGTATTTAGTCGAGACGGTCGTGCCCTCGATCAGGGGCAGCAGGTCGCGCTGGACCCCTTCGCGTGACACATCGGCACCGCCCCGGTCTTGCCGCCCCGCGACCTTGTCGATCTCGTCGAGGAAGACGATGCCTTCCTGTTCGGCCAGATCGACGGCCTCGCGGGTCAGGCTCTCCTGATCCAGAAGCTTGTCGCTCTCCTCGGTGATCAGGGGGGCGACGGCGTCCTTGACCGTGGTCTTGACTGATCGGGTCCGCCCGCCGCCCATCTTGCCCAGCATCTCGGACAGGTTGATCAGGCCGACATTGCCGCCGCCGCCCATGTCGAGACCGGGCAGGGTGGGAGCCGCATCGGCCATCTCGATGTCGATCTCCTTGTCGTCCATCTCGCCGGAGCGGAGCTTCTTGCGGAAACGGTCGCGGGTGGCGGGGCCGGAGCCGGGACCGACCAGGGCATCGAGGATGCGGTCTTCGGCGGCCGCCTCGGCCTTGGCGCGGACGCCGGTGCGCTTCTGGTCGCGGACCATGATCAGGGCGGCCTCGACGAGGTCGCGCATGATCTGATCGACGTCGCGACCGACATAGCCGACCTCGGTGAATTTCGTGGCCTCGACCTTGAGGAAGGGCGAGCCGGCCAGCCGGGCCAGGCGCCGGGCGATCTCGGTCTTGCCCACGCCGGTGGGGCCGATCATCAGGATGTTCTTTGGCGTGACCTCGTCACGCAAGTCGGCCGGCACGCGCTTGCGACGCCAGCGGTTCCTCAGGGCCACGGCGACGGCGCGCTTGGCGTCGTGCTGGCCGACGATGAAGCGGTCGAGTTCGGAGACGATTTCGCGGGGAGACAGATCGGTCATGACGATCAGATAGGGCACCGATGCGTCCTGCGGGAGGGGGCAGGGTCATCGCAGCCTGTCCAACGGCGCGCCGTTCGCGATCGGAGGTGTTCATCGGCGTTTCGCGAACGGACAGGCACCGCCGTTCACGAAGCCGGGCCGGTCATCGCCGCAAGTCCGGTGGCGGCGCGTCGAAGGCGGGGGGATGGTCGGGACATCGGAGCCCGGCGGTCGGGTTCCTCCACACCGCTCTTCACAAGGATGCCCGTCATGATCCGTTTCGCTTCCGCCGCCCTCGCCGCCGCCCTGCTGGTTTCGGCCCCCGCTCTTGCAGAGACGGCCGCCCCCACCACCATCACCCTGGACTTCGACACCGCCGCCACGACCGGCAAGGTGATGGTGGTGCTGTACAACTCCGAAGCCGCCTATTCCGGTGGTGCGCCGGTAGCCCAGGCCATGGTCGATGTCGGGGCGGGCCAGCACAGCGCCACATTCGCCGACCTGCCCGCTGGCGACTATGCGGCCAAGAGCTTTCACGACGTCGACGGCGACGGGAAGATGAACACCAACCCGTTCGGCATGCCGACCGAGCCCTTCGCCTTCTCCAACAATGCGCGTGGCAACATGGGGCCGGCCCGCTGGGACGCCGCCCACTTTGCCGCCTCGGGTCCGGTGACCCAGACGATCGTGCTGCGCTGAAGGCACGGACTTCTCCCTCCCCCTGCGGGGGAGGGCAGGCGGCGCAGCCGCCGGGTGGGGCGGCAAGGCAATCGAGCGCGGAACTCGCCTTGCCCACCCCGCCCGGTCTTCGCTGCGCTTCGACCACCCTCCCCCGCGGGGGAGGGAGACACACCCACAAGATTTGGACCCCCTGCCATGACCGCCACCCGCCGCAACATCCTGATGGGCGCAGCCGCCCTCTCCGCCGCCGTCGTCACGCCCGAGATGGCGCGCGCGGCCGCCGCCCTGAACGTCGCCGATGACGCCGGGGCCGCCGACTGGGCCTTGGCGACGCGAGATCTGGAAGCGGACGTTGCGCCCCGGGCTATGCGCCGCATCCGGGGACGTGCCCCGGCCGGGCTGGAGGGGACGCTGTTCCGCAACGGCCCCGGCAAGTTCCGCCGCGCGGGCGGATCGGCCACCCACTGGTTCGACGGCGACGGCCTGATGCGGTCCTTCGACATCGCTGGCGGTCAGGTCACCCTGCGTGCCCGGTTCGCCGACACCAACAAGCGCCGCACCGAGACCGAGCTCGACGCCGTGGTCACCCCCGGTTTCGGCACGCCCGGCCGCACCGGTGCCCGGATCGATTCGGTCGATGACGCCAACTGCGCCAATACCGCCGTCATGGTGGCGGGCGACAAGGTCTGGGCCCTGTGGGAGGGCGGGTCGCCACTGCAGATGGACGCCGAGACCCTGGCCACGGAACAGTATGTGACCCTGAAGCCCGACCTGAAGGGCATGCCGTTCCAGGCCCATCCCCGGTTCGATCCCGACGGCACCGTCTGGAACGTCGGAGCGAACGGGGCGCAGGTCATCGTCTGGCACCTGAACATGGGCGGTGACCTGATCGAGGCCCAGGTCGTGACGCTGCCGCGGGCCAGCTATTTCCATGATTTTACGGCGACCGACCGGCACCTGATCTTCGTGCTCCAGCCATGGATTCACGAGCGCAACGGCATGCCGTTCACGACACAGTTCGGCTGGCGGCCCGAGATGGGGACGCAGGTGGTGGTGCTGGACAAGGCCGACTTGACCCGCAGCCGGGTCTATGAACTGCCGACCTTCTCCTTCTTCCACCTGGGCGACGCCTGGGCCGACAGCGACGGCACGATCCAGTTCGATGTGGCCGCTGGCAAGGACATCGAGTTCGCGGTCGAGGGGGCCCGGGTTCTGGTCGAGGGGCGTGGCCGAGTGCCCGGCGAGCCGACCAAGCTGGCCCTGGTCACCCTGCACGCCGACGGGCGGGCCGAGATGGTGTCGAGCGGGATGACGGGCGAGTTCCCCCAAGCCAACCCCCGGTTCGCCGGGCTGAGACGCAGCCTGACTGTCCACACCGCCGGCGAGACGACGGGCCGGCCCCTGCCGACTGGCCTGGCGGTCCAGGACTGGTCGACGGGGCGCGCCGACGCCTTCCACTTCGGCACCGGTCACGTGGTCGAGGAGGCGGTGTTCGTGCCCCGTCCGGGCGGGACCCGCGAACGCGACGCCTGGCTGATCGTGCCGTCCATCGACCTGGGGGCGGGCGTCACCCAGTTGCATGCGTTCGACGCAGGGAATGTGTCCGACGGGCCGCTGGTGACCTGGGCCGCCGATGTGGCGCTGCCGGCGGGATTTCACGGGGCTTGGCGGGGTTGACTGTCCCGCTTCCGGCTAGAGGAGATTGGTCGAAGACGCCGCTTCTGGATCGGCCATAATGTGCGGGCTCGACGAGGCTCCTTCCGGAAGAGCCACCGGTTCGGGTGCGTCTCGCAGAGCTAGATCGTAGTGACCGCTCGAATAGGCGATCGATCCCCAGCGCCTCACGGTGTGGCGGATGGGACCGTAGTCGAAGTATCGGGGTCGACCGCTCAAGGGGCAGAAGTGACCGACCAGGCTCTGTCGGGTCAGTTCGGGTCGTGTGACCGGCGAGCCGCCATGGGCGAGGTCGGCGTGCCACACGAGGATGTCGCCCTTACGAGCCAGAAAGGTCTGAATGCCGTGTTCGCTGGCCTCCGCTTTCGACCGAAGAAATTGGCTCCATTCGTCATGGGTCGCATCACCGTCAACGCTGCGATCCCAGTGCTTGCGATCCGGCCCAAAGTCCCAATCGGGCAGCCGGTGTGAACCCGGCGAATACATCAGTTCGCCGGATCCGGCCTGCACATCTTCAAGCGCGATCCAGCAGGCCGCCAACTCCATCGGCCGATTGAGCACGACATAGGCCGTGTCTTGATGCAGGCCCTGCTGCGACCCCTGGTCGAAATTCAAACCTTGGAACAGCAACGGATCTTCATCGAAGATAAGACGCAGAAACCGAACGAGCTCAGGTGAACTGAAGAGGTCCAACGCCTGTCTTAGGGGAACATAGGCGTCAACCACCCGGCTCCCCAACCGATCGACAGCCTCGGTCAAAGGCAGGGTCTCCTGACTGCCGTGTGATTGAAACAGAACGTCAGGATTCCCGAAGCGGAACGATCGCGCGATTTCGGCCTGGAAAGCATCAACCGCCTCCGGCGATGCTGCTTGCTCCAGGATTATATATCCGTCCCGGACAAAGCGCTCCAAACGATCCTTGTCCTCTTGGGAAAGATGGCGATCGGCCAGGCGCTCGCGCCAGTCCTCGGCGTCAATCCACATGCCGCCATGCTTGGAGTGGTACACGGTATTGCTCATCGGGCGGCTCCAGGCGGTCGCTGCGTTGGTAGCTCGCTCGATCTGAGCGAGCAAGGCGATTGGCGTCCTTCGATCCGATCAGATGATGCGTCTCGCGCGCTAGGACTGCTCGATTCTCCCGTCAGCATGAGAGCGCTTTGAAACGACCGATCGCTGGTCTAAGTAGCAGCCGATGAAGATTTATCCCGTGATAATGTGCGGTGGGTCTGGGACCCGTTTGTGGCCGGCGTCGCGACCGTCGAAGCCGAAACAATTCATACCGTTGGCGGGTAATCGGTCGCTCTTCCAAGAGACCGTGCTACGGGTCGAGCCCCTTGTCTCTGACGGCAGCCAGTTGATCATAGTTGCGGGAGTCAGTCACCGCTCATGGATCGTGGAGCAGCTCGAAGAACTGGGGATCGGGGCACACGTTCTGCTTGAGCCCGAGGCGCGGGACTCGGCTGCAGCCATGGCCGCAGCGGCGGCATGGACGGAGATCAGGGACCCCGAGGGAGTGAACGCCTTCGTCGCGTCCGACCATCACATCACGGATAATTCCAGCTTCCAGGAGGCCGTTCGGGTGGCCGCCGGAAGCGCGCGGCTTGGCCGGGTGGTGACGCTTGGCGTTGCGCCGACAGAGGCCTCGTCGGCTTATGGCTATATCAAGCCTTCGGGCCACGGACTGTCTGACGTCGATCGGTTCATTGAAAAGCCCGATGCTCCGACTGCCGCCGAGTACATCGCCGCTGGCTACTTATGGAACAGCGGCAACTTTGTCGTCGCTGCCCAGACACTGCTGTCAGAGATGGCCATTCACGCCCCGGCTGTCGAGCAGGCGGTGCGCGCCGCCCTGCCGGTGGCGAATGGTCAATCTGTCGAGGTTCTCACGGAGGCTTTCAGCAGCGCGCCCAAGATATCCATCGACTACGCCTTGATGGAGAAGACCCGGCTGGCGTCCGTGCTTGAGGTGCATTTTGCATGGTCTGACCTGGGTGCATGGGACGCGATCGCAGCAAGTGGCGAGGGGGATACCGGGCAGCACATCTTCGAGGACGCCGAAGGATGTTTGGCCCGTTCGTCCGACGGAATCATGATCGCGGCGCTGGGTGTACGGAACCTAGCCATCATTGCTGAGAGGGACGCGGTCCTGGTCTGTGATCTGTCGCGGTCTCAAGACGTGAAGAAGATCGTGGAGAGGCTGAAAATCACCTCGCCCCAGCATCTCGACTTCCTGCGACCTGTTCCCGAAGGACTGGGTGAAGGTGCAAAACGGTTCGCCGACTGGCTCCGCGTACGCGCCCTGCCGACCTGGGCCACGCTGGGTCAGTCGCAAGACGGTGTGTTCGCCGAGGTCATCAGCCTGGATGGCCGGCCTGTGGCCACGTCGCGCCGAGCCCGCGTTCAGGCCCGGCAGATTTATGTTTACGCTCAGGCCGGGTTGATGGGGTGGCAAGGGCCGTGGCGGCGGGCAGTCGACACAGGGGTCGAGCGTCTGATCTCGGACTACCTGCGCAATGACGGACTATGCCGCACGCTGTTGACGGCCGAAGGCGCCCCGCTGGATGAAACCGCGATGGTTTACGACCAGGCTTTCGTGATGTTCGCCCTCGCCATGGCGAAGGCGGCGGGAAGTGCGGACGCCAGCCTGGAAACCCGGGCGGTTACTATCCGGGATGCGCTTCGCGGCCGGGCTCTGGCCAACGGCGCGCTCATCGAGAGTGGAGATGACGCCTATCAGTCCAACTGCCACATGCATCTGCTCGAGGCGTGTCTGGCCTGGGAAGAAGTCGGCGGCGACAAGGCCTGGGCAGAGCTTGCCGACCAGGTGGTTGCCTTGGCCCGTACAACCTTCATCGATTCAGAGGGTGGCTTCCTGCGCGAGTTTTTTGCAGCGGATTGGTCACCGGCAGCCGGCGAGGCCGGTCGCCTGGTCGAACCCGGCCACCAGTTTGAATGGGCCTGGCTCATGGCACGTTACGCGCGCGCTCGCGGTGATGCCGGAGCCATGGCCGTCGCTCGCACCCTGTACGGACATGGCGTCAACGGTGTGGTTGAAAGCTTGGCGGTCGCTGTCGATGGGTTGAACGAAGACGGAACCATTCGCAGCCGTCGGGCGCGTCTTTGGCCACAGACCGAGTGGCTGAAGGCCGCCCTGATCCTGGCGGATGCCAGTCAGGACGCCGAACATCGCGCGTATCTCGAAGACGCTGCTGCGGCTCAGCGCGCGCTCTGGTTCTATCTGACCGACGATGGCTTGTGGCACGACAAGCGTTTGCCTGATCGATCATTCATAGAAGAACCTGCGCCGGCCAGTTCCTTCTACCATATCATGGCGGCTTTCCGTCAGCTGGCCGATAGTGAGGAGGCCGGTCTGGACGCCCTCGATCTAGCCTGATCGAGGCCCCGGCGAGGCCCGTCAGGCAAGACGCTCGAGTCGGTCAGGGGACCAGGTCGAGAAATCCAAGTGGTAATCCTTGACCGATGCGTAACGGCTCATGTTCCTCAACGCCGACAACACGAAGCCGTTCGATTGAAAGAGTTCGGAAAACGTCCAGTAGTAGCGGTTGCTCATGAACCGGATGAGCCTGCCGATATCAGCTGCGTCCAATGTCGGGGCGTCGTTCAGGTCCTTCGCCTCGCGCACACAGTATCGGTGATAGGCTGACTGACCCAGCGATACCACCGGCTTGCCCGCAAGCAGGCCCATCAAACCTACTTTGGACGATACTGTGACGACGGCGTCGAATGCGGGAACAAGCGGGTCGGAGCCGTGGCTGAACAGTTCGAGTGGTGGCTGCACCATTTGATCCATGCAGTCGGTCAGGAAGGGTGCGACGGCTCTCAGCGACGGATCGCCTGGATGGTATGACGCGACCCCGACCCATCCCGGCGGCAATGCCGATATCGAGCTCATCAGGACACTGGATGCGCTTTTCCCGTTGCAGGAGCCCTCGACGCCCAGCAGATCGGCATGTTGCAGCGCAATCAGTGCCAAGCCTGTGTCCGCAAGTCCCTGATGCTTTCGCCACGCTTGGAACGCGGAGCGCTTTTCGGAGGCACCGGCTGAGTTGAACACCATGTCGGTATGTCTCAGCGTGAGCGATGTAAGGACTTCGGAGGCGACGTTTTCACTCAGGATTTCGGTCTTGGCGACATTGAGAACGCTTGTCGCGCTCAGGCCGCATCCGTCGAGAAACGTATTATATTGCCCGTCGCGCCGACGGATGTGCGACAGGTCGTGATGGAGTACCAATCGATCGTCAAACACTTGACGGATATAGGGATTGTCCGTTCCGCAAATCACGACGTCGGCGTCGAAACTCCGTCGCAAATCCCGCAGGGCGCTCAACATCGGGCCATTCGCCAGGGTATCGCCAAACATGTCGCGTGAGTAGTCACGGGTTTCGAAATCAAACGGCGCTAGCAGTGCGACCGGATCGATTTCAAAAAACTCGATGTCTGCCGTACCGCCGTGCGCCTCGACCTGAGCCAGATACTCGCGGATCAGCCACGGGCTGGTGGCAAGAGCATAGGTGACACCAGGATCGCCATTAGCGTTTATGATGCAGCGGACGAAGTTGCAGTGCGGCGAAAGGAAGAGGGCGTCCCGGTGATAAATGACAGGCTCAATGTAGAACAATATCCGCATCGGTGGTCCGGTTTCAAAGGCCGCGAGATTTGGTCGTCGAATAGCTTTGGTTGAAACCGAGCTAGGGTGCCGTTCCCGTTTTGACCTAGACTTGCTGGGCGACCACTCCGCGCCAGTAGGTCAACAACTTTTCCAGGGTCTCTGGCAGTTGGCGTCGGGGAGTCCAGCCTGTGGCCGCTTTCAGGGCGGCGTTCGAACCGGAGACACGACGCAACTCGCCGGGTCGCAGGCGGTCTGCATCGATCTCGATGCGCGGCGTGGCCGAAGAGAGAGAGATCAATCCGTCGAGCAATCCTTGAACTGGTGCCGGATGTCCGGCGCAGACATTGAACGTGGATCGAGCAGGAAGGCCATTCCGTACCGAAAGAACGGCCACAAACGCGTCGATGAGGTCATCCACATCTCCGAAGTCGCGTTCCACCGTAAGGTCGCCCACCTTGATCACAGGTGGAAGAAGCCCATGCTCGATGCGCGCAATCTGAGCCGCAAATGCAGAAGCTACGAAGCGTTCGTCCTGTCCTGGCCCAATGTGGTTGAAGATGCGTAGCGCGATCAATCGCCCATCCTTGTCCCACAAGTCTTGCAGGGCATACTCGCAGGCGGCCTTGCTGCGGGCATAGGGGTTGGCAGGCGCCAGCGGGCTGTCCTCAGTCAGGGTCTCCTCGGATGAAAACGCGCGGCCGTAGACTTCGGCCGTCGAAGCGAAAAGGAGTGTCGCGTCGGGCCGAACCTCTTTGACGGCTTCGGCGAGTTCGAGCGTTCCGAATAGATTGGTTCGCCAGCCACTCCAGGGCGAGGACAGCGAACTGGCCACGCTCGATTGTGCCGCGAGATGGAGGACGACATCAGGCCGGGTCGAACGAGCAAGATCCTGGATACCCTGCCGATCGTTCAGGTCCAGATTGACCGAATGGACGCCATCATAGGCTGCTGAGTGAGAATCTCGACCACCCACCGCATGAATGATTGCCTCTGGCATGGCTTGGCGCAATCGCGGCAGCAGACGCTGGCCAATAAAGCCGGATGCCCCGGTCAGCAGGACCGAGGGAGGCATGTTCAGTGAGCGCCGTTGCGTAGACGCGCGATGTCGGCTTCTACCATTTCTGCGATCATCGACTCGAATGTGATCTCCGGCGTCCAGCCAAGTTTTTCGCGAGCCTTGCTCGAGTCACCCAGTAGAAGCTCGACTTCGGCTGGGCGCTTGAAGGCGTCGGCGATCTTGACGTGGTCTTCAAAGTTCAAGCCGACATGGCTAAAGGCGGTCTCGCAAAGCTGTCGCACCGTGAAGGTCAGGCCGGTCGATACGACATAGTCATCAGCCTTGTCCTGTTGAAGCATCAGCCACATCGCCCGGACATAGTCTTTGGCATGTCCCCAATCGCGGCTGGCGTCCAGATTGCCGAGTTGGAGATCCTTGGCCCTGCCAAGCTTGATGCGCGCAACGCCGTCGGTGACTTTTCGCGTCACGAACTCCAGGCCGCGGAGCGGAGACTCATGGTTGAAAAGTATGCCGCTGGAAGCATGGAGGCCGAAGCTCTCGCGATAGTTCACAGTCAGCCAATGCCCATAGAGTTTGGCGACAGCGTAGGGGCTACGCGGATAGAAAGGTGTCGTTTCCTTTTGCATCGGCTCCTGGATCATGCCGTACATTTCGGACGAAGAGGCTTGATAGAAGCGCGCGTCGGGGCTTTCGAGGCGCGCCGCTTCCAGAATGTTTCCGACACCCAAGGCCGTGACGTTTCCGGTCAGTATCGGCTGCTGCCACGAGGCGGCGACGAAAGACTGAGCGGCAAGGTTGTAGATTTCGGTCGGCTTGACCGTCCGCATGATCCTGATCAGGCTCGACAGGTCCCCCATGTCGCCGTCATGGAACTTAACGTCTCCGGCGATGCCAAGCCAGTTCAGGCGGTGGCTGTGAACCTCCGCATGACTGCTGCGGCGTACCAGACCGTGAACCTCATAGCCTTCGCCGAGCAACAACTGGGAGAGGTAGGCTCCGTCCTGACCGGTGACGCCGGTCACCAACGCGATCCGTCCCATTCTTATTCTTCTCTCAGTTCAAACCTCACCGCCCGTAGCAAGGCGGCCTTCGTTGCACAACCTTTTGCCTGCCCTCGCGTGCCGCATTGCGATATTTGTTGTCACCTCAAGGGCTCCACCTTAAGTCGGGCGTGAGGATCCACAGGAAGCGGTGGCATGATTCTGGGACGTACCAGCAGGATGAAGGCGTGACCGTGAAGGTTGTGGGTGGCCCATCGGATAGAGTGCCACCGCCGTCGCTCAATGCAGAAGCTCTTTTTCTGTCCGGGCTTTTCGACGACGATTGGTACCGCGCCCACTATGACGACGCCGGTGAGGATGCGCTTGCTCACTTTATCGCTGTCGGTGACGCTGAGCGTCGCGCTCCGTCGGCCAAGTTCGACCCAGAATGGTACGTCGCGCAATTGGAGGGCGGACTAGGCAATGCCATGGGACCCGTTTCTCACTATCTGGCGGTCGGCAAATCGAAGGGAATTTCGATACTGCCGCCCGCGCTGGACAAGAGCGCTGCCACCCGTCGAGCTCCCGATCGTCAAGGGTCAGCGGACGCGGTTATTGGGGCAGTTGCAGGTGTTTTTGCACCGGCGGATGACAAGCCGGTGGAACCCATTTGGTCAGGCCTAACGGCGCTTGATGTCTACTACTCTGGCCTTTTCGATGCCGACTGGTACGCGAGCCAGCAACCGGAAGGCGAAGTCCCAGCAGATCCTCTCGCTCACTTTCTTGCGGTCGGTGAACCGGCCGGTCTGTCACCCTCTCCAGCCTTTGACGCAGTATGGTATGTGGATCAGCTGGTCGGAGGCCTCGAAGGGGCGCCGGGGGCACTTACCCATTATCTCCACAAGGGCAGAAGCGAGGGCCGGTTGCCCCTGCCGGCGGGGCCGTTTGCAGATCGACTGGCGGGATCTCCGGTGTTTGACGCCGACTGGTATCGGTCTCGGTATCCTGATGCAGCGGGGTCCGACCTGCTACCCTTTACCCACTATGTATTGCATGGCGCGGTTCTCGACCGAGACCCCGGTCCTTACTTTTCGACGCGCTGGTATCGCCGGACGTATGGCGGTTTTCTGACGGCGGGGGAAATCCCCCTGCAGCACTATTTTGAACACGGAGAGGCGCGTGGCTTCTGGCCCAGTCCCGGGTTTGACCCTCATGCCTACGAACAGTCCCGCCCGTCCGGGGCGGGCCATGGTCAGCTGGAAGCCTATATCCGTTACGCTCGTGCCCATGACGACTGGCAAAGCCCGGTCTTCGAGCCCACCTTCTATGTGAAGGACAATCCGGACGCTGCACTCGCTCATTCGGATGCACTGAAACATTTCATCGCGTTCGGCTGGCAAGATGGCCGCTATCCCCGTGCGCCTGAGTTCGAGAACCCGGTCGCGCCTGGAGGCCTGATCACTTTCGATGTCTTGATCGACGGGTGGAATGCCGATCCCGTCCATCTGGCCGCCACACTTCAACGCCTGAGGAAACAGGAAATCGGTCGATGGAAGGCCATTCTGGCGGTCGATTCTTCGGTCGTCGGGCTAGACGTTGGCGAAGGCGTTGCGGTGGTCGGTTGCACCTCGCAGAGTCGGGGTCAAAGACTGGGCGCGCTGCTTGAACGGGCTGATGCCGAGTATGTCTTTGTCCTTGATGCGGGAGATGTGCTGGCACCTGATGCCTTGAAGGCTCTTGCCGATGCCTTGCGTTACGACCGGGCCAGCGTCCTGTACACGGATGAAAAATGCCTGCATCCAAGGTCAGGTGAACCTGACCTCGTTCTGAAGCCGGGTTGGTCGCCAGAGCTGCTCAGTTCTTACAACTACTTCGGCCGTCTATGTGCACTGCGGAGAACCGAAGCTCTGGCATTAGGCGGCTTTCGAGCGGAAGCCGGCGAAGCCGCGGAGTGGGATCTGGCGTTGCGCTTCGGCGCGGAGACTTGCTCGATCCGGCGCCTGCCCCGCGTACTTTGCACGAGGACTGGTTTCACGGATCTCGACAGACCCATCGCATCAAGTGCCCGCTCAGTCGATTTTCGCGCCGTGCTCAGCCGATACTGGCGCGAGCAGGGAAAGGATGTCAGCGTTTTCACGCGACCGGACGGTGCCCTGGACGCCACCTGGCCGGTCATCGACGCGCCCCGAGTATCGGTCATCATCCCCTCGCGCGACCGTGTAGATCTGCTTCGCCGCGTCATCGACGGATTGCAGTGCGGCACCGACTATCCCGATCTGGAGGTCATCGTCGTCGACAATCTGTCCGCTGACATCGACGCCCTCACCTATCTGGAAGCGCTAGAAGAGTCCGGTACCGCCCGTGTGGTCCGCCACGACAAGACGTTTAACTATTCGGCAGCCTGCAACGCCGGGGCGGCGGCAGCCAGCGGGGAGCTACTTCTGTTCCTCAACAATGACATCGAGATAATCTCGCCCGACTGGCTTCACGAACTGGTTCGCTTCGCTACGCGACCCGGGGTTGGCATCGTTGGTGCCATGCTTCTCTATCCGGGCGGCGAACTGCAGCACGCTGGGGCAGCTCTCGGCGTTGATCTGTGCGGTTTGATGTTCCGTGGAGGAGGGCGCGGACAGTGGAGCGTCTTCGGGTCGCCGGATGTCCCCCGCAATTGGCTTGCTGTGATGGGGGCCTGCCAGCTGGTTCGACGTGAGGTTTTCGAGCAGGTCGGCCGCTACGACGAGACCTACAGAATCGCCAACAGCGACGTCGCCCTGTGCTTGCGGATCTGGCAGGCTGGCTATCGTATCGCCTACGCGCCGAAGGCTGCGCTGGTTCATCATGAAGGTGCCACGCGCGGCCGAAGCAACCCCCCGGAAGACATCGTCCGACTGGCTTTCGACATCCAGCAGATGGGTGTGACCGAGGATCCGTTTCATCATCCGGAACTGGATCCACGGATATCTTTCCCAACGGTATCGGCTGCTGACGCCCCGACAGGTCAGGCTTGCCTGCTTGCCGCCATTGATGCTGCGCGGCGAAGCGCCCCGAAAGCCAGTCGGATCGATGTCGCCAATGTCGGCGAAATCGCGTTGGCCGCCGGTGTTCCTCCCGAGCGCATCAAATGGCGCGCCCATGAGGTAGGCTCAGCCGTCGACCTTTGGTCCGCGTCCCGTGTAACTCTGGACCAACTGCTCTTGTATCCCGTCAATCGGAAGCGCTTTCCCGACGCTCTGTCCAGTGGCAAGACTGGTGAGTTCGCCCGCTGGCTTGTCGACCAAGGGCTGCTGACCAGCGACGTTATGATCAAGACGTTCGATGCGCAGTTGTGGCAACGTCCGCTCGCTGTGTGGCGCGATGACGCCGAAGCTCGCCGGACAGCTCCCTTGGGTCTGACCCCCGGTGGGCGCAGAGACTTCCTGGCTTGGCTATTCAACGCGGGCCGTAGTGGACACGGTATCAGGACGGAGGAGGTCTGGTGGTGGGGTCTCTGGTCCGCAGAGTTGTCTGATCAGTCAATCTCCACGACCTGGCGGCTGACACCCTCCTGGCAAGCCAGGTTTCCGGATGCCCTGACGCCGAGGGGCGCTGATAGCTTAGCGGCCTGGCTGACTGTCACGTACGATCTTCACGAAATCTGGGCTGAGCCTTCACTTTGGGCCATGAGCACCTCAGCGGAAACACGGGTCAGAATGGCCTACGACGCTGAAGAGGCGTGGCAACGCCGGTTCCCGGCGGCTTTCGATGAAACGCAAAGCGCACTGGCGTTTCTGACCTTCCTTGATGGGGAAAGCGACGCGACCGGGTTTCTTACGGATGTTCGCGGAGCAACCGCCCGAGATCGCCTGGCGCGAGATCTGGCGGCGGGGGGCGTAAATCTTATCGGGTCGTCAGATCCAGCCGACGCGGTAGCCGAAAGTCTGCTGGTGGCGAACGTCAGCACCAGCCGACGGGACGTGGGCGGCCCCCGCAGCGACGCCATGCCAAATCTGGACATGGAGTTGCATGACATCACGATTCTGTTCGCCAGGCCTGACGAAGGGCTTGACGACATCTATGATCGTGCCGGCCTCGCGCCGCGGCGTCGTCGGACCTATCGTATTGGTTACTGGCCCTGGCCCTTCGATATTATCCCACCGTCCTGGATAGAGGCTGCTCGGGATCTGAACGAGATTTGGACTACGACCGAACACGCGGCTAGGCGGCTAAGGGAACGTCTTGGGCTACCTGTTTGCGTCCTGCCTCCAGGCCAAGTGATGGTATCGTCTCCGCGTCTGGACTCGCATGAGCGGTTCGTCTTTCTTGCAGATGCAGGAAGTGCTGAATTGTTTGCTCAAAGTGGTGCAATCGATGCGATTCGAGCGTTCAAAAGCGCGTTCGGCCCGGAGAGCGGGGTATCGTTGACGATAGATGCGTCAAGCCTCGGCAACGCGCCAGCTCTGCTGTCGGAACTGCGTTGCGAAGCAGGCGGCGCGGCCGTTGAGATAGTGACCGCGACCCTGGATTCTCGAGACCGTTACACGAACCTGGACAATTGCGACGCCTATCTCGCATTGGATCGGACGTCGGGCTGGAACTCAAATGTCCTTGCCGCCATGGGACGAGGCAAGCCCATCGTCGCAATGGCGTACTCCGGACATGCAGACATGCTTTCGTCGCGCTCGGCGTGGCTCGTCGACTATCAAATCGAACAAGTGGCTGCCGCAGCGACGGGCTACTGGCCGGGATCAGTCTGGGCCAGGCCGTCAATCGAAAGCGTTGCCGAGGCCATGCGCTCTCTGACCGCATCGCCGCAGGCATCGCTTTCGAAAGTCACCCAGGCAAAACTGGACGTAGCGGAGAAGGCCTCGTTGAAGGCTCGAGGACAGGCCATGGCCCAGCGACTGGAACAGATCTGCGCTGAGATACGACCCGGGCGTCGCCCCTGAAGGCTTGGCAATCGATCAATTTGCCAAGCTGATCAGATACTGACCGTAGGCCGAGTTTTTCATCAGTTGACCACGGGACAGGAGCCCGTTGCGGTCGATCCAGCCCTTGTGGAACGCGATCTCCTCGAGACACGCAATCTTGAGGCCCTGGCGATGTTCGATGGCGCGAACGAACTCCGACGCTTCAAGCAGGGACTCATGCGTGCCGGTGTCCAGCCACGCATAGCCACGGCCCATACGCTGAACGTAGAGGTCTCCGCGGTCCAGATAGGCCTGGTTGACGTCAGTGATTTCCAGTTCGCCGCGCGGTGACGGCTTCACTGCCTTGGCGATTTCGACGACCGAAGCGTCGTAGACGTAGAGGCCCGTAACAGCCCAGTTCGAACGCGGATTGGCGGGCTTCTCCTCCAGATGAAGAGCGAGACCGCTTTCATCCAACTCAACGACGCCGAAGCGATGAGGGTCTATAACCTGCTGTGCAAACACGGTCGCGCCAGTCTCACGCGCGCCGGCGTTGGCGAGCAAACCCTCAAGGTTGACGCCGTAGAAGAGGTTGTCGCCCAAGACCAAACAGACGCTGTCGCCGTCAATGAATGTCTCACCCAGCAGGAAGGCTTCGGCGAGGCCTCGTGGCTGGTCCTGGATCACGTACTGCAACCTGACGCCCCATTGCGACCCGTCACCCATCATGGCCTCGAAGATGGGAATGTCGCGTGGGGTGGAGATGATAAGGATGTCCTGAATACCCGCCATCATAAGAACTGACAGCGGGTAGTAGATCATCGGTTTGTCGTAGACCGGCAGCAGTTGCTTGCTGATCCCGAGGGTGACCGGATGAAGGCGCGATGCCGAACCCCCGGCCAGGACAATTCCCTTCATCGGATCATGCCCGTGAACGGCGTCGTCCACTCCGACAGGCGGGGCGCGACGAGATCCTTGGCGGAGACCACGGCGGTGTCACGGGTAACGGGCCAATCGACCCCGATGTCCGGATCGTCGAACGCCACCGCGCCATCATGAGCGCCACTATAAAGATTGGTTACCTTGTAGCTCAATTCAACGTCGTCAGTCAGGGTGCAGAAGCCGTGCAAGAAGCCGGCGGGAACCCAAAGTTGCTTCCAGTTGTCATCGGAAAGTTCGACGGCGACATGCTGGCCATAAGTCGGAGACCCTTCGCGCACATCAACAGCCACATCCAGAATCCTCCCGGCGCTGCAGCGAACAAGCTTTCCCTGCTCGAATGGCGGTGCCTGATAATGCAGGCCGCGAATTGTGCCCTTGGTCGCAGACCGAGACACGTTATCCTGGACGAAACTGACCTCGCCGGCGGCCGCAGAGAAGCGATCCTGACGAAACACTTCGGAAAAAAAGCCCCTCTGATCGCCAAATTTGGGGGGAGTGAGCAACAACAGCCCCGGTATATCAAATCGTTCGACGTCCATTGCGCCCTTCCTGCAAAGCCGGTGCCTCTTTGGCATGGCTGTATGGCGTCGCCAAGCGCTTCCGGCTTGCCTTGAGGTTGAGCGCCAGCTTAATGGGCGGCGCACAGCGGTGGAAGATAGCCTATGAAAGTCCTCGTTACCGGTGGATCCGGTTTTATCGGCTCAGCGGTCTGCCGGCATTTGGTCGCGGAGGGAGACTCGGTCGTCAACCTGGACGTGATGACCTATGCGGCAACAAAGGGGTCCACGGCCTCGCTGGAGGGATCTGCGCAGTACGCCTTTGCGCAAGTCGATATTACCGATGCAAAGGCTGTTGCGGATGTATTCGCGACGCATAGGCCCGATGCCGTGATGCATCTGGCGGCGGAATCCCATGTCGATCGATCTATTACGGGATCCGGGCCATTCATCATGACCAATATCGTAGGCACCCATGTGATGTTGGATGCCGCCTTGGCATACTGGCGAGGGCTGGACGAGGAGGCTGCTGAACGGTTCCGTTTCCTGCATGTCTCGACCGACGAGGTCTATGGTGCCCTTGGCGAAGAGGGTTTGTTTGCCGAGACGACACCGTACGATCCGCGGTCGCCGTATTCTGCGTCCAAGGCGGCTTCCGACCATCTAGCCAGCGCGTGGGGTCATACGTATGGCTTGCCGGTGCTGATTTCGAACTGTTCCAACAACTACGGACCTTTCCATTTTCCAGAGAAGCTGATCCCGCTGTGCATCCTCAAGGCTCTGACTGGGCAGCCTCTGCCGGTGTATGGTGACGGATCTCAAATCCGCGACTGGCTGTTTGTTGAGGACCATGCCCGGGCGCTGCGTCTGGTCGTCCAGACGGGCGCGGTAGGGGAGACCTATAATGTTGGCGGGCGCAACGAGCGGCGCAATCTGGAGGTTGTCGAGGCGATTTGCGATGTTCTGGACCGTCTGACCGGGCCGTTGCCGTCGGGTCCGCGGCGGAATCTCATCACCTTCGTCGCGGATCGTCCCGGGCACGATCAACGCTATGCCATTGACGCAACCAAGCTGGAAACCGAGCTCGGATGGCGCGCGGAGCATGATTTCACCACGGGCCTGGAAGCGACGGTCGCCTGGTATCTTGCCAACGACTGGTGGTGGAAGCCGCTTCAGGCCGGGTATGACGGTCAACGGTTGGGCTTGGCCGCAAAGGTCAACGCATAGTGGCCGGTAAACTTCTGATTCTGGGCGGAACCGGGCAGGTTGCCCTGGACATGCCGGGAGCGGCAAAGGCCCAGGGCTTTGCCTCGAGTGTGTCAGTCGGGCGGGAGACGGCTGACCTGACCCAGGTGGATGCTGCGACCCTGTTGGCCGAGCACCGGCCTGATGCGATCGTGAACGCTGCGGCCTATACTGCGGTCGACCGCGCTGAAAGCGAGTCCGAAGCTGCTTTCGCCCTCAATGCGGATATGCCGGGACGTTTCGCCGAAGCGGCAGCCGTCGCCGGCATCCCTTTCGTTCAGATTTCCACAGACTATGTCTTCGATGGTCGCAAAGCCTCCGCCTATATCGAGACGGACCCGCGCGAGCCCATGGGCGTCTATGGCGCGAGCAAGGCTGCGGGGGAGGACCGTGTCCTGGCTGCGATCGGCAGAACGGCAGTCATGCGGACCGCGTGGGTTTATGGCGTCCACGGCGCAAATTTCATGAAGACGATGGTGCGCTTGGCCCAGAGCCGAGACACGCTCGGCGTGGTCGATGATCAGATCGGCAGCCCTACTCGGTCCTCCGACGTCGCCGAAGGAGCCGCTCGCCTCGCAAGAGCGCTGCTTGATGGAGCAATCAGGGGGGGAGAGGTTTACCATTGCGCTGGAGCCGGGCGTGCGAGCTGGGCGGACTTCGCGGTCGCGATTTTCGAGGAAGAGGCACGAGCCGGCCGGCCCGCACCGCAGATCAACCGCATCACGACGAAGGATTTCCCGACCCCGGCGGCACGCCCCGCCAACTCGCAGCTCGACTGCGCCAAGCTTCAGTCCGAGATTGGCTGGCGACCGTGGGACTGGCGCGGGCGCCTGAGCGATCTCTATCGTGAAGAAAATTGAGCGGCCTCAGGCCGCGGACCGAGTCGCCGCGGGCCTCATTATCGCTACCCCCCTCTACAGGGCTCCTGAACTTGTTCAGGGACTCATAGAGAGTCTGATCGGTGCCGCGGAGGAAATTTCTGCGCTGGGAGGGCGGGTCGTACTGATCAACGACTCGCCAGGTTTCGAGCCTCTGACCGCGGAACTCACTTTCCGGATACCGAAGCTCGCTGCGTTGATCGACCTGGAGGTCATAACGAACGCCGAGAACCTGGGGTTCGTCGGATCGGCCAATCTCGCCTTCGGCATTGCCCATGCTGCTCACGCCGATCTCCTACTGCTGAATTCCGACGCGATCCTGACCCCGGGCGCGCTGACGGAGATGGCGCAGGTCTCTCGACTGGATCCTCTCACTGCGGTGGTCAGTCCTCGTTCGAACAACGCGACAATCTGCAACTCGCCCTATCCTGATCGCTTTCGGCAGCTCGATCCCACGGATGCCCTGGCGGCGCACCAAGCCCTCTCTCCCTATCTGCCGAGAATGACTTTTGTGCCGACGGCAGTAGGCTTCTGTCTCTACGTCCGCTGGCTGATGATCGAGGAGTTCGGAGTTTTCGACCCCATTTTTGGCGGTGGTTACAACGAAGAGAACGATTTCATCCTGAGGTGTAATCGAAGGGGTTATCGGGCGGTTCTGGCCAACCACGCCTTTGTCTTCCACATGGGAAGCATCTCGTTCAACCAGAGCGAGATCGGGCCTGCAGCACGGGAGTCAAAGAACCGACAAATACTGCTCGAACGCTATCCCGAATACGAGCGGGCGGTTTCGAGATACTTCAACGCTATAGAATTCAAAGCCCAATCGGCCTTGGCCGGACTCGTGCCGGGAACCGCGGGGCGCAGGACTATTCTATTCGACGCGAATAATATCGGACCGAGCTACAACGGAACGTTCGAGCTTGCGGTCAAGATGATCCGCGCCTTCGCCGCTCGCTACCGCGACGCTTACGACCTTCATATCGCCTGCTCGCGTGATGCCCTGAAGTTTCACGGATTGGACCAGATCGACGGCCTGACCTACTGTGCAGGCCAGGAAAGGGAGATGGCTCCCTTCGCCGCCGCTATCCGGTTGGCTCAGCCGTTTGCGATCGAGCACCTGATCTCATTGTCGGACCTGGCTCCGGTCACGAGTTTTCTGATTCTCGACACCATTGCGATGGATTGCCAGAACCTGGACCACAGTGACCTCGGGTGCGTCTGGTCCCATATGCTGCAAACCACGCCAGTTGTCGGTTACATCAGCGAGTTTTCGCGCGACCAGTTTCACCGCCGATTTCAGGTCCCGGAGGACATCTGCGAGTTCGTCGCCTTGTGCTCGACGGATCCCGCCGACTACCGCTCGTCGAACGAACCCTTCGCGCGACCTGAAGGCGGGATTCTCCTGGTCGGGAATCACTACAGTCACAAACACGTGCTCGACACGGTCGCGCGCCTTGTGCGTGAGGACACAAGGCCGTCCATCAGTGTTCTGGGTCTGGATGTGCCGGAGGTGCCGGGTGTGACCAGCGTATCCGCGGGTGAGATTCCGCAAGCTGAAGTCGACGGCTTGTACGATCGGGCAAACGTGGTCCTTTTCCCGAGCCACTATGAGGGCTTCGGCTTCCCGATCATGCATGCGCTGTCCCGCCAGAAGCCGGTCATCGCGCGCGACCTGCCAGTGTTCCATGAAATCAGGGCGCAGGTTCCGGGCGGCGAGAACATCCATCTTTTCGCGACGACCGGAGAAATGGCCGACGCCGCACTCAATCCCCCGGTTTGGATCGCTCCAGCCCAGACTACTGCGCCACATGCGTGGACCCATGCCGTGCAAGCGCTCGAACAGGCCTTGGTCAAGGCATGGGCAAGCCTGACCTATCAAGACCTGATGCGCAGGCTGCTGTACGTCGAGACCTGCCGTGCTCTGGAGATCGCGCAAGCCAAGGCCGCCAGGCCGTCGGCAAAGCGGTATCCAGCCTTTTCGGCACCGATGGGGGCCTCTGTCGAACCGATCAGCGCGCTGGGCGCAATGGTGGGTGTCCGGTCCCGGAAAATCTTCGAGGCCCTTGCGAGACTGCCGGGATTACGCGCTGTCGCCCGATCGGCCTGGCGACGCCTGCCGCAATCACGCGTTCTGACGGCCGACTTGAGCGGTGGATTGATGCCTGCCGAGAAGGGAGGGTTGCTGCGGGCTACGGCTCTCGGAGAAGACGTGACCCCCGAGCAAATCATAGAAGCCTTGCTCGAATGGGCAGACAGTCTGGTCTTGGGCGGCGAGTTCGAACTGATTTCGGCTTATCGACCGGAAGACACCTATCCCCTCACGCCAATGCGGTCCGAGGGCCTGGAAGTCTGGATGCGCAGCACAGGGTTCGCGCTCGTCGATCTGACAATCGAGGGCAGTGAGGTTCACGTCAAGGCCGTCAAGACCTCTGATTGGACGGCGATGCTGCCTGGTCCCGCAAACGACGAAGATTTCATCAACGTTGCCTTCCTGGGCGCGCTGGGCCGCCCGGCCGAAGGGTTCGGTGCCATTCACAGCCTTCAGGAACTGCAGGCTGGCAAATCACGTCGCGAGGTCCTCAAGCGCCTTTATGCCTCGCTGGAACGTGGGTTTGCCCATCATGAGCAATGAGCCGACGCATGCCCGCGCGTAAAACAAGCAATCCACCGTCCAGAAGCGCATCCTTTCTGTACCGAAGCCGCGATTGGGCTTAGGACAAGATGCTGGCGTGTGGGGATGATAAGGTTCGGATGATGGGCGATCGAACAGGCGGCGTCGCCGCGCTCGTCTGGGTGTCCGGACATGGCTCGAGTTGGGCCGAAACCTTGTGCGACCTCAGGGACAGCGCCGAGTTCGACTCGGTCGTTGTGGCCTTCGACAAGCGATCAAGGGCACCTCGGATCGGGTTGGGAGCCGACTTCGAGGCGGTTGGCTTTGCAAGCCTCGTCGACGCGCTGGATCAGTGCTTTGCAGAGAAATCGCCCAGCGCAGTCTTCGTCATCGTTGCGCCCGTCGCCCTGCCGGAACGGGTTCTGGAAAACGCCCGGGACTGGCTGGCCAAGGATGGCCGGATCGGGACGGTATCGTTTCTGTCGAACAGCGCCGGCGGTCTGAGTTTTCCGTACCACAATGCAGAGGTCCCTGTCGGCGCGGAAGGCCACAACGAGCGCACCCTGACGGCTGAGCTGCGGTCCAGGGGCGACGCCCGGCCCGTGCCGATCACAGCAGCGGATGGTGCGGCCATTCTGGTTTCGATCCTCGGCTGGCAGACGTTCCGCAGTGGTGGGCGTGAGATATCGTTCAGGGACCCGCGGCTCGTGCTCGCCGCACTCTCGCTGGACGGGCCAGGCTACGGCTATGTCAACGTCGTCGATGTGACGACGTTCATCACACGGTCGTGGGACTGGAGCGGGCCGTCTGGATCAGTTTTGCGGGATAGAGATTATCGGTCTGTGCTCGACACGTGGAACGGCGCGGCTCTCGCCGCCTACGATATCGAGGTATCTTCGCACGGCGGTGCCCTGGCCGACGAGCTCTCGATCGCCCGGGCAAGGACCCAGGGGTTGCGCGTCCTGATCGACGGTTCATGCTTGGGTCCCCAGGAGATGGGAACCCAGTTGTTGACGGTCGCCCTCAGCCGTTCGCTTGCGGCCCAGAAGGGGATTCGTGCTGTCTATCTGGCGGTCCCGGATCCGAGCCGTGTCCCTGCCTATGTGCAGCCGCTGCGCCAGATATCGAAGATCACGTTCGTCTCGTCCGGTGGCCTGCATTTCCCCGACGCGCCGGAAGTCGATATCATCCACAGACCCTACCAGCCCCATGAGCCGATCCCCTGGGAGCGGTGGCGGGCGTTGGGCAAGCGAATTGTTGTGACGATTCAGGACCTCATCGCCTATCGCAACGGTTCGTACTTCCAGAAGCCCGAGGACTGGCTCGAATACCGTGCCAACCTGTCGCGGGTCGCTTCGCGCGCCGACGGTGTCATGACCATCAGCCGTGACGTGGTGGCGGTGATGCGCCAGGATCGCCTGCTGATTGACGAGGATCGACTGCACGTCGCCGAGAACGGCGTCGACTATCGCGACAACAAGGGAAAGCGGGCCGAGCCTGCGGCTTTCGTGCAGCGGGGCTGGACGGACAAGCCGTTCCTCTTCAGTCTGGGCGCAACCTATGCGCACAAGAACCGCGATGTTTCCATTCGGGTATGGCAGTCCTTGAAAGCCAGAGGCCATGATCTTCGGTTGGTGCTTGCCGGGGCGACGGTCCCCTTCGGCTCCAGTCGGCAGGATGAGGCGCGCCTCCTGATCGACGAGCCCGATGTCCTGCGACTGGCTGACATCACGGGCGAAGAACGGGACTGGCTGTTCGATCGTGCCAGCCTGATCATGTATCCGACGTCGGCCGAAGGGTTCGGGCTGGTGCCGTCCGAAGTCGCGCGCTTCGACAAGGCGGCCCTCTATGTCGCTTTTGGCCCCTTGGCCGAATTCATCGATGATCCCGATGCGCCCAAGGGCTGGGGAATCGAGGAACTGGCCGACCGCGCCGAGCGTCTGATCTCCGACCCTGCCGTCCGCCGCCAGGCGATCCTCGCAGCGTCCGAGGGCGTGGCCCACCTGACCTGGGATCGCTGCGCCGGCATCATGGTCGACGCCTACCAGAAGACGCTGGCCCTATCTCCGAACCAGCATTGATGAAAGTCTTTCCGGATCAGGCGTTCATCCGTCTATTGTCTTTTTTCGGGTTGCACCTCGAGTCGAATTTTACATGGTAATCGTGCAGTCGGTCGAGGCTGAGCTGAAACGCTTAGGAAGGTAAGTATGTCGCCCATTTCAGTAATTATCTGTGGCAACAGCCATCTGTCCTCGGTTGTTCAGGGGTTGAAAGACCGCAAGGGTGAGGTTTCAGCTGAGACGATTCCGGTTATTCATCGTGTATTCAATACGATAAAGTACGGCATTGACTATCAGTTTACGATAGATGCCGGAGGCGGACATTTGGTCCCAAATCCCCACCTCGACAAACTGATCGACGAGGAGATTCCATCTGAGCATAGGCGAGCCTATGTTTCGATGTTTGGTGGAAACGCCCACAACGCGCTCACCTTGCTCGAGATGGATGAGCCTTTCGATGTGATCCTTCCAAGCGAGCCGGACCTGCCGCGTCTTCCCGGGCGGCGACTGATTCCGTACGATGCTGTGCGAGCCTTTATCGAATACCAGGCTCGGTTTCACATTATGAACACAAGTGTGATGAGCCAGCGGAAGGACGGTCCGCTTTTTCACATCGAGTCGCCTCCACCGATCGGTGACAATCACTACGTCTCACTTCACCTCGAAAACTATTTCAAGGATCAAGGTGATCGCCCGATCACCCCGCCTCTGTTGAGGTATAAACTGTGGCGTGTGCACAGTCAGATCGTCCGTGAGGCCTGCGAAGCTTATGGCGTCACTTTCATTCCGGCTCCGGACGAAGGAATGCTGGACGGCAAGTGGCTGCGTCCTGAGGGTTATTCCGGTGATTCCACGCACGCAGGCGAGTGGTATGGACGCCTGATTTGCCAGCAGATTGAGGAGCGGCTCGGCGGACACTACGGCGGCTGGCTGTGGCTATGACCGTGAACCCGTTTCTCCGCGACCAGCACTAGAAAATCTTGGACCCGAGATCGTCGATGGCAAAACATCCTTACCAAGCACTTCCCCAGTTTACACGGTGGTCAAAGTCTGTTGCGGCCTTGCCTTACCCCGAGGTCGATCCGGTCGTTTCGTTTCCGATGCAGATCGGTTTGTCAGATCGCGTTGCTACTGCAGGTAGCTGTTTCGCCCAGCATATCGCCCGATATCTCAGTCAGAGCGGCTTTAATTATTTCGTCCCTGAAGCTGCACACGAGCTTATCAACGCTGTCCCGGAGATGGCGAAAAGATACAATTATGGGACCTTCTCCGCGCGCTACGGAAACATCTACACATCGCGACAGCTCGTTCAATTGTTCAAGCGCGCTCATGGTGGGTTTGAGTCGGTCGAAGACGCGTGGCGAAATCAGGATGGTGCCTGGGTAGATCCGTTTCGCCCCGCGATCCAGCCGTCGGGGTTCGCGACTCTTGATGAGTTGAGAGCCGATCGGGAGAACCACCTGGCATTCGTCAGGCAAATGTTCGCGGAACTCGATGTTTTCGTCTTCACCCTGGGGCTGACCGAGCTCTGGTACAACAAGGCGGATGGAACAGCATTGCCAGTTTGCCCCGGTGTTTCCGGTGGAGAGTTTGACGACTCGATCTATGGCTTCACAAATTTGACTGCGAACGAAGTCATCGCGGATATGACAGAGTTTTTCGAGCTCCTGAAGAAAGTCAATTCTCGGGCGAAGGTAATTCTTACTGTTTCGCCTGTGCCCTTGGCGGCCACAGCATTGAACAGGCATGTCCTTGTTAGCACTACGTATAGTAAATCAGTATTGCGAGTTGCAGCGGAGCATCTTTGTCAGGACTTTGATCAGGTAAATTATTATCCTTCTTACGAGATCATAACCGGAAACTTCAATCGTGGTCGTTACTACGATGAAACTCTCCGTGACGTCACAGAGGAGGGTGTCAGCCACGTCATGAGGCTTTTCATGCGCCACGTTACGGGCGCGGAGCTCGATGCGGCACCTGTCGTGACGCAGCAGCAGCCTTCAGACTTCCTTGCCCGTATGAACGACGTGGTCCACGTGGCTTGTGAAGAGGCTTTGATAGAAGCGTCTCTTGAGGAAGAAGAGTCCTCAAGCCCGAGTGCCTGAACGATGCTTGGCCGTGATCGATTAACAGGCGCTTGATTGAAGGGGCTTGGGGTATTTCACGGTGCCCCTGATCTTCAGGAACTGGCGAGATGTCAACCTCAGGGTCATCGTCTTGCGATTCAGGCGAGGCCTGTTCTGACGGCATCACAGCTGCAGGGTGGCGGAACGGCCCATGATCCACCATGCTATTTTCATATGGATCTGGCGTGACTGTCCGGACGGTGATCTTGATTTCAATGAGATCTTGGGACTCGCTCACGCCCTGGCGGTTCTGGCAAAAGACCTCGACACTATGCGGCAGCCGAATTCCCGTAACCCCGAGGGGGCTAAACGCTCATAGGGTATCCGATAGCCCGTTCTGTCAGGTTCGTCGGGAATGCGGTCCGAAGACGCACTGCGACTGGCGAATGATCGTGGGTTACTACGTAAACTTTCGTCTGGCCAAAGCGTGCCTCGATGAAATCAACAGCAGACTTCTCGCTGTCGAAATGCAACGTCTGTATGAAGCCTTTGTGCGCCAAGACTACTTCGGTCAGATTGTTCCTAGATGATACCCTGACTTGAAGCCCTTTGCCGTCGCCCACCGGCACAATCGATCCGACTTCGATATGCACGCCGTCGGCCCGAGCGGAGTAATCGTGAAGTTCGTGGATAAGCTTTGAGGCCTCCCAGCTGTTGCGGCCGCTGCGGAAATAGGCGTCCACCTCGCGGCGGAAATTGGGGTAGCGCAGGTCGATGATGGCCTCGTTCTCAGGCACGCTGGTGTGGCCTTCGCTGACGAGGCCGGCCTCCAGGTTCGAACCGCGACCCTGGTGATAGACGAACACGCCGGGTGCCATCGTCAGCCGAAGGCCGGCCTGAAGGCTGCGCAGGCTCCAGTCCGTTTCCTCGCAATAGCCGCGTCCAAAAATCGGATCCATGACGCCGACCGTCCGGATGGCGTCGATCGGCATGATGATGGCGAAAGAAATCCCGGCGGGGATGTCGATCACGGTGCCAGGGAAATGGGTCTGGGCGACGCTTGAGATCCAGTCCACTGTTTCCTGGTTGCCGATGAACCGATCGGGATCCTCGTTCGGGACCGAATAGATCGAGACATTGTTGGACGACGCCGTGATCGAACCGACGCCCGGGTTCTGGAGACAGCCGGTGACCATTCCGGAGATGAAGTTTTTGGGAAACAACACATCGGAGTTGTTGATCGTCACATAGTCATAGCCGTGCGTCACCGCTGCGTTCAGCCCCAGGCTGACGTTGCGGGGGATGCCGAGGTTGCGCGGCGTCAGATAATACAGCGCACCCACCTCTTCGCAGAGCGCCTTGAGGTCCGCGCTCCAGCCGGGTTCGGGGCTGGCGTCGTCCAGGATAAGGACGTCGAAATCCGCCACGGACCTGTCCATCCGCATCGCGCTCCTGAGCGCCTGGGGCACGATGGCGCGGCCGTTGTAGACCGTGATGCAATGAAGTACGCGCGGCTTGGTCATGGTCAGGTGTTCCGGTTCGATCAGCGCGAAAGTCGGGCCGCTTCCTGAGCGGCCAGATCATCGAAAGTCTCTTCGCCGGCGTCCGGCGCGCGATGATGCGAGCCGGATGTCGACGCCTCACCTTGGCGGCCATAGAGCTGGCTGCGCAGGTTCAGGATTTCTTCCGACATGGCGGTCAGTCGTCGGGCCATATCGATGGCGCGGGCATTGGCGACCTCAACGTCGATCAATGCGCTTTTCAGCGAGATTTCTTCCAGGGCAGGCTGCACGGTCTCGGGAGTGAGGCGGGCAGGGCTCGGCTTTTTCATGAGTACCTCCAGGAGGGACGCGCCATGGCGTCGAGATACACTGCCACCAAATCGGCGGCGGTGTCTTGATCGGTTTTGCCGTTCACGGCCTTGGTCATCGCCTTCCTCTGAGCGGCGGATCGCTCGGGGGACGCCACGATGTCGGCGATGTCGGCCGCCTTGGTGTTGGCCAGCCCTATCGGGGCCGTTCCAAGCGCCGCTATCTCTCCCGCAAGGTCGGCCGAGAGTTGACCGGGTCCCATCAGGGCCACCTCAGCATGCTGAACGACCCAAGCCCATTCGAGCGGCAGCATATGCGGCAGACACAACTCTCTGACATTCTTCGACGACGGCATAGAGGTCTGTTCGTTCGTGCCGTGCAGGCTGGGACGTGAAGAAATGACGATCAGGCGCAACTGGGTGTTCGACGCTTCGACCAGGCGACGCGCGCTCAGGATCTCGGGGTGGGCAAAGGTTTCGGTGGCGAGTACGGCGAACCTCTCGGCAGCAAGCCCCGCGCGCAACAAGCCTGACGGCGGCGTTGGTACGCCATCAACGCTGTTTACGCCTTCGGGATCCGGAGCCAACCGGACGCGTTCGCGCGCCACAGGACTACGACGCCCGCGAAGGCTGGTGTGTAGGAGAGGCGATGACGTCAGAACCATATCGCTAGCCCCGGCGGCGAGACGCTGAGAGACAGATCGCGGCATCGTGTCCAGTGTACGAACCGACCGATGGCCCAACCACCGCAGATCGGCTGCCTGGCCCACGTCGCCAGCTATCTGGTGAACGATGTTGGCATCGAAGGCCTGTGCCCTTTCATAGGAGTCGATCAGCACGACCTTAGAGTCTAGCGAAAGCTGAAGTAGCGCCTTGCTCAACTTGCGCGTCCAGACCCCGACCTCCAGAATGGTCGGATCCTGGATCAGAAGGCGAACCGAAACGTCGAGCCGCGCTGAAGAAACGCCATGGGGGCCCTCGTCCGTCGAAACGAGCAGGACGCGCAGGCCCTTCGTCTTGGCTTCCGCCAGTATAAGCGCGTCCGCAAGAGATGTTCCACGGCCGGCGCGAGAGGCGTCGTAGAGGGCGGGAAAGAAGCGGTGAGCCGTCGCGAGCCGACGTCGACGGACAGCGTCATCATCGAGCTTCCGCGTTCTCGCATGACCCTTTCGCACGAATGCGATGCTGCCGGTGTCGAGGAAGGAATTGAAGCCGCGTCGGGAGGACCGCAGGCTGAACTCTGCGATTGAAAGGGCCGGGTCGTCATCGAACTCCGGCGAAAGCCCCCCGGTCGCTTCTAGCGCATTGCGTCCCAGGATGCAGAGGCTTCCATCGGCGAGGGCGAGGGACACGAGCCCGATTTCGCCTCGCTCATGGCCCAGCAATCGCCCGACCTGGTCGGGCGAACCCCGTGAGATGATATCGGCGAACGACAGGGTGCCGTCGGCCAGGCTGACTTCGTTGGTCAGGACGCTGACCGTGCTGATCCTGGAGTCGGCGTCGATCCAGCGAGACGCTCGTTCCAGGAAGTCTGAAGACAGATCGACCGGTGCGGTAAGCAGCAGCAGCTGTGTGGCACCGTCGGTGAGGGCTTGGGCGACGAGGCTGCTGAGCGGGCGATCAACAGCCTTGACCCGGCCTGTCTTAGTAGAGCTGAAGGCAGACCCAGCGACAACGACGCCGCCCAATCCCTGCAGGGATTGGACGGCCCTGAGCGTCAGCATCCAGGCGTCGTCCGGTTGACCGGAGCCGTAAATGATCGCTCGAATCGTCACGCTCGCGTGCGTCCCGGGGCCGAGAGGCACATCAGGCGTAACCTTGCGCCACGAGCCATTCACCGACTTCGCGGCAACCCTGTTCGAAGGTCACCTTTGCGCGAACACCGAGCTCTGCCTCGAGATCGTGCGGATCGCTGACAGCCCAGCGAACATCGCCATTCCGGAATTTGCCGCTGATGACAGGCTCCGGCGCGCCGTGCAATTTGGCGACGTACTGGGCAGCCTGGAGGATCGTCGTGACCTCTCCAAATCCGACATCGAGCGTCCGGATCGTTTCGGGTGGGTTTTGCAGCGCCGCATGGCAGGCTTCGACGACATCGGTGATGAAGACGAAGTCGCGGCCGATGTCACCATCTTCATAAACATCGATTGTGCCACCCTTTCGGGCAACCTGATGGAAGATGTTGATGATGCCGGTGTAGGGATTGAAAGGTGATTGCCCGGGACCATAGACGTTCTGAAAACGCAGGATCGTCAAAGGGCATTTGTGCGCAGCCGCCCATGACGCCAGGATATGCTCCTGCGACAGCTTGGTGGACCCGTAGACGCTGGTCGGCTTGGGGTGAGTGTCTGACGCTCGATGAGGGCGTGGGGTGCCCGGTGCATCGTTCGGCCCTTTGAAGCCCCACACCCCCGACTGAAGGTCGCTCAGCTTGCGCGAACCCGGATAAAAGACCTCGCCTCCCGCGATCCAACCGCCTTCGCCATAGGTCGCCCGGCTCGATGAAAGCAGGATCTGATCCGGAACCTGGCCACTCCGCGACAAGGCATCGACCATTTCCGCAGTCCCCAGCGCATTGACGCTGACGTGGCGCGCGGAATGGGTCAGGGACTGGCCCGTTCCCGTTTCCGCAGCAAAATGGATCAGAACCTTGACGTTGTGGGTCAGCAGGAAACGTTCCCAGAACGCAGGGTCTCGGACATCTTCCTTCAGCAGCGTTACATGCGCAGGCATTCTCTCAGGTCGACCGCCTTTAGGGTGAACTTGCTCGAGCAGATTATCGACGGCCACGATGGGGAGGCCGGCGTCGCCGATGCGATGTGCCAGTTCACAGCCGATGAATCCGGCACCGCCGGTGATGAGAATGCAGTCCATTTTACCAAGCCTTCGTTCCGCGTCAGCGCGGTCTGGGGTTGAACCCGGCCGCCTGCCCCGTAAGCACGAAATGCACGAGCGGGTTCTGGTCGGTGGTCATGTATGTCTTGGCGTACCAGGCGCAGTCGAAATATCGTGATGGGTTACGTCCCAAGCCTGCGCCGATCGACAGAAAATCCGTCAATGGGTTGATCCCGGCCGCCCTCACGCCCGGATAGGTGTCGAGATACCAGGCCGAGTTGAACAGCGGTCCAGGATTTCGACCCTCTATCCCGCCGTGCTCGAGAAAGTGAATCCACGGATTGGCACCGCTGTCTGCGATGTCTGCGTATTCGTTCAGGTACCAATTGCCGCTGAACAGCGGGCCGGGATCGTTGGTCAGCCCTGTGGCGATGAAGTCCTCCCAGGCGTTGCGGTTCGTCAGGCCGGGGCGGGCATATGCCCGAGCATACCAATCGGGATCGAACATCGGGTGAGGCGTTTGTATGCCTGCCGTGGTCGGATCGCAGAACCGCGCTACGGGCGAAAGGCCATGCCGAACGCCGCGATCATACCATGCGACATCAAAGAGTGGGGACGGGTCGCGAAGTTCGCGCCAGCCGTGAACGAGGTAGTGGTCCCATGCCTGGCTTTCAGGCAGGCCTACTCTCCCCGCATACCATGGCTCGTCGAACACTCGCAGGGCGATTGCCCGCGCCCTGATTTCATCGATTCTATCTGGCAAAGGCGGTGTCACTGTCCTGATTTCCCCGAGGATAGCGACTAGCGAATTGCGTGAGGCAATGCCATAGCGTGACGCACGGATCGATGATTTTACCGTCCCCGGCCAGTGAGTGTTGCAAGTTGACCGCGCGACAAACTTCCATAGCTCGAATTGCGACAACTGCGCGATCGATGCCGCCGCAGGCCGCTACGGAGGCCGGGGGGGCGACGCTGGCTGGTCCAGCCAACGGTTGGGAGTGTCGATGATGGACGTTGGCTGCGACGGTCCGTTGATGATCAATCTGACCGTCACTTCACGATGTAACCTTAAATGCGTGATGTGCGATCACGCGGTGGTTGCGGTAAAAAAGGAAGATGTTTCAGACACTGTCATCGAAAAGATGGCCGGCCATCTCCAGGGTGCCGGTTCCATCGACCTGACAGGTCTTGGCGAACCCCTGTTGAGCCCTCAGTTCTGGAAAATACTGGACCTTTTTCCGGTTTCCGAAGACTCAAGTACGGATGAGTTCAAGATATATTTTAATAGTAATGGAACGTTATTTAACGAAGTCAATATCGATCGAATATTAAAGTCGGGCGTAAAGAAAATCATGGTGTCGGTTGACTCCGGAGACGCCGCGATGAACTTCGCATTGCGTGGTATTCGATTGCAGAAGGTAGTATCAGACACAAAAAACTTCATTCGCCGCCGAAACGCAATGGGTCGTACGTTGCCGAAAATTGGCCTTGCGACGACCTTGATGAAGGCAAACCTCAAAACGGCGGGGGCAGTCATCGATCTCTGCGAACAGATGTCCGCAGATTTCGTCGAGATGTGGTCACTGAACGAGATTCCGCGCGAGCGCGCTGCCCAATGGTCAGTGGGACTGTTCAACTACGATGAACAAATGTTGAGCCACCTTGATCGAGATCAGGTCATGCTCGAAATTGATCATCTGCATTGGTATGCGCAGACCAAGTCAGTTCCGCTGATGACGATGGTGCTTGGTACGGCGCGATGGGAAGGCGGCTTTCCGGCTGATGACTGGGGCAGGGGCACGGAAATCGCCTGGAAGGACGGTTCGATCCGTTGCCCTCTGCCATGGCAGGAACAGCGCGTGCATTACGCGGGGGACACCTATGCATGCTGTTGGGGGGCTGCGCCAATCGGCAACATCCAGAACTCCTCAGCAGAGGACCTTTGGCGTGGCGAGGCCATGACAGACTTGCGCCAATCCCTGATAGATGGCCGGGTCCACAACCACTGCGCCGGAGCAGGGTGTCCCTATTTGCTGGGGCGCACCGAATAGTTCAGGCAGGATCGGTCGAAAGCAGTTCGACCTTGCAGTCATGAACCTCGAGACTGCCCTGGAAGACGGCCTGGTTGATCAAGCCGGCAATCTGGGATGGCCCAACAACGTCCCATCTGCGCTCAAGACTGATTTCATAGCGTCCAGGTTGGTTGATTGGGGCGTCGCAAACGACGGCCGATTCCCCATGTTTCCACTCGAAACGAAGAGGCGGTACGCCGCCTTCTGGATCGACACTGATCTGGAAGGTCGCTCGCCAGACCCCGGGGGTGAGATAGATGTGCGGGCCATGGAACAGGATTCGTGCACGCCCAGTCAGATCCATGGCCGGCGCACCGCCGTCGAGGGCCTCCCCGACAGGATACCATAGGCATTCAGCGGGCCAGATCGCGGCAGCACCAGATGTCGGAGGCAAGCTCTTGTAGATGTCGAGCGGAGAAGTTCGGCTGATTGGGATGCCGAGAGGTTCAGAAGTTCGAGTGACCGAAATCAGATCAGCCAGGGTGAAGTGCTTATCCTGGCCTCTGACGGGGACGGCACCTGCTTCAATCAGAGCCGATGCCTTGGCCAGCCGAGCGGATGCCAGGGCAAGAGCGTCCTTTTCTAAGGGATCAGCCAGATCGTGACCCTCCCACTGCGGCGGTCCCGTCATGATTACCGCTGATTGGCCGGCAGGAACGACGATGCCCCAGTCCGGATCGTCTGACAGGATCAGACATCGATCCGTCATCTTGGACCAGTTTTCGACCGTCCCGCCGAGCAGATCCCAACCCCCGGCATGGGCCGCATCGACCAGGATCGGCTTCCATATCTTGGCCGCAAGCTCATCGACGAACAGAACGAACAGACGAATTGGATCGCTCATGCCGCCCGCAACCAGGTGTAGATGTCGATGGCTTCGTGAATGTCGGTAAAGATCTTGGCCTTGCCACTCTCGATGATGAGGGCGCGATCACAATGCTGGCCGATGATGTTCATGTCGTGCGAAGCCATGATCAGCGCGCGGTCAGCACGTGCCTGAAAAAGTTCTTCACTGCACTTCCGCTGGAAGCGGGCGTCTCCCACGGCGGTAACTTCGTCGATCAGATAGCAGTCAAATTCGATTGCTAAAGACAGCCCGAACGCGAGGCGGGCCCGCATCCCTGATGAATAGATCTTGACCGGAACCTTGAGCGCGGGGCCCAATTCGGCAAAGTCGTCTACCCGGGCAAGCACGTCCTTGAAGTTGCGATCGTAAATTCTCGCCAGGAACCGAATATTGTCTAGGCCTGTCAGGCTTCCTTGGAACCCGCCGCCAAATCCGATCGGCCATGACGACGACATGCCCCATCTGATCCGCCCATCGGTGGGAGGAAGTATCCCGCCCAACATTTTGATGAGCGTCGACTTTCCCTGGCCGTTTCGGCCAAGGATTGCGATGCGGCCACTGCGAGCCAGGTCGAACGAAAGTCCCTCAAAAAGCGACCGGGTTGTTCCATGGTAGGTTTTCGACAGGTTTTCGACTCGAAGCCCGATCGGATCGGCCGGGTTCCCCATCACTCCTGCCTGTGTTCACGTGCGCCGGCCCAAATGAACCAGCCGATACCATAGGCGACCAGGCTCGATATCAGCAGGGTCAGGATCGCGATCCAGCGACGCGGTTCAGCAGGTTCGTCTGGCAGGCTCGGAGCGACGATCCGGTCAAGGTAAAGCTTCTGGCGCCGGGCGTCCTCCTCGGCCGATGTGACGGCCGCATTCGCCGCCGTCAGTTCCCGATCCGCGAATTCGCGATTCAGCGACAAATCCTCATACGCACTGAGCTTGGGAGCCAATGAACCGGAATCGCCGGCGATCTTGGCCCGCTCTGCCGAGATCTGGCTTTCATAGGCTGCGATGCGGCTGTTGATGACGGGAAGCTGCGGGCTGTTTGCGGCCTCGTTCATGACCTGTGTCCGCTCCGCCCTCAGTTGAGCCACGGTGGCCATCAGGCCGCCGATGAGACGCGAACTCTCCGTGGCCGTTTCTGCGGGATCGATGAAGCGTTCGCGATTGCGGAAGGCGACGAGTTGCTGTTGAGCTTCTGAGAGCCTTTGGCGCGCTCGGTCGCGGGCAGCCTGGGCGTCGCGCACGGCGTCTGTCGCCGAGCGTTCGTTCAACCGATTGATAAGATTCTCACCGCTTGCCAGCATCACTTCGGCGACCCGACGCGCATCCTGAGGAGAGTAGGCTTCGACCCTCAGCGTGCTTATTCCGGTGCTGGAGTCATAACCCACGACAATGAATCGCTGAAATCCCTTGTAAAAGCCTTCTTCAGTTCCCTTCTCCCAGGGGCGCGGGTAGCGGGACAAGGCGTCCGCGCCCGGGGGGCCTACAATGCGACGGAGATCGACTTGTCTCCCCACCTCTTTGAACGCATCTCGTGAGGTCATGTACTCGTGCACGGTGAACGCGTCAGTCTGGGTCGACGACAGGCCGACGCCTTCCAGAGCCATGCCGAGTGACGAGGGCTGGGATCTGTTCGCTGCGCGAACGACGAACTGCGTCTCCGACACATATCGGGGCGAGGCAATCAGCAAATAATAGACCGCTGCAATCAGCGTAGGCAGCACCACGACGATCAGGAAGGGTAAAGGAATCCTTCGCCACCAAGGCGGCGTGGGCTTGTCGTAGGATAGGGCCTTGGGAATAGGGCCCAAGTAGCTGAGATTAGGCTCGGTCATTTTTCATCCGTCGGCGAGGCCGAATTTTCTAGCACGCAGGGAGGCATCATTCGATGTGCACGCGATCTTTCGCGTCAGTAAGAAGGACGAGGGCCGTCATCAGAAGCCCCGCACCCCATGCGAAAGCGTAGGCGGGGTGATAATATACGTGAACGAACTCTCCAAAGACGGCCCCGCGGACCATCTCTACCCCATGTGGCAACGGGATCAGAAGATAGGCGTCCCGGAATCGCGCCGGGATCCAGGCTGCCATCTGGAAGCACCCTGACGCTGGGATCATGGCATAGCTGATGATAGGTACGATCCGCTCCATAAATTCGAACCGAATTGCCAAGGACGCCATGAAGAGAGAAAGTCCCAAGGCCACCCAGCCCATCAAGAACCATCCACTCCAGAACAACAGCCAATCATAGGGCAGTTGAACCTGCCCTAGCGCCAACAGAGCAATATAGACGACGCCGAAGGCAGCGGTTGAGGCCGTCATTTCCGACAGACTGCGTGTGAAGACCACGTGCAGGATTGTAATTTGCCTATGGTGCAGGAGACCTATGTTCGCCTGGATCGCGGTCATATTGGCCCCGATCATGTGCCTGATTAGTGTCAGGCAGCTGTAGCCGGTCATCACAAATCCAGAGACTCGAATGCCATGTTCGTACTCCGGCTTAATGTAGTCCCAGAGGATAATCACGCCGACGCAGAACATCAGCGGCTCGCCAATCACCCACAGAAAGCCACCCCATTCTCGGCCGAATCTGGTCGTGATCTCGCGGATCATGAGGGCGCCGGTCAGCCTCCCATGTTTCTTGATCGCAGAAATGAACGCCATGCCGACCACGTATCCTCAGGAGCGCCAACTGGGCCGTCGAACCCATAGCGAATATAAGTGCGACATTGGAAGAGCGAACTAGATTGGCGGTTGAAGGGACGATGTTTCACATGTTTTGAAAGGCGCGGGCATGCCAGTCTGTGTCATGCGAACACTGCCCCGAACTCCGTCTGCGCGTTCTCGAAATCGGGTGGGCGGCCGATGTCGAGCCAGTACTCGTGGATCGGATAGGCGCCGACCGTCTCGCCGTCGGCGGCGAGAGCCGCCAGCAATTCGGGCATGTCGTACGGGCCCTGGGCCGGGACGCGGGCCAGCACCGATGGATCGAGGCAATAGACGCCGGCGTTGGCTTGCCAGCGGAAGGTGGGCTTTTCGCGCAGGGACACCAGGCGGCTACCCTCGATCTCGGCGACTCCGTGGGGGGCCTGGAAGGCGTGTTCGCGCACGCACAGGCTGGCCTGAGCGCCCAGGTCGGTGTGGAAATCGATCAGGTCCGAGAAACTCATCCGGGTCAGCAGGTCGCCGTTCATGACCAGCATCGGGCCATCCAGCGGCTCCTCCAGCAGGGCCAGGGCCCCCGCCGTGCCGCGCGGGTGATCCTCGCGCAGGTAACGGATCTCGATCCCCATGGCTGAGCCGTCACCGAAATGGTCCTCGATCATCTCGGCCAGATAGTTGACCGCCAGCCGGAAGCGCCAGAAGCCTTGGTCGCGCAGCCGCTCGATGATGGTCTCCAGCAGGGGCCGGCCCGCGACCTTCAGCATCGGCTTGGGACAGTTTTGGGTCAGGGGAGCCAGGCGCACGCCGCGCCCTCCGGCCATGATGACCACCAGGGTATCGCGCGTCGCCGAGATGCCGATCGCGTCGGGATACAGGCCGATGACCCGCTCCTCGGCGTCCAGCATCGGGGCCAGTTGCACGCCGCGATCCGACAGCCGCCGGACGGCCTCGGCCTCCGATCCGCCGGTGCGCAGCGCGACGGGATCGAGGTTCATCACTTGGCGGACGGCGGCGTCCATCTCGATCCGCCGCATCAGCCCGCGCCGGATGTCGCCGTCGGTCAGCGTACCGAGCAGGTGGCGATCCTCGTCGACCACGACCAGCAACTTGCGCCGAACCCCATCCATCCGCTCGATGGCGGTCAGCAGGGTGTCGTCGGGCCCCAGAAGGTTGCCGGAAATGTCGCCGGGTCGGCTCATACGGCGTACTCGTCGGGGCGATACAGGGTCGGGTTGGCGCGGATGAAGTCGACGGTGCGGGCCAGGCCTTCTTCGACCGACACGAGCGGGCCCCAGCCGAGCTTCGTCCTGGCCAGGGACGCGTCGGCGATCAGCCGTTCGACCTCGCTGGCGGGCGGGCGCATCCGGGTCTCGTCGGCGACCACCTCGACCGAAACGCCGGCGGCCGTGGCAATCATCTGGGGCAGGTCGCCGATGCGAACCTCGCGCCCGCCGCCGGTGTGGATCGTCTCGCCCTCGATGCCCGGCGTGATCCCGGCGCGCAGGAAGGCATCCACCGTATCATCCACGAAGACGAAGTCTCGCGTTGGGCGGGTGTCGCCCAGCTTGACCGGCCGCCCGGCCAGCATCTGGAGGGCGATGGCGGGGATGACCGCGCGCGCGCTCTGGCGCGGGCCGAAGGTGTTGAACGGGCGCAGGGTCACCACCGGCGTTCCGAACGACCGGTGATAGCTCTCGGCCAGTTTGTCGGCGGCGATCTTGGTGGCGGAGTAGGGCGACTGGCCGACCAGGGGGTGGGCCTCGGTCATCGGGATGGTCTGGGCCGAGCCATAGACCTCGCTGGTCGAGGTATGGACCATTCGCCCGACGCCCAGTTCGCGCACGGCCTGAAGCACGTTCAGGGTCCCGAACATATTGGTCCGTACATAGCTTTCGGGCGCCAAGTACGAATACGGAATGGCGATCAGGGCACCGAGGTGAAAGACGATGTCCCGGTCCCGCACCGCGTCGGTGACGCTGTCGCGGTCGGCCAGGTCGCCACGCCGGACGTCGATGTCCCCGCGCACGGGCGACCGGTCCAGCCAGCCCGCGTCTCCGTCGGAGGTATAGCGCACCAGCACGCGCACCTGCGCCCCGCACTCGACCAGTCGCTCGGTCAGACGGCTGCCGATGAAGCCGCCGGCACCGGTGACGAGGACACGCTTGCCCGCCAGCCCGGTCAGAGCGTCGTCGGACGGGATGGGCTGGCTCACGTGTCGGCTCCTGCGGCCCCCGCACTGTCGGAGACGGGGCCGTTCGGAGCAATGTCGTCCAACGTGGTTAACCAGACGTAAGGCGCGGCCTGCTCTGATCACGGCGAACCGGGAAAGGCAGGCGATGATCGAAGGCAAACGCGTGCTCGCCATTGTCCCAGCCCGTGCGGGCTCGGAGCGCCTGCCGGGCAAGAATGTTCGCCCCATGGCAGGACGGCCGATGGTCGAATGGACGCTGCAGGCCGGGCTGGTATCGACGACGATCGACCGGCTGGTGGTCTCGACCGACGATCCGGCGGTGGCCGGGGTGGCGCACGGCATGGACGTCGAGGTCATCGACCGCCCCGCCTACCTCGCCGGCCCGACCGCCTCGGTGATCGACGCCATCGATCAGGTGCTGGAGACGATAGGCGGCGTCTGGGATTATGTGGTCCTGCTCCAGCCGACCTCGCCGCTGCGCACCGCCGCCGACATCGACGACGCCGTGGCCTTGTGTGAGGCGCGCGGGGCTCCGACCGTGATCGGAGTCTCGACCATGCCCAAGCCGCCGGGGTTCTATGGTCGGGTGGATGGGGCTGGTCTTTACCGCAAGTCGGAGGCCACGCCCGAGGAAGCGGTGGTCATCAACGGTGCCGTCTATGTCGGCCGGCCGGACCGGCTTCGGATCGACCGCTCATTCCAGACGGAGGGAACCCTGGCCTGGGTCATGTCGTCGGAGCGGGGGTGGGACGTGGACACCCTGTTCGACTTCACGATGGCGGAGGCGTTGATCCGGGAGGGACTCGGGGTTCAGGCCTGATGACTCACTGACGGCTATGCCTTGACCCGAGCGACCGATCGCTCCACCGCAGACGGCAGGGGCAGGCAACCGAGCGCAATCAGTCGCTCCCGGAGTATCTCCGGTGGCACGATGACATCGCGGTTGTGGACGACCGGAAAGTTGGAATAGTCGGTGTCGGGATCGACAACCTCGTCCACGACGAGGCAGTCGTATCGGACGCCCGTGATCTGGCACAGGATGTCCAGCGAGGCGGAAATCCCGTGATAGACGTTGCGCTCGTTTTCGATGACCAAAGCCGTGGCTCCGGGCTCGCAGAAGGCCAGGTTGGCAAGGTCGGACCCGTGAACGCCCAGGACGAACTCGGCCTCTGCAAACATCCGAACCTGTGAGGCGGCGCTCTCGGCACCCATCGACACCACTTCGAAGCCGAAGGCGTCGAGGACTTCGCGGAGGGCATCCCAGTTGGCGACCCGCCGCTTGGGATGGTCGATCGACTGTCGCGAGGCGAAGATGCGGCGACCGGACGAAGGGCGCGAGCCGGTGTTGTCGAGGAAGTGCGCCTTCATGTCCGAGGCTACGGCGCGCACGACGTCGGGATAGAGGAATCGCTGGTCTGGAAAGGTGACGAGGATGGCGTCCTTCAGGAGATAGTCGAAGCCGTGGCTGACGAAGTGCAAGCGGTCCTCTGCAACGCCCATGGCCATCAGGCTCTCGCGGAATTGGGCCTCGCCGGCTTCATAGGAAATGAGGAAGCGTACCTCGGGATCGCTGAAAAGGTCCGGTCGGAGGAGGCGCAGGATTGAGATCCGGGCGCACCAGCTGACCAGCCAGTGATACCACACCCGGTCGATCGGGCCGCCGATCAGGACGTAGGGGCCGTCCAGGACGACGGGGTCGGACTCCAGCCTGAACCGCTCCCCGTCCAGCCTGGGCCGCATGTCCGGAAACCAGTAGGCGATGTCGTGATAGCTCTGGTTCAGCATCATCCGGCCCGATGCCATCTCGATCGGCAGGTAGGAGCTCGTCACCAGAACGTCGGGTACGCGCGCGACGAACAGATCCACGGCCTCGCGGGCGGCGTCGCGGTCCAGCCGGATACGTTTGGAGGGTTGGCTGACCCGGTCGGTCGCGTCGCCCAGGACGGCCCCGTCGTCAGACAGAAAACCATGAATTGCGTAGGGTTTCATGCCGGCTATATGCCGGGGGCCGCTCGACTCGTCGACCCCAATCGACCGGGGCCCTGCCGTTCACGGAAAGCGGGAAAGTCAGTATCGATCCACGAAAGGCTTGCGCGCCAGGTCCGTGAAGTCGGTCGCTTCCAGAATCGTGACGATCCGCTTCGGTGCGTCGCCATCCCCGAACGGAGCCAGTTGGCGGCGGGCGACCTTGATGAAGGCAGGGTCGAGGGCGCGGGTCAGGGCCTCGGCGACCGCATCCGGCCTGTTAACGCAGTCGATGACGCTGGGAGGCTTGATCCGGCCGTCCTGGCGACCTCCGACATTGACCGAGGGGACACCGGCGATGGGGGCCTCGATCACCCCGCTGGAGGAGTTGCCGACCACGGCGTCGCAGGCGGTCAGGGCGGCGGCATAGCGGGCCGCGCCGAGGGACTCATGCAGCATGACCTGATCTGGCCGTTCGGAGGCGAAGGTGTCCAGCGCCGCGCGCACGGCCTCCGACCCCACGTCGGCGTTGGGCCGGGTGATGACCAGCTTGCGGTCCTTCACCGTCGCCAGCCCGGCGAGAAAGGCCACGATCTGATCGGCGGGGCTCATTGCCGCCAGCGTCTCGGGGTGGAAGGTGACCAGCAGGAAGCCGGGCTCCAGGTCCGTCTCCAGCATCCGCGCCACCGTCGCCCGGTCGGTGCGGGCGGCCCGGATCGTCTCGACCGCCGTTGAGCCGACGGTGAACACCCGGTCGGGCGCCTCGCCCAGTTGCAATATCCTTTGACGATAGGGTTCGGCGGCCGTGAAATGCAGGGCTGACAGTTTGGTCACGGCGTGGCGGATGGCGTCGTCGACCGCGCCGGTGGTCCTGTGTCCCCCCTCCAGATGCAGGATCGGCAAACCGAACGGAACCGCCGCCGCCGCCGCCGCCAGCACCTCGGTCCGGTCGCCCAGCATCATCAGGGCGTCGAGCCCGAGGTCGGGCAGGGCGGCCCCCAGTCCTGCCAGCACCGCCGCCATGTCCGCCGCGACATCGGCCGGCGCGTTCCCGTTCAGGGGAACCGGGATCAGGATGGCGGGCGTCCGTCTGTCCGCCTCGATCTCCGACAGGGTCCGGCCGTGGCGTTCCGACAGATGGGTTCCGCTGACGATCAGGACGGGCTCCAGTCGTGCCGAGGTCTCCATCGCCGCAAGCACCGGCCGCAGCAGGCCGTACTCTGCGCGGGTCGCGGTGAAGACGCCGATGCGGGCCCGGACCGTCACGGGTCGATCAGCTCGTTGGCGGCATAGGCCCGGGGCGAGGGGCCGCCTTCCAGATCCCACAGCCGCGCGGGGGCCAGACCCGCCCCGGCCCGGCGGGCGGCGAGGTTGTCGGACGAGAAGACCTCACCGGCAGCGATGGCGCGTCGCGCGACCAGACTGCGGCGGGCGACGGCGATGTTGGGCCGTTCCGCCTCGACGGGCTGCTTGACCGCGCTGCCCAGAGCCTCCGTCACCCGGCGCGCTCCGGCGACAAGGGCGGCCATCTGGTTCGGCTCCAGCGAGGCCTTGTGGTCCGGCCCTTCGGCTGTTCGATCGAGCGTCAGGTGCTTCTCGATCACGACGGCGCCGCGCGCCACAGCCGCCAGGGCGATGTCGATGCCCAGGGTGTGATCCGAATAGCCCGGCCTGACGCCCAGCCCGGCATAGGCGTCGATTACCCTCAGATTGGCCTGGTCGTGGGGGGCCGGATACTGGGTCACGCACTGCATGACGACCGTCCCGGCGAGGATCGGCCGGGCCTCGGCCGAAGCGAGGGCGGCGCGAAAGGCCGCGGTCGACGGGCGCTCGCCCGACCCCGCCAGGCGGGCGAAGGCTACGCACCCGAGGGCGTCCTTGACCTCGCTCATCTCCGCCATCCCGGTGGACAGCAGTAGCGGCCGGTCCAGCCGGGCCAGGTCCAGCAGGAAGGGCAGGTTGGTCAATTCCCCCGATCCCACCTTGATCCGCGACATGCCCAGGTCATCGACCAGCATCCGCGCCGAGCCGATGTCGAACGGCGTGGACAGGAAGCCGATGTCGTGCGCCCGGCAGTGATCGACGACACGTCTCAAGCCGGCGGGCGACAGCACCAGCCGGGCCAGCATCTCCGCCTGGGTCGGGCCCTGGCCGGCGGCGGACTGATAGGCGGCAGTCGGCGCGGCGGCCGTGGCCAGTTCCTCGGGGTCGAAGGTCTGGAACTTTACCGTGTCCGCACCTGCACGGGCGGCGGCCTCCACCAGGGCCAGCGCCCGGTCCTCGCGGCCGTCGTGGTTCACCCCCGCCTCGGCGATGATCTCGCAGCGTTCAGCCTGGTGCGCCATGACCGAATCTGTAGTCAGGTTCGCCCCGTTCCGAAAGCCGGACGGACCCGATCGCGTCACCTGCGATCCCGGACAGGGGTCGTCGGACCGCCCGACACGATTTTTTCGTGTAGCTTCAACGCCACGGTCGCAGATTCACGCACGGGTAACGACGTTATCGCCTCGACCGACTATGGCAACGCTGTTAGAGAGCCATCAGGCGGTGAGACCGCCGCATGAATCAATTTTGGCGGAGGGCTCACACCCATGCGTATGAAGACGATGATCCTGGCGACCAGCGCGGCGGCGGCTCTTGCCCTGTCGGCCGGCGCCGCTTCGGCGGAACCCGATGGCTGGTACGGCGCGGTTGACGCCGGCTATCAGCACATCGATCGCCGCATCAACCTCGAGTCGGCGACGACGGGCAACAATTTCCGCATGGAAATCAACGACGGCTGGACCGCCTTCGCCCGCCTGGGCTACCGGTTCAACCCGAACTGGCGCGTTGAAGTCGAGGGCGGCTACCGCTCGGGCGACATCGGCACCTTCCGTGCTCGTCGCGGCCGTAACGGTGTCTGCAACCTGACGCCCGCCACCGGCCCCTGCTTCTCGCCCGAAGGCGACGCGACCTCGACGACCCTGATGGCCAATGTCATCTATGACTTCGGCTTCGAATACTGGGGCATCCGTCCCTTCGTCGGCCTCGGCGCCGGTGTGAACCACGTCAACACCGACGTGATCGGCCGTCACCGCAACCTGCGCACCGTCGGCTTCGCCGCCGATGACTCCTCGACCAAGTTCGCCGCTCAGGCGATCGCCGGTCTGGCCTGGGCCGTTTCGGACCGCGCCAACATCGACCTGACCTACCGCTACCTGACGGGCGACATGGAGTTCTTCACGACCTCCTCCGTCGCGGCCTTCTCGCAAGGCACCCTGGAAGGAGACTATGACTCGGCGCACAGCGTTTCGCTGGGCCTGCGTTACGCCTTCGGCCCGGAAGCTGAAGCGCCTTACGTCGCTCCGCCGGCTCCTCCGGCTCCGGTCTCGCCTCCGCCGGCCCCCGTCGCGCCCCCGGCTCCGCCGCGCCCGACCGCTCCGGCCGCTCCCGTCGCCCGTGAGTTCGTGGTCTACTTCGACTGGGATCGCTCGGACCTGACCGCTGAAGCCCGCTCGGTCATCACGGCCGCCGCCAACTACGCCAAGACCGGTCGTCCGACCCGCGTCCTGGTCGTCGGTCACGCCGACACCTCCGGTTCGGCCGCCTACAACATCGGCCTGTCGAACCGCCGCGCCCGTACCACGGCTGACGCCCTGGTCGCTCAAGGCGTCGCCGGTGGCGTGATCTCGCTGAACGGCGTCGGTGAAACGCAACTCGCCAAGGCCACGGCCGACGGCGTGCGCGAGCCGCTGAACCGTCGCGCCACGATCG
>NZ_JAEMRD010000099.1 GCF_016463485.1 Brevundimonas sp.
GTTCCAGATCCCCGCCGAAGCCCCCGACCCCGCGAATTCCTCGATCAGCGCCGGCAGCACCGGGATCACCAGCCCCATGGCCAGGATGTCCAGCACCGCCGTCACGAAAATGAAGGCGATGGCGGCGCGGCGTTTCTTGGGGTGCAGGATCGACATGGGATCGCCGCCTTATCCGATCACGGCCGCGCTGTCGCGACCCTCACGCGAGGTGACGACCCGAGCATTGGCGGTGCCGTCCACCGCGAACTCTGGCTTTGGGCTCAGCCCGGACAAACGACCACAAAAACACCCGGATCGACTCCTTGTTCCCCGTGTAACGATGAAATATTCAGCAACGCGGTCTTTTCCCCGTCGATATGACGGCGAAATCACGCTTTCTGAAGTAACCATGAAATCTTTTGATAATCGCTCATGGCAACGCTTGACCTGTCTCTGAACTGAAATCTTTGTGTCCGCAAATCGGCATCTCTGCGTCATCGACGCGGACAAGCTGGACTGTATTTTTCAGAAACGGTTGTTATGCGCTCACACCTTCTTGCCTCGACCATCCTTACGGCTGCGCTTGCGTCCTTCGCGGCACCGGCCTTCGCCCAGACGTCCGAACCCGTCTCCACCGCCCCCGTCGCCGCCGATGCCCAGGACCAGGAACTGGGCGAGATCGTCGTCACCGGTTCGCGCATCCGTCGCGACGCGACCAACTCCCCTACCCCCTTGATCCAGGTCTCTCAGGACCAGCTGCTGACCACCGGCCAGTCGACCGTGATCGACTATCTGGCCACCATCCCGGCCCTGTCGAACTCGGTGGTGCCGTCCGACACCACGGGCTCGGGCCTGGGTGACGGCGGCCTGTCGCTGCCGAACCTGCGCTCGCTGGGCTCCAACCGGACCCTGACCCTGGTCGACGGGCGTCGTCACGTCGGTTCCAGCGGTGGCCAGCTGTCGGTCGACATCGACACCATCCCGCGCCTGCTGATCGAGAACATCGAGATCGTCACCGGCGGTGCCGCCTCGGTCTATGGCGCCGACGCCGTCTCGGGCGTGCTCAACTTCATCCTGCGCAAGGATTTCGAGGGTCTCGAGGTCGACGCCAGCTACGGCATGATCAACGAGGACGGCCAGGCCAACCGCCGCATCTCGGCCCTGATCGGCAAGAATTTCTTCGACGACCGCCTGAACCTCTACGCCCACGCCGAGTACGAAAAGGTCGATGAGGTCACCTCGCTCGACATCGACTGGCTGCGTCGCGCCCCCGTCCGCATCGGCATCGACGCCGACCCGACCAACCGCCCCGACGACGCCAACCTGGACGCCCGCCTGTTCACCGGCGTCAACCGCATCGACCGTCCCCGGTGGGGCCAGACCACCCTGGCCAACGTCCAGCGTCCCAGCGACCTGACCAACCCCAACGTCCCGTTCGAGAACTGCTTCCCCGGCGGCAACAGCCCCGGCAACTTCAGCTACGCCGCCAACTGCTTCGGCGTCACCCCGGGCAAGACCTTCTGGTATGACGGCACGACCGCCCGCCTCGCCGATTTCGGCCAGCGTGTCGGCGAAACGGGTGCCAACCGCCCCTTCAACCTCGGCGGCGACGGCGAGAACCCGGCCGAGTTCTCGACCGGCTCGCGCGTCCCCTCATCGGAATCGCAGCGCTATCAGGTCGGCGGCACCTTCAAGCTGACCGACGCCATCACTGCCTATGCCGAGGCCAAGTACGTCACCGAAGACACCTTCGACCTGGCCCAGCCGACCTTCTTCGACATCGATCTGGTCAACTCCTACGGCTCCAACGAAGCCAACCCGATCTATGCGGTCAACAATTTCGACCTGCGCTGGACCGACAACGCCTTCCTGCCGCAGATCGTCAAGGACGCCATCCGTACCAACTCGGTGATCCCGTACGGTGCCCCGACGGCGACCGCACCGGGCGCGCCCGGGACCGCCTTCATCGTCCAGAACGCGCGTCACTCGATGTTCGGCCCTGACCGCACCCAGGACAACAGCCGCGTCCTGCAACGCTACGTCGCCGGCGTCCGCGGTGAGTTCGACCAGTTCGCCTTCGTCAAGGATATCAGCGTCGACCTGGGCTACACCTATGGTCAGGTCGAGGTCGAGAACCGCGAACGCGGGGTCGACGGCCAGCGTTTCGCCCTGGCGGCCGATGCGGTCATCGACACCGCCGGCATCGTCAACGGCACGCCGGGCCAGATCGTCTGCCGCGCCCAACTCCTGTCCAAGCAGAACGTCGCCAACGGCAACCTGGTTGACTACCAGCGCGGCGGCGACCTGCGCGACAGCGCCTACGGTCGCGACTCCATCGCCTCGTGCGCCCCGCTGAACGTCTTCGGCAAGGGCAACCAGAGCCAGGCGGCGCTGGACTACATCGACGCCTCGGTCGGCGTCACCGAGCGCAACGAACAGCACCAGGCCATCGGCTCGATCTCGGGCAGCCTGTGGGACTTCTGGGGCGCGGGCCCGATCGGCGTGGCGCTCGGCGGCGAATACCGCAAGGAAACCACCGAGGCGACCGGCCGCGACCGTGACACCGACGGCCGCCTGCTGTTCCTCAACACCGGCCCGGATTTCCCGGAAGTCAGCTACGACAGCCAGGAAGTCTTCGCCGAACTGTCCATCCCGCTGTTCCGCGACAGCTTCCTGGGTGAATACGCCGAGCTCAGCGGCTCTTACCGCTACGCCGACTATTCGACCGTCGGTGGCTCGGACGTCTACGGCGTCAACCTGATCTACCGTCCGATCCAGGACATCACCTTCAAGACCAGCTACAACACCTCGATCCGCGTCCCCGACCTGGCCGAGAATTTCGCCCCCAACAGCCAGACCTTCGCCAACGGCATCGTCGACCCCTGCACCACCGCCAACATCGCGGCCGTGTCGGACGCCGCGACCCGCCAGAACCGGATCACCAACTGTACGGCGCTGGCCGCCGCCCAGGGACGCACCTTCGACTTCGCGGGCTCCACGGCGACCAACCTCGACGACTTCCGCCCGAACTACACCTCGGGCATCTCGGGCGTCAGCGGCGGCAACCCCAACCTGCGACCCGAGGAATCGGACAGCTTCACCTTCTCGACGGTGCTGCGTCCGCGCTTCATCCCCAACTTCAGCCTGGTGCTCGACTACTACGAGATCACCATCGACGACGTGATCGCCTCGGTCTCGGCCGATACGGCGGCGGCCAACTGCGTCAACGGCCCGACACTGAATACCGACGCCTGCTCGACCATCTTCCGCAACAATCCGAATATCCCGTTCGGCGTCGGTGCCCCCGCGGGCGACCCGGTGGGCGGCTTCATCCAGCGGTCGTTCAACTACGCCTCGCTCAAGACGCGCGGCCTGGACTTCACCGCCCGCTACAGCCTCGACAGCGAAGAAATGTTCGGCCGCAACTTCGGTCGCTTCGACTATTCGATCGGCGGCCTGTGGCTGATCACCCAGCAGCAGTACCTGAACGAGTCGGACCCTTCGGACTATGACGAACTGGCCGGCACGCCCTTCTACCCGCGTGTCCGCTTCACCTCGTCGCTGACCTGGACGCCGAACGACACCTGGAGCGTCAACTGGACCGCCGACTGGCAGTCTGCCCAGAACGTGGTCTACGCCCGTGACTTCATCTTCAATGCTGACTCGCGTCAGCAGGACGAGCTGGACACCGGCAACTTCGTGCGGAACGACTTCACCGTGCGCTGGAACGTGATGGACGACCTGTCGGTGCGCGCCGGCGTGGTCAATGCCTTTGACGCTGAACAGGCGCCCTTCCTGGGCACGACCCTGTATTCCAACTTCGACCCCTACGGCCGCCGCTTCTTCGTCGGCCTGAACTACAAGGTCTGGTAGCCCCGACCTGATGCAGATTCCGGCGTTTGGAGAGACGCCGGATAAAATGACGGCGGCCCGGGGATTGCCCCCCTCGGGCCGCCGTTTTGCGTTTTGCCCGGGACGCCGGGCGGCTTTGACCTCGCGTCCGTATCGTCGTCGGCGTGTCGCTACAGAAACCAGTCCTGGCCGTGGAACCCGCGTGCGCCTTCCAGGTCCAGCATCCACCTCCCCGTCATCGGCGACAGTTCGAACGACATCTCGCCATCGAACAGATCGCCCCCGTCCCCGACGGGCAGCACCTCGGGCCCGGCCGCCTTGGCCCCCGGCTCCTCGCCGATCGCCGCGGTCCCCCAGATAATGTCCGAGGCCCTCAGCGTGGTGTTGGCCAGGCCGATCACCATGTCGTTCGTGCCGTTCCCGCCCAGGTCCACGAACAGATACGACCCACCCGACAGATAGGCGATGCCGAAGCTGTCCGCTGTCCCGGTACGGATCCGCGACAGACCGATCGTATCCACGCCCGATACGAAGTCGAAGATGGTGTCGGCTGCCGAAGCCGTCGAATCCGAGGCGAACTCATAGTTGAACAGGTCTACGCCTTCGTTCCCGAACAGGACGTCGGCACCGCGGCCCCCTGTGATGTTGTCGTTACCGGCTCCCCCCACGATCGAGTCGGCCTGGCTCGTGCCGGTCAGGCCGTCGCCGAAATTCGAGCCGAGCATGAAGATGCCGAATCCACCGACCCCATTGGGCCCATAGATGAGATCGGACCCCTGCACTGCCAGACCCGCAGCCGTGGTCAGGAACACGCCCTGCGCCGTTTCCGCATAGACGAAGCTGGACCCGTTGTCGGATCTCAGGATGCTGATCGAGGTCGCGTTCAACTGCGTCAGGTCGATCCTGTCCTGACCCCAGGTGAAGTCGTACAGATTATCGTATCCGGTCGTCTGGTTGGAATCGCCCCAGGCGACATAGCGGAACACATCCCGTCCGGCCCCGCCCGAGATGGCGTCGGCACCCGCGCCGCCGATGATGACGTCGTCACCGCCGTTGCCGACCAAGGGATCGGGCCTGTCTCCGCCCAGGATGACGTCGGGGCTGTCCGACCCGATCACATAGACGCCGAAACCTCCTGAATAGGCGATGTCCGTCGCGTTCAACGGCGAACCCTGCACGAACACCTGGAAGGCTCCGCCCGGGGTCTGGGCAAAAACGGCGCTGCCGCCGGTCAGTCGCGCGATGCTGATCGACGTCGGGTTCAGCGCCGTCAGGTCGATCCGGTCCGAACCCGTCTGGAAGTCTGTGATCGTGTCCTGGATCGATGCAGTCGAATCCGAGGTCGCCAGATAACGGAACACATCCGCCCCGGCCCCACCGCTCAGGGTGTCCGCACCGCCACCGCCGGTGATCCGGTCGGCTGTGGCCAACCCCTCCAGGATGTCGGCTCCGGCACCGCCGTCGATCACCCCCGTACCGGTCGATCCGACGACCGGCCGGCTAAAGGCCTGGGCCAGGCGCTGCTCCAGACTCATCAGGCTCGCCGCCGTGGAAAACGCCGCCAGCGCCGCTGCGTCTCCCCCCAGGAATCCGTCCAGAAACCGGTCTGCAAACCGCGCGATCGACGCAGTCATGCCGGGGATTGTGGTATTGCCGCCGATATCGGCGTGGGTTGCGTCGCGATAGACGACGGCGGCACCTGCGACACCGCTCTCGCCAAAGGGGTCCAGTCGACCCTGCCAGCCGGCCAGACCCAGCTCCTCGTCCTGGGTTCCGGTCACCACCAGCAGCGGAACCCGGATTGTGTCCCAGGATGTCGGCGACAATCCACCCCACGGGGTTTCGTCCCCCTGTGGCGACAACAGGATCGCGGCCGCGAAGCGCGGATCGGCGATGCTCGTCATGCCGTACGGGTTGTTGGGGGCCAGACCCGCCGCATGCAGTTCGGACTGGGCTCCGACGATCAGGGCCGCGGTAAAGGCTCCGTGGCTATGACCCACCACCACCGGCCGGGCGGCGTCGGCCGAATAGCCCGGCAGGGCGGCGACCAGGGTGGCGACCTGGTCCAGGGCGAACTGGACGTCGGCGGTTCGGTGCAGGCTGGAAACCGGATTGAACAGGCCGAACTGCTGGGTGATCGTGGCGGGATAGACCGCGTTCGAGTCCAGGTGGGTCGGGGCGATGACGATATAGCCCAGATCGGCCAGGGCCTGGGCCGTGATCCCCGACCCGGACCCGGCCGTCCCGCTGCCGCCGTGCCCGTGGCTGTAGACGATCACCGGATACCGTCCGGGCGTCGTGGGGGCATAGGTGCTGAGGACCAGATCGCGCGGCGCGGTGACCACGCTGCCTTGCGCGTTCGTATAGGTGACGAAATGATCGCTGTCGCGAAGTTGGATCGTGCTCACCGGCATCGCTTGTTCGCCTCGCCAAGAAGTCCTGTCGATCTATATCCCGACGCCGGGCTGGTCCGTCCATCCCTGTCCAGCTTCGGTCTCTTGGATCCCCTTCCGGCGGGATAGGGGGCACAGTCGCGATCAGACCCGGTAATCAAACCTCGGCGCACCAATCCCTTGCCGCGCAAGGGATTGCGGAAATCTCGAGGCCTTGAACCTGGCGCCTCTCGCCGCCGTGGTAGGATGCCGCTTCGCCTCGGTCTTTGACAACCCGCCCTGCCCGCCGAAATCGAAGGGAGTCCGGACTCCTCGGACTCCTCGGACTCCTCGGACTCTAATTTTGAGTCCGGACACCCTCAAATGTAACGATAGCCTTACATTTTCAGACGGTTCAGACCATTCAGACCCTGCTTTTCTCGGCTATGCCCGGCTTCAGTCCCTCAAAACCCCCGCCGCCCTCGCCGGATCGCCGTCATCCGCCGGGACCGCGATCCCCAGAAGCCGGCCCATCAGCCCGTGAACGTCCACGTTCTGCAGCCCCTCGATCCGGGCGCCCCGCCGCACCCCCGGCCCATGGGCCACGAAGATGGCCTGCATCTCCGGCGCTGCATTGTCGTATCCGTGGTCCCCGCCGCCCTCCCCCCGGAAGGTCTGGTCGGCCTTCAGGATGGCCCAGCCGGGCTCGGCGACGCAGAACAGGCTGGGCACCCGCCGGTGCGTTCCGAAGGCGAACCGCGCCGGAATCTCGGCCTTCTTCCAGCAGGTCATGTGCTCGTGCGGCCCCGTCACCTCGGCCGCGACCTCGGCCTCGTGACCGGGCAGCGGCTCGATCGAGGCGATCGCGCCGCCGTACTGGACGAAGGCCGCCTCCGCCGACGACGCCAGCGGCCCCAGCCGCGCCACCCGCTCCGGCGAGGTCGGGGCCATCCCGTGGTCCGACACCACGATGACCACGACCCGTCGCCACAGCCCCCGCCTTCTCAACCCCGCCTCCAGCCGCGCCAGCGACTGATCGACCGAGGCCAGGGCCGTCGCCACCGCGGGCGCATCCGGCCCGTGCTCGTGTCCTGCCGTGTCCACGATGTCGAAATACAGGGTCGCGATGTCCGGCCGATCCGTCCCGGGCCCACCGTCCCCCGCCTCCTCGCGTACGGGCAGGTCCATCCAGGCCAGCAGCTGGTCCACCCGCGCGTCCCCCGGCATGGCCTGGTCGAACTTCGCGTACAGGCTGGGCCTCACCCCCCGCACGTCTGCCTCCGACCCCGGCCAGAACATGGCCGCCGAGGTCAGCCCGGCCTTCTCGGCCGTCACCCAGATCGGCTCCCCGTCGTCCCACCAGCGCCGGTCCGTCACCGCCTCGGCGTTCCTCAGGCTGAAGGTCACGCCAGGGATGGTGGGGTCCACCATGGTGTTGTTGACGATCCCGTGGTGGTCGGGCCGAAGACCCGTCACCAGCGTATAGTGGTTGGGAAAGGTCTTGGTCGGGAACGACGGCTGCATCGGCCCGGAGGCACCCTCTCTCGCCCACCGCGACAGGGTCGGCGTCGCGCCCCGCGCGATATAGTCGGCCCGGAACCCGTCGATCGAGACCAGCACCACGATGGGTCGCTCGACCTTGCCGCCTCCCCCGAACCTGGCCGGCCAGCTCGCACACCCCGACACCGTCAGGGCCAGCAGGATCAGGATCAGTCTCAACGCCATGGTCGTCTCCCGGAAACCGCCGCCATGCCTAGCCCCCTTCCGCGACGCCGTCACGACGACATCCGCGACCATCGACGGGCCGCTATCCGCGATGATAGGTTTTCCGCGCAGGGGGCCCGCGCATGTCGAACATCCTTCAGGCTACCCCCTTCATGCATGTGGACGACATCGACGCCGCCCTGGCCTTCTTCGTCGATGTCCTGGGCTTCCAGATCCCCTACCGCGAGGCCGGCTATGCCTACATCCGTCGCGAAGGCGCGGCCTTCCGCCTGCTGGAGCGGGACTGTCCGCGTCACGGGCCGGCCGAGCGAACCTTCCGCTACTACATCGACGTCCGTGACGTGGACGCGCTCTACGCCGAGCTGAAGCCGCGCCTCGACCGGCTGCCGCCCGGCGACGTCCACGGCCCGGCAGACAAGGCCTATGGCCAGCGTGAGTTGATCGTCCTGGCCCCCGACGGCGACCTGATCGCCTTTGGCATGCCGACCCCGCGCCCACCCTTCGCAGACGTTGCAGAACCTTAATCCGCAGGCGGCTTGCCCCGCCGCCCCGGTCGCGCCACTCTCGCGCCATGAGCGATGTGATCCAGACCCGCAACCTGACCAAGACCTATGGCCCGGTCCGCGCCCTCGACGGGCTCAGCCTGACCATCCCGCGCGGCGGGGTTTATGGCGTCCTCGGACCCAACGGGGCGGGCAAGTCCACCCTGTTCCGCATCCTGCTGGGCCTGATCAAGCCGACCGAGGGCGAGGCCCTGGTCATGGGCGGGACCGTCCACATGGGCGGAGGTGGCGATGTCGCCGCCAGCCGCCGCATGGGCTCGATGATCGAGACGCCCCGCTTCCCGCCCTATCTGACGGCGCGTCAGGTGCTGGTCTGGCTGTCCACGGCGCACGGGCTGAAGGCCGATCCCGCCCGCGTCGCCGGCTGGCTGGACCGCGTCGGCCTGACCGCCGCCGCCGACCGCAAGGTGCGGGGCTTCTCGGTGGGGATGCTTCAACGTCTCGGCGTCGCCATCGCCCTGATCACCGAGCCGGAACTGGTCATCCTCGATGAACCGACCAGCGGCATGGACCCCCCCGGCATCCAGGAGATGCGCGCCCTGATCCGGTCCCTGGCCGACAAGGACGGCATCACCGTCGTCCTCGCCAGCCACCAGTTGCTCGAGGTCCAGCGGGTGTGCGACCGCGTCGCCATCATGAACAAGGGTGCCCTGGTCCGCGAGGGCCTGGTCAAGGACCTGACCGCCGGCGGCGAACGCCTGCGCCTGTCCGCCACCCCCCTGGCACAGGTCATGGGCGTGCTCGGCGACAAGGGGACGCTGGAAGGCTCCGCCGTCCTCGCCGCCATCCCCCGTGCCGAGGGCCCCGCCCTGCTCCGCGCCCTGATCGAACAGGGCGTCGACATCGACGAGGCCCGCTGGGTCGGTGCCGATCTGGAAAGCGTATTCATGACCGAGACCGGCAGCGTTCAGACGCCCGAAGCCATCCAGGCGGAGGCGATCTGATGAACCCGACCCTGCTGTTCGACGCCGTCTTCTCCGAGGCCTACCGCCTGACCCGGAACCGGATGACCGTGTTCTGGAGCGTGCTGTTCGTGCCGGTCCTCTACTTCTTCGGCGGCATCGCCTATCACATCATCACAAAGGCCAAGGTTCCCGAGCTTCCGCCGGGCATCGCCGAGCGCATGGGCCAGGAGCCCGTGAATATCGCCGAGGGCCTGATGACCGGTGCCGGCATGGGGGCCAACGGGGCCATACTGGTCTTCATGCTGATCGGGGCGGCGACCCTGTACGCCGGCGACTACCGCTGGGAGACCTGGCGGCTGATCAGCGCCCGCAACAGCCGCACCAACCTGATCCTCGGCAAGGTGGCGGTGTTCAAGCTGCTGGCCCTGGCCGGCATGATCGCCTTCCTGATCGCCAGCGTCCTCAACACGGTGTCCCAGGCCGTGGTCTTCGCCCGACCTCTGGGCTTCGACATGGATGGCGCGGGCGTCGGCCAGTTCCTGCTGCTGTGGCTGCTGTCCTGGGTCCGGATCGTCCAGTACGCCATGCTCGCCCTGCTGACCGCCACCCTGACCCGGTCCCTGCTGGCCGCCCTGTTCGTGCCCTGGGTCGTCGGCTTCGCCCAGTCCCTGTTCGGCGGCCCCGGGCTGGCCCTGCTCGGCTGGAACCCCCAGGACTGGCTCCCCCACCTGATCCTGCCGGGCCTGGCGTTCGAGTCACTGAAGGCCGCGATCCAGCAGGGCGGAGAGAACCCCGCCGCCAACGCCCTAGTCGTGAAGGCCCTCACCAGCCTCGCCCTCTGGACCCTCACCCCCCTCGCCGGTGCCATCGCCTGGTTCCGCGTCCAGGATCTGTCGAAGGAGTAGGGCACCGCATCTCCTCCCTGCCGCGAAGCGCGGGGGAGGTGGATCGGAGGCCGCTTGGCCGACGAGACGGAGGGGGCGACGCGTTTCTCGGAATCGGGGCTGGCAGATGCATGACCGGACAGACCCGACCGCCCCGCCCTCCGTCACGGCGCTGAAGGAGCGCCGTGCCACCTCCCCCTCGCTACGCGACAGGGATGAGACCTGCACGCAGCGGCCAGCCCGAAACGCGCTCAAGCAGCGAGGCTCCGCGAGCCGAGCGTTAGCGCCCTAACGAGAAAAGGGCGGCCCGATTGATCGGGCCGCCCTTTCGATGTCCAGCCTTGCGGCCGAATCCTATTCTTCGTCGGCGTCGGCCGTATAGACCGGGCCCGAGTCGAGGCCCTTGGCGTCGACATCGCGGTCGACGAACTCGATGACGGCCATCGGGGCGTTGTCGCCGTGGCGGAAGCCGGCCTTCATGATGCGGATATAGCCGCCGTTGCGTTCGGCGTAGCGCGGGCCGATCGTTTCGAACAGCTTGCCGACCTGGGTCACGTCACGGACGTGGCTGATGGCCTGACGACGGGCGTGCAGGTCGCCCTTCTTGCCGAGCGTGACCAGCTTTTCGACGAAGGGGCGAAGCTCCTTGGCCTTGGGCAGGGTCGTCGTGATCTGCTCGTGCTTGATCAGCGACGCAGCCATGTTGGCGAACATGGCGGTCCGGTGTGCGCTGGTACGTCCCAGCTTGCGATAGGCGGCGCCGTGGCGCATCGGGGTCTCTCCTACTCAGTCCTGGTTCCCGCATACCGACGCGGGCCTGGGCCTTGTCCTTCTAACCGCTCCGCGACCCGGAAAGGGTCTTGGGCGGAGGGTTGAAACTAGATCTGGTCGTCGAACTTCTTGGCCAGGTCTTCGATGTTTTCGGGCGGCCAGTTGGGCACATCCATGCCCAGCGACAGACCCATGGTGGTCAGAACTTCCTTGATCTCGTTCAGCGACTTGCGGCCGAAGTTCGGGGTGCGAAGCATTTCGCCCTCGGTCTTCTGGATCAGGTCGCCGATGTAGACGATGTTGTCGTTCTTCAGGCAGTTGGCCGAACGGACCGACAGTTCCAGCTCGTCGACCTTCTTCAGCAGGGCCGGGTTGAACGGCAGGTCAGGCTTGCCGTCGGCCGCCTCGACCGCCTTCTTGGGCTCGTCGAAGGTGATGAAGATCTGCAGCTGGTCCTGCAGGATGCGCGAGGCATAGGCCACGGCGTCCACAGGGCTCACGGCGCCGTTGGTTTCGACTTCCAGTACCAGCTTGTCATAGTCCAGCGACTGGCCCTGACGGGTCGGCTCGACGCGATAGGCGACGCGCTTGACCGGCGAATACAGGGCGTCGACGGCGATCAGGCCGATCGGCGCGTCTTCCGGACGGTTGAACTCCGAAGCGACATAGCCCTTGCCGTTCTGGACGGTCAGTTCCATGCGGATCGAAGCGCCGTCATCCAGGGTGCAGATGACGTGGTTCGGGTTCAGCACCTCGATGTCCGCGGGGACGTCGATCTGGCCGGCGGTCACAGGCCCGGGGCCCGTGGCGCGCAGGGTCATGCGCTTGGGGCCCTCGGCGTGCATGCGCAGCGCCAGTTGCTTGATGTTCAGCACGATGTCGACGACGTCTTCGCGAACGCCTTCCAGCGACGAGAATTCGTGCACGACGCCATCGATCTGGATCGCGGTCACGGCGGCGCCTTGCAGCGACGACAGGAGCACGCGGCGCAGGGCGTTGCCGAGCGTCACGCCAAAGCCGCGTTCGAGGGGCTCGGCCACCAGGCGCGCCTTGCGCTGGGCGTCGGAGCCGAGCTCGATTTGCGGCTTCTCGGGACGAATCAGTTCTTGCCAGTTTCGTTCGATCATGGGTGTCCCTCGAATGGAGTTCGCCGGCCCCTCGCTACCTCGTCAGGTGCGTCCAGGGCCGGCGGAGAATAGGGTCGGCGGAGGCGGTGTTCGCTTAGACGCGGCGGCGCTTGGGCGGACGGCAACCGTTGTGCGGCATCGGGGTGACGTCGCGGATGGTGGTGATGGTCAGGCCGACCGACTGGAGGGCGCGGAGCGCCGACTCACGACCGGAACCGGGACCCGAGACGTTGACTTCCAGCGTCTTGACGCCGTGTTCCTGGGCCTTCTTGCCGGCGTCTTCGGCGGCCATCTGGGCGGCGTAAGGGGTCGACTTGCGCGAACCCTTGAAGCCCATGTGGCCCGACGACGACCACGAGATCGCGTTGCCCTGGGCATCGGTGATCGTGATCATGGTGTTGTTGAAAGACGCATTCACGTGGGCGACGCCCGAGGTGATGTTCTTGCGCTCGCGCTTCTTTACGCGACCCGGTTCCTTGGCCATGTGTCTGTCTTACTTCTTCTTGCCGGCGATCGGCTTGGCGGGACCCTTGCGGGTGCGGGCGTTGGTGTGCGTGCGCTGGCCGCGGACCGGCAGGCCCT